>CAZVMT010000140.1:0-7673 GCA_964628765.1 uncultured Candidatus Bathyarchaeia archaeon | reverse complement strand
GCGTAGATGATATCGGGTTTCACCTTCTTGATATCCTCGTACCCCAATCCGAGGCGGTCCATGGCTCCGCGGCTGAAGTTCTCGATAACTATGTCGCTTTTCTCGGCTAGCTTCAAAGCTATTTCTTTTCCCTCGGATGACTTGAGGTCAAGGGTTACTCCCCTCTTGTTTCTGTCAAGATAGTGGAATACGCCGCTTGCTCCACCGAATTTGGGTGAGTATTCTCTCGCTACCTCCCCCCACAGGGGCTCTACTTTGATTACGTCTGCCCCTAGATCGGCTAGGATCATCGTGGCGTATGGTCCATAGTAGACGTGGCTGAAGTCCAGTACTCTGATGTTCCTTAAGATTGTCAATGAAGATTCCTAGATGATATGGATGGTAATGGTTTTAAAATAAACTACGAAACCATGGAAATATTAGGATGAATAAACTTTCTTGCCCCCAACGAAGGTCATCTGGCACCGCCAATCTTTGAGCCTCTCCGGGTCAACACCCAGTGGGTTGAAGTTCCAGACAGCCAAATCCGCGTATTTCCCCACCTCGATGCTGCCTATCTTGTCCTCCATGAAGCAGTGCTTCGCAGCTGAGGTAGTATAGAATTCAAGTACCGTCTCTGTGTTGACCGCCTCTTTTTTGCCCAAGGTGTTTCCCTTGATGGTCTTCCTCGTCACCGACGCGTATAGTCCGATGTTTGGAAGCGGAGGGGTAACCGTTGCGTCGTGGCTAATACCGACAGGGATACCAAGCTCGTTGAGGGTCTTGATAGGCATACAGTCCACGCATCGTTCCTCTCCAAGAGCCTCTAGGAAGCTCTCACCAAGGAAGTAAAAGAAAGGCGTCTGGGTGTTCACCATGACCCCCAGATCAACCAACTGGTTCTTGGCTTTCTCCGTGGGGAAATAACAGTGCACTATCTGGTGACGTGGATCGGGTCTCGGAGTGGTCCGCTGGGCATACTCGTATGCATCCATGGTGATGTCTATGGCCTTGTCGCCTATGGCGTGGATGGCTACTTGGAACCCGTTCCTGTGCCCAAGCTCCACCATCCTGTTGAGCTCCTCCTGCGAGACCATCTGATTCCCATAGACATCCGGCTTATCCAGGTATCCTTCATAGAACAAAGCTGTTCTCGGACCTACGCCGCCATCAATAGCCATCTTGAGACCAGTGATCCTCAGCATATCGTCTCCACCCACAGCGTAATTATCCACGGCCCACTGGGTCTCCTCAAGGCTCCTGAGGAAGCCTACCTGCATCTGGACCCTGTGAGTGAGTTCCCCACGTCTATATGTCTCCCTATAGGCTTCTATCGCATCCGCCATCACGCCGGGCTCAATCACTGTGGTGAATCCCACAGAGTGGAAATCCCTGCAAGCCTGCCTGATAGCCGCAACTTTATCCTCCCGGCTCCACGTTATCTTATCGGTTACCAGCCAGGTCGCGTGGCCTCTAAGTAACCCCGTTGTCTCGCTGTTCTCATCTTTCTCTACTACCCCATACTCCGGGTCTGGTGTGTCTTTGGTGACTCCAGCTAATTCTAGTGCCTTGCTGTTGGCTACTCCCATCTGGAATACTCGTTTGATGTAGACAGGGTTATCCGGACTAACAGAGTCTAGATCATATTTTGTGGGGAAACGTTTCTCCTCCAGCAATGTTTCATCCCATACATGGGCTAGAATCCACTGGCCCTTGGGGGCCTCCCTGATCCTCTCCTCAAGTAACCCGGCTATTTCTTTGATGCTCCGTGCCTTCGGGTACCTGATATCTATGACAAAAGCAGATGAGATGCCGTGCTCAAGGAAGTGATCATGGGTATTAACCAAACCAGGAGTACATGCCCTCCCATCGAGATCAACCAACTCGGTCATGGGGCCGATGAGCCGTTTAACCTCTGGTTTGCTCCCAACAGCTACTATCTTCCCATCAATGACGGCCACTGCGTCGGCGATCCTTCTCTTGGGGTCCATGGTGATGACTGGGCCGTTCTGGATGACTAGATCAGCGAAAGACATGGATATTTGATCGCTGTTGGGTTCTAAAAACTTGCCATATTAGAGCTTGAGTCTCATATAGTCGCCGCCATCCTTGAAGCCCCTCCTCTGGTACAGTGGGCGCCCCAGGATGCTTGGATTATTCACCTGAAGATCAAAACACCCCATCTCTCTAGCCTCGTTTATCGCGGCATCGAGAAGCATGCTCCCTATTCCCCTGCCCCTGCTTGCCTCATCCACGATGTACTCCTCGATACGAGCATAGGGTCCACTGCAGCGAATAGCCACAGGATAAGACAAAGTAATAACTCCCAGAATCCCATCCTCTTTCTCAGCCACCAATACGACGCCCAGCTCAGGGTTCTCGATGATCTTCCTGTATATCGCTGGCCCTGTTTCTTGGTTTACCCTGTACTGGTCCGTTCGCTGTCTCGATGTTAACCTGCTGAATAACTCGAATACATGGGGCTCATCATCCAGTCTTGCTCTGCGAATCTCCTGCAACTCCATCCCAGTTGCTTGAATTAGACTAATTATATAATTTTGGTGCTAGAAACGGGTCATGGTCTTGACGCCATGCTGGGTTCCGATGTAGGCTATCTTGGCGTAGCCGATGAATAAACCAGTCTCCATGACTCCCTGAACAGAGTGAAGCCTCGCATTCAGATAACCCGGATTATGAATAGGCCCAAAATCCGCGTCGATAAGATTATTCCCATTGTCCGTAACCACTGGCCCAAGTTTCCCCACTGCCTGCCTGACAGTTGGCTTAGCACCCATGTTTCTAAGCCTCCGCAACACAGGGGCCACCGCCATGGGGTGAACCTCAAGATAAACAGGCTGATCCCTGCCCAAGACATCAGAGACCTTTGTCTGGTCAGCGATCAAAACATATTCCCTGCAGCAGCTGGCCACGATCTTTTCTCTGAGGAGCGCTCCTCCACCGCCCTTTATGGCGTTGAGTTCTTGGTCTAGCTGATCCGCTCCGTCAAACCCGAAATCCAGCACAGGGTACTCATCCAATGTGGTGAGGGGAATCTGGGCCTTCACAGCCTCCTGTATCGCTTGATAACTTGTAGGAACAGCTCTTATGCCGCGAACCTCCCCGTTTCTTATCTTGTCTCCGAGGATCCTGATGCCTTCCGCTGCCGTGGTGCCGCTTCCGATGCCTATGACCATGTCATCCTTGATGTGTTCGACAACTCTCTCGGCGGCTTTAATCTTTGCTTCCTGCCTCCAACTCATTGTTCCAGCTCCAAGCGCTCTAACTCCTCTAGCTCCTTCAGCACGTCCTGTTTAAGCTTATCGAGTCGGTCCTCGACGGTGTCTCTCTTTCTTGCTCCTGTCTCGTCTTCTTCCTCTTCCTCTGGTTCTTCTTCTTGTTCATCGTCTTGTGGCTGGGGTCTCGGTCTGCGCTTCCTTGGAGTCGGCTTGGGTTCAGGCTCTGGCTCTGGTTCAGGTTCGGGCTGTGGTATTTTGAGCTCCTTGATGATTAGGTCTATCTTGCTCTGGGTATCGGTGAGGGTCTGCTGGAACTGGGTAATTATGTTGCTCCTTATCTCCTCTAACTCGTTGAGGCTCACGATGAGTTCGGCCTTGTTGAGCTGCTCGGTGACCTGCTGCATCTCTGACTCATAGTTCTTGCTGAGGCGCTCCCTCTCGTCTCGGCTTATCTCGCCGTTGTCCTCTGCCTCGAATAGGCGTTTCATCACCATGCTGAGTATTTCCTGCTGGAGGGTGAGGGTTCGTATCTGGGTTCGCGCTTGTTCTACTTGGGTTCGCTGGGTTACAGTTGGGAGGTCTGGTACATTGACGTTACGTGGCTCTACTCTGACTGTTGTTCTTTGTTGGCTGGTGGGTTCTTCTTCGCTTGTTGGTTTATTGACTCCACCTGTTGCTCTCATGAACATTATTATGGCCACAGCGGCGACGATTAGTGCGCCGATCCCCAAAATCATGTCAGTAGTCAAAGTAATTGCCATATAGTTCACTCATTTCTTGAAGCCCTGAATATATAAGCGCTAACCCTGTAGATGAGATTGTCGCATCTAAATTGCATCATTCAATGAAACATCTACATGGTTATGTTGAAAACCTTTTATACCAATAACCATGTCTCACAGTTTGAGGGGAGCTGGGAATAACCCGGCTGAGAGGCCCCAAATGGGCGACCCTTTGAACCTGATCCAGATAATGCTGGCGAAGGGAATAAGATTCTCAGCGAAATTCCATCCCCCGAAGGTGATGTAATGGAAAAAATGTTAAAATCGACCTCGGGAAGACTCGCGTTCATAGCCGTAATGGCTGCGTTAACAACCCTATCCAACTTGATTATGATACCCATGCCACAGCCATTGGCAGAGTATGATCTCTCGCCAGTGCTGACCTATACATTGGGCGTGCTCGTTGACCCCATCACAGCCACTGTAATAGTTGCTTTGGCGATGATGCTGGGCACCGGGTACAAGGTGATGACCTTTGGTTTCCCAATCGTCTTCGTCTTCGGAGCCATGCTGGTGCGTGGCCTGGAGGCTGGGCTCATCAGCGTCCTGGTGCGTATGAGAAAAGAGGAGGAGATCAGCACCGTCTCCATGTGGGAGATAGCCGCGATGGTGATCGGTGTGGTCTTCGAGACCTTGGGCTTCTTCGTCTTGGACTGGTACCTGTTCGGCTGGGGAGTTGCATTGACGGTGTTACCGACCATAGTTGACGCGGTGTTCATCCCGGTGGCTATCGGTGTGGTAGTCGCTGTACGTAAGAGGCTCGGGATTTATAGGCTGATGTAACTGAGTATTGAGGATACAAGGATGACTGATGCGCTTGGGCTGGGAAAGGTAACACGAGAAGTATTCAACAGATCTGTTTTACCCTATATCCCAACTGAGAAAGAACTAGAGCTAGACGGGGCGACGACCAGCCTCAGCGGAAACACTGTAATCGCTCACAGCCCAAGCATCGGAGTACCACTGGAGACGCTCGGCTTCTTCGCTTTCCACTACTCAGCCAGCAATGTTGCGTCCAAGTTTGGTAAACCCAGCCATCTTATCACGGGCATCTATCTACCATTGAAGACCACTGAAGATGAGCTTCAGGTAATCGCGAAGAGCCTGGGGGATGAAGCGAAGCGTTACGGTGTCACGGTTACAGCTGGGCAGACAGCCACATATTATGGGTTGGACATCCCCCTGTTAACCGCTACATGTCTAGGTGAATCGATTAGAGCCCCCGGGTCCATTCATCCCGGTGACTCGGTTCTACTCATAGGCGAGGTGGGGGGAGAAGCAGTGTGGCTTGACAGGCTCTCAAAAGATTTGGAGTCAGACGAGATGTGGCGGCGATTTACCCCCCTCCCAGCTATATTAGCGCTTCAACGAGAACCGGGCGTCAAACTGCTCCACGATGTATCAGAGGGGGGCGTCAAGGGCTCCCTGTATGAGGTTGCGACTAGCAACGGCTTTGGGGTAAAAGTATCCGCACAGGGCGTTGCGTTGTACCAGGGGGCAGAAAGGCTGCCCGGTGACATCATGAGGGCACCATCCTATAGCACATTGATCGTGATAGCGAAGCCAGAATCAGTCAAGGACATCCAAGATACATGCAAACAACTGGGTATCTCCTGTAGCGTTATAGGTGAGACCACCAGTGAAACAGGGCTAATCTTTGATGGACAGCAGATACACGAGCAGAAAAGAATCGACTTGGATGAGATCTACGGCAGCTTCGCCCAGAAAGATGAACTGCTTGATGAGCTAAATGAGGGAATTGATCGATTGACTGGACTCGATAGCCTAGTTGATTTCATCCCGGAGGTTGGGTTGAACATGGTCTACGCCAAACCAGACGCAAAGACACCAGAGGACATAGCTGGGTTGAGTGGCAGGGTCATCAAGGCGATGAATAACCCTCTTGCGTGTGGGGAGGTTGTTTACGGTGCGTCGAGATACCTCGCCTCGGTGGTCTTGGAGGCTCAGAAACACAATAAGCGTATACGTGCTGCTGTCAACATCAGCGGAGAAATAAAGATACAGCAGATGCTTGAATCCATCGGGCTCAAGGTCCATCTTCTACCATTCAAAATCGATGGAGAAGGATGCCCAGTCACACTACACCTGAAAAAAACGGACACGCTCTATGACGCCTATCTTCACCCCGGAGACTTTGGTATAGAGCCGACGACTACCATTCTCGGTGAATCTCCCCGAGACCTTGTTGATGTGCTTGAGAAGTTGGTGAGTCTTGAGCGATAAGATTGAGGCGTTCAACGCGGTTGCCGGTATCTATGATAACTGGTATGAGCATCCGCAGGGTAAGCAGGTATTTGAGGCTGAGAGAAATGCTGTACAGCATATGATACCACCCGCTGGGCTAGGCTTGGAGATAGGATGTGGAACAGGGATATTCGCGGAGAGCTTGATCAGATTCGGTCGCCCAATTTTGTGTCTCGATCCATCAACGGAGATGTTGAGCAATGCAAGGAAACGTGGGCTCATGTGCATTCTCGGGGTTGGTGACCTTTTGCCTATTCGTGGAGGCGTGTTGGATTTCAGTTACATGGTGACTGTGTTGGAGTTTCTTGATGCTCCACTTGATTTATTCAAGGAGGTCAGGGGGGTCTCCAAGGAGACTGCTTCATTGTCTGTTCTTTTTATTAACTCTGATAGCAGCTGGGGTGAGCTTTACAGGAAAATTGGTGCTCAAGGCGATCCCGTGTTCAGGCACGCCAATTTGTATACCCTAGATGAGGTAACTGGGTTAATCGATGAGGCTGATTATGTTGTCTCCGATGTAAATGGTACGTTGAACTCCGATCCAATGAGCCAGGAAGTGGACCAAACACTAGTAGAGCCCAGCGGAAAAAGCGGTGTCCTGATAGTCAAGGCTATGAAAAGGGTTTAAACTAGAATTGTCGAGTCTTTTCATGGGGAGTTTGGTTGATCAAGGATTCACTATGGAGTCTTTTTCCCTGACATGGCAAATGTATGAGAATGCATTTGATGTAATCCCAGATGAGGAGTGGTCAAGGGCTTGAAGAGGATAAAATGGACAACCTTCTAGTCGCTCTTTAATAGCAGCCATTACACTGGTTTTTTGGTGTAGATTATTTTGAATAAAACGATTATACATTTTGAGATACCAGCAGATGATGTCGAGAAACTCAAATCCTTCTATGAGAAACTCTTTGGCTGGAAGTTCATCTACTCCGAGATGCCCGGGATGCCTTACTGGATGATCCAGACAGTGCCAACAGACGAGGAAGGCATGCTTCTTGAGCAAGGCGTTAATGGCGGGATGTACAAGAGGGATAACCAGCTTCAGATACCCACAAACTGGATACAGGTCGATGACATCGACGCTCACACCAAGAAACTTGAGAAGCTGGGAGGAAAAATGATCTTTCCAAAGATGGAGATCCCCGGGGTAGGCTGGACAGCTGTAGGGCTTGACACAGAGGGAAATCAAGTAGCCATGTTGCAGCCCCAAATGTAGCCCACATAATCTTATTTTATTTACAGTCTCAGCAACTATGCAGCTTGTTTGGGTAAAAGTTTATAACTTTAGCTCAGTGCACCTTCTGTGAAGGGGAGCTGGACATGCAGTCTGGCTGAGAGGCACGCACTGGCGTCGACCCTTTGAACCTGATCCAGGTAATACTGGCGGAGGAAAAAAGAAATGAGTAAT
>CAZVMT010000139.1:0-7796 GCA_964628765.1 uncultured Candidatus Bathyarchaeia archaeon | reverse complement strand
TCTTCCTTGAGCTTGTCGAGGACCCATGCGTACTTGAATGAGCCTTTTCCAAGAGCTTCTGCTTCGGCTTCGAAGTCCCTGAGTGTTTTCTCTGGGATGGCTCCGGCGTCGTAGAATAGGTGTCCAACGCTCGTGGATTTTCCGTGGTCTACGTGTCCGATGATGATGAGGTTGATGTGAGGTTTATCCCTTTTACTCATCGTTTCTTTCTCCTTTACCCTATGGTGATAATAAAGATAGGCTGGGTTTTAGAATCTTTCTTTATTTTGACCCAAAAATAAGTGCTTTTGTGTTGGTTTCGAGGGCTCCTCAATACCTGAGCAAGAGGTAGGAGATTTCAGAGCATTGAGGAACCGTTAATGTATACTAAATCCAAGGCTTTTAGCTTTATGGTAGTCTGAGGTTACACTAAACCCAGAGATGCCTGATCCATCCTCTAACTCATTCTAAACTGGTACAGGTACAACAAGTGATAGAATGTTTAGATGAGCTAAGGCTACTGTTTTTAACCCCTAAACCATATTCAACGTGACTTGTCCCTGGAAAACCCAAGATACTTCAGGTCCCTAGAGGAGTGGCGTAGCTGGCTCAACATGAACCACATCGAAGAAGAAACATTATGGGTGGTAATCCAGAAGAAGGCATCCAAGAAACCGGGCATCCGATACGAGGAAGCCGTACTGGAGGCGGTGTCTCATGGCTGGATAGATGGACAGGTAAAGCGCCTCAACGATGATGAGTTCATGCAGCGATACACCCCAAGGAGAACCGGCAGCATCTGGTCCAAGAGCAACCGACAACGCGCAGAGCGATTGATCCGCGAAGGCAAGATGACTGAGAAAGGCTTGAGGGCTGTGGAGGACGCCAAGAAGAATGGGCAATGGGAGAAAGCTTACGCGCGTCAGAGCGGTATGACAGAGATACCCCATGATCTCCTTACTGCGTTGAAGAAAGACAAGAAAGCCGAGAGGAATTTCAAGGCTTTCCCACCTTACGCCAAGTATATGTATGTCCACTGGATTAACGAGGCGAAGCGAGAGGATACCCGAGAACGACGTATAAACACCGTGGTTGTTAGGTCTAAACAGAATCTCAAGCCGGGCATCGATCTCAGGGTGATCAAGAAATAGTTACTCTCTGAGGGTCTCTAGGAAGGCGTTTAACGCCATCAGCAGTGGCTCGATGGGTTTGTAGAGAAACTCGTGGGGCACATCCATGAGCCTAACATGGTAGGCTTCGGGTAAGATTTCTATGGCGTTTTTTATCTCTTGGTCGCTGAGCATGCCATACTCTGCTTGAAGGATGAGCACTGGGCACTTGATCTTTTTCAGGTGTTCCCCTGGATGGTATCCGTAGAAGTGGTTTCCCGGTGATTCTAGGTTCAATCCATTCTTAGCTATGGTCTTCAGCAGCTTTGGGTCTAATTGGCTGAGGTTCTTGGCTCGATGCATGGCGTAGACTGGGTCGAATTCCTCATGGTTTGACTCCGCAAGCGCCTTGTAGATTTTCTGTTGTGTCCTGTTTTCCTCTATTAGTTTAACCAAGCCACTGAATGCCTTGCCCATCCTATCAGAGGGCTCTGGGTCTTTGAGGCTGCTATCCCCTAGAATAATCGCCCTCACAAGCTCCGGGTGTTCTGCGGCAATCTTCGTGGCTATTCTGCCTCCGAGGCTGTGCCCAAATACTACGGCTGGCTCCCTTACCACCCTGCTCAAGAACCGCACAGTATCATCATAGTAGTATCCGAAACCATAGTTCTCGGTGTGCTCTGAGCCCCCATGTCCTCTGAAGTCAGGGGCGTATATCTTCCAACGCATTGAGAGTATGGGCATTATGGACTGGAATACCTGCCACCTGTTGGCTGTCCCATGGAGGAGTACAATGGGTGGCATATCGTTCTCGATTACCGCGTAGTTGACCATGGATTCGCCGGTGTAGCAGCTCTTCTCAAGGATCATGGTTTGTGATTGTTTTTCATGGATTTAATATTATAGAGGCGGCTCCTCTAGGGTTTCAGGCCATGGGAATCTGACTGTTTTGGGGATGAGCTATCACTAGCTGAATACTATCAATGTTTAGTGGACCAATTACCTTCGCTCTTTTTTGCATTAGGGTGTATACTAAAACAATCTGATGGAAGCCTAGAGGGTTAGATAACAGATCTCTCTCGTGTCTGGCCACCTGTAGCTGAAGCCAGTGTGCCTGAGTTCAAGCAGCACATAGTCCGGGTGATCCACAGAATCAAAAAAGTTGGCTGCCCAAGTAATCTTATCATAGACCTTACTCTTGGTTTCCCTGTCTTCCACCTCCCATGTCTCACCCATTCCACGGATGAAGCCGTTCTGGTCTGCTCCCTCCAGTACGAGATGGTACTCGAACCGCGGGTTCTCCCTGATCTGCTCTAGCTTCTTGGCGTCTCTACCTCCACGGGCCCCTGTGATCATGTAGAATCTACCATCGAGTTTTATCAGTGTCATAGGGCGTACCCTTGGCTGGTTGCCTTCCACCGTGGCGAATGATACTAGCTGTTGTTCACTATAGCAGTCCAATAGCTTGTCGAGTATTTCCATGGCTTCCAAGACGCTTGTTCTTTTGATAAGGGTTTCAAGGGTTGGATGCTGAAGTTCAAGAATCAATTCTGAGCACTAGGATTAAATATGGTGCTATCTCCACTAGGCGGTAAACTAAGGAGACGAGAATGGTGGAGATGCGAGACGACAAACTTTACCTTGGCTACCTAGCATCCAGCCACTTCATCATACACGTCTACACCATGCTCCTACCAGTGCTCTTACTCCCATTCCAGGACGAACTCGGGATCAGCCTGGTACAGCTCAGCCTACTAGCTTCCATCCCTCGTCTACTCAATGTCTTCATCTACATCCCCACAGGCGTAATCAGCGACAGGTACCCCGCGGAGACACTAACCTTGAGCTACATAGTAACCCTGCTGGGCTCACTGGTGATACCCCTAAGCAGCGGCTTCTACATGCTCCTCGCCGGGTTCATATTGATCAGCGTCGGCTCAACGCTCTATCATCCTCCTAGCTTGAAGATGGCGAGCAACTTCGACCCAACGAAGATGAGCCTTGCTATGGGCATCCACAACATTGGCTCCAATATCGGCTTCGCTGCTGGGCCTCTTCTTCTCGGCTTGTTTATGACTCGTTGGGGTTGGCGGTATAGCTTCTATGTCTGGGCGGTGTTCACCTTGATAATGGCGGTTTTCAGCTATGGCTACACACGTAAGACGCTTCAAAGAGGCGAAAAACGGGATATGAACTTCTTGACTGGTCTCAGGGGGATTTTAACCAAGGATTTCCTACTGGTCGTAGCCATATCAATGGTAATCGAGGCCATCTTCAATGTGTTGGTGACATATGTTCCGGTTTATTTCACCATTGAGATCGGTATGAGTTATAGTCTCACAAGCATAATTTCCGGTATTGGCCCAATTACTGGTATTCTGGGTAGCGTAATCGGTGGGTATGCTGGTGATCGATTCGGCCAGTACCGTATGGGGATGCTGGTTAACGTTTTGTTGGCTGGTTTTCTATTCATCTTCCCATCAATGAAGACATTGATGGCTGTGGTCATCATCTATGGTTTGTACAGGTGTCTTCAGGCTGCGTTCATGCCTTTGTTGAACAGCATGATCGCGAGTCACAGCGACATAGAGAACAGGAGCCTGGCTTATAGTTTTAATTTCGTATTGGTGAATCTGGTTGGCTCCATCGCTACTACTGGTGCCAGTGTATTGATTGAGGGTTATGGTACTAGCGTGATTTTTCCCATCAGCATTGTCTCGATATTGCCTGTTATCATTTTGATTTGGATGTTAAGCCGTTTTAGAGGGTAGCGTCATCGATGTTTCCGCTTAAAACTGATGTAACCCAAACCATTTTTACTCGTTGACATAACTCATATAGAAAATTCTTAGTTACACTTTCTTGCTGATAAAAGATGTTTAACACATACATCGTAACCTATAACGCCTTTATTCAGATAATCATCAACCTCTGGGTCAACTGCTGGTTCTTCTAAACTAAACTTTCTCCCTTTTTTTATATAAATGCAAAAAAAGAAGGGGTTTGGTTGATTATGGCATATGCCACCAGAGATGCATCATGAGCATCCTGAGCCACCAAGCGGTGTAACAGAGGTAATCAAAGATTATATACACAGTTATCACTTATCCAGCGAGTTTTTGTTACCAGAAAAACAGCTTAACGGTTATGTCTAACCAGAAGCCCCTACATGGTTACACAAAGTAGAAAAAATCACTCGATGAAGAGGTGCTTCATCCTCGCCTTATAATCATCAAAAGCGGTCCTACCTGCTTTTGTGAGGCTTAGCTTGGTTAGTGGCTTCTTATCAACGAACTCCTTCTCAACGCTGATGTAACCCGCTTCTTCGAGTTTACTCATGTGGCTGCTGAGGTTACCGAAGGTCAAGCCGAGTTGATTCATCAAGAAGAGAAAATCCGCGCTCTCAACCACGTATAAATGAGCCAACAGTAGAAGCCTAACTGGTTCATGGATGAGTCTATCAATGTCTCCTACCTCAGGAAGATCATCCCGAGTGTTACTCATCCTCGTCTGCTCCCTCAGGAATGGCTTGGATTGGGTGATCTTGTTTGAACCTGCGGAACCTGAGAACCCCTGCCACAATGAATACAGCGCTCATCAATAGCAGATAGGTCTGTGGGCCATCCTTCGGGTTCGAGAAGTTCATGAGAGAGAACACTAGCCCAGCCCCCACTGATATGGCTATGTAGATGAGGGTCACCTTATCCCCTGACTTCAAGTAGCTATACTGGAGTCCCCCGAAGAAGATCAAGCCAATCAGTAGTGGAATCCACTTGTAGATGAGGTCTCCCGTTATTCTACCGTAGATGAGGTAAACTATGACAGCCAGGGCAAGCATGATAACCCCCATGAATGTGAGTATCCCCACCCCGATCTTCTTGGAGTCCTCATCGGGTAGCTTCACGTAGCCGATCCTTGGGTACGTGAACCGTTTTCTGAATCCTTCAATGATACTCCTCATGAAAATAACATATAATGCCAGAAACGGGGTGAATGCTGGTGTCCCTGAGAAAGATGTGCTGGATACGAATAGGATCGCTCCCATTAAAAGTTCCATTAAGCCATCCTTTGTGAGGAGCTTGTATGCTCGTTGCTCCATTTCGTGTAGGTTTATCTTATCAGACATTTTCTTGATCACACAAATAGCTTTGCACTATATAAGTACTTTGCATCACAAAGTAAGTAATGTAGCCAACCATTTTAAACTTCAGCGTTGATCAACAAGTATGAGCATAATAGACGCATTCACAAGCAACTTCTGGGTAATATTCCTCTTCTTCAGTCTCCTCTACCCAAGACTCCAACAAGGCATGCTACAAAACGCACGAGAAAACGCACTAAAGAGCCTAGGCAGAAAAAGAGGCACAAACGTCATGACCCTAATCCATAGACAGGAAACCCTGAGCCTATTCGGGCTACCCCTTGCACGCTACATAGACATCGACGACAGCGAAGAACTACTCAGAATAATCCGGCTAACCCCCGACGAACAACCCATCGACCTCATCATACACACACCAGGCGGGATCGCCCTCGCAGCCACACAGATAGCCTTCGCATTGAAAGCCCATAAAGGCAAAACAACTGTGATGGTTCCCCACTACGCAATGAGCGGCGGTACCCTCATCGCCCTCGCGGCTGACGAGATATTGATGGACCCCCACGCTGTACTGGGACCGGTTGACCCCCAGATCGGCACACAGAAGGGAACCTACGCAGCCACCAGCATCATCAAAGTTGTAGAGACCAAGAGTCGGGACGAGACAGACGATGAGACATTGTATCTGGCTGAGGAGGCTAGGAAAGCCCTCAACCAGATGACTGATGCTGTAAGGGGATTACTGAGAGACAAGTATGAACCGGAGAAGGTTGAACAGGTTATCGATAACCTAGTTGAAGGAAAATACACCCATGACTTCCCCATCACAGCCGAGGCGACCTGCGAGCTTCTTGGACAATGCGCGACAGCTGAGATACCCCGTGAGGTCTACCAGTTGATGGATTACTACAAGATGGATAAGCCCCAGAGGAAAGGTATCGAGTATGTACCCCTGCCGGGTCCAAGCCGCGGGGATCGCAGGTAATATTTTCTATATCCTTACCCCCTTTTGATTATCCACCATGTTAAACGATAAACAGCTAAGAACGCTCATCACAGAACACAGCCTAGTAACAGAGTACATTGACTTGGACACCCAGCTCCAGCCCAGCGGTTTCGACCTCAGCCTCGAACACGTTGAGGAATACCTTGGAGGCGGAGCAGTAGACTTCAGCAACAAGGAAAGGGTAATCGGTGAGACAAAGCCCCTCACACCAGATGAGAACGGCTGGTACAGCCTCAAACAAGGAGTATACAAGGTGGTATACAATGAGGTAGTGAAGATGCCACTGGACGTAGCAGCCATAGCTAGGACACGTTCAACGTTGCTCAGGAACGGCGCAGAGGTAGGCACAGCGGTCTGGGACCCAGGGTATGAGGGGCGCAGCAGCAGCATGCTCACAGTGCACAACCCACATGGGTTACGCCTCAAGAAAGATGCTCGGGTAGCGCAGTTAATCTTCTTCCACACAGGAGAAGTCGGCAAAGGATACAACGGGATATACCAGAAAGAACGGGTCTAATCAGCCTGTTTTTCGCAACTTATTTATTCTAAGCATATTCTCAGTTGTGCAACGGTGAAAACATTGTCAGGTTTAGTCAGAGGAAGACTGGCCAAGGAATTCGATGAAAGAACAGCACGCTTCCACACAAGCGTCGTAGAGGACCTACGCATGTTCGAGGAAGACATCGACGGAACCATGGCCCACGACATCATGCTTCAGGAACAAGGCATCATGGATGCGGAGACCCTGAAGAAGATACTAGGCGCACTCCAAGAGATCAAGGAGGAGTGGAGAAACGGCGAGTTAGAGATCGGCGCCGAGTACGAGGATGTCCACGAGTACATCGAGACTCGTGTCATTGAGAAGATAGGTATCGAGGCTGGTGGCGCGATGCACACTGGCAGGAGCAGGAACGACCAGGTGATGGTTGATATGAAGATGGTCTCCAAGAAGGAGCTACTAGCCATCGCCGAGAATGTGCTGGGTCTCGTCAAGACCATGTGCGAGTTGGCGGACAAGCACGTAGAGACCCCCATGGTCTATTATACGCATGGTCAGCCAGCCATGATAGGAACATTCGGCCACTACATACTAGCCTACGTAGACGCATACCTTAGGGACTATACCCGCATCAAGCAATGCTACGATAGGGTAAACTACAACCCACTGGGTGCGACAGCCATCGGCGGAACCAATTTCAGGATCAGCAGGCTCAGGACCAGCGAGCTACTGGGATTTGATTATATTCAGGAGAACAGCGTTGACGCTGTGAGTAGCAGGGACTGGGCCATGGAGATCACCAGTGTGCTCAGTATCCTCATGTCTAATATGAGCAGGATGGCGGCAGACTTTGTGATGTGGGCTGGGGCAGAGTTCCAGTACATCACGGTCGCGGACGAGTACAGCAGTAGCAGCAGCATCATGCCCCAGAAGAAGAACCCCAGCACAGTCGAGCTCATCAGGGGCAAATCAGCCGAGGTCTTTGGGACCCTCCAGGAGATCATGACCATGGTCAAGGGATTGCCCACAGGCTACTACCAGGACCTCCAACAGACAAAGATCGCTTTGTGGCGTGCATTCGACACCACGAGGACCAGCCTTGAG
>CAZVMT010000138.1:0-7817 GCA_964628765.1 uncultured Candidatus Bathyarchaeia archaeon | reverse complement strand
CTCTGTGCCTGTTGGGGTTCAGGAGAAGATCGGTGATAGTCTCGCGGATTTCATCTTGTATGATATCAAGTCGGATAAGGCTGGGGGCAGGATCGATACCACTGAGCATCCCTTCACCACAGGCTACTATACTGATGTTCGTATTACTACCCACTACCATGAGAACATGTTCATGAGCAGCATCTACAGCATCCTCCACGAGGGGGGGCACGCGCTCTACGAGCAAGGGTTACCCTTGGATTGGATGTACCAGCCCATTGGGGTAAGCGCTAGCTATGGTATCCATGAGTCTATGAGTAGGTTCGTGGAGAACATGGTGGGGAAGAGCCCGGAGTTCTGGGAGTATTATATGACGGTGTTAAGCAGGCTGACTGGTGATGTTTTCAAGGATGTTAGCGGGGAGAGGATGTTGAAGGCTGCTAACTATGTTACTCCTAGTAAGATCAGGATCGAGGCGGATGAGGTTACTTATGGGCTGCATATTGTGATCCGGTTTGAGATTGAGCGGGACTTGTTTAGTGGTAGGTTGAGTGTGGATGAGTTACCGGAGGCTTGGAACAGCAGGTATGATGAGTATCTTGGGGTGGAGATCATGGATGATAGTGAGGGTGTTATGCAGGATACTCACTGGGCGAGTGGGTTGTTCGGTTATTTCCCGAGTTACGCGTTGGGGAATATCTATGATGGTATCTGGTTGAGTATGCTCAACAAGGACCTACCTGACTGGAGGCAGGGGATCGCTGGGGGTAGCTTTGGCGGCGTCAAGGAGTGGTTGACCGAGAACGTGTATGGGTACGCGAATCTCTATGACCCCGAGGATCTGGTGAAGCATGTCACTGGTAGGGGTCTCGTGGTGGAGCCCTTCATAGGGTATCTTGAGGATAAGTTCAGCCGTGTTTATGGCTGATATCTCCCTTTTTGGGTTGGCTAGTGGTGGTTCGGTGCTTTTTTTTGTGGTGTTACTTTTTGTGATTTAGTGTTACTGGTTGTTATAGGGTTAAATGGTGGGGTTTCCTTGTTTTGTTTGTGATGTATAGTTATCTGCGGTTTCGGTGGGGAGCTGGTGTTGATATGGATCAGGTGCAGGGGGAGTTGTCGGGGAGGTTTGATGTTGGGCGACGGGATTTCCCGGGTAGTGAGATAGAGGTCTCGTTGTTCAAGGAAGATCGAGTAGAGTTGATAGTCACCGGTGACCGGATGCGGGTTCACGCTAATGCTCACAGGGCTGTTCTGAGCCAGATCATGGAGGGGGCTTTCACCAAGAAGGATATGGAGCTCAGGGAGTACATACTGGAGAAGTATCCAAGGAGTAGGCCGACGCCTTTCCCCTGGAGCTTCAGCTATGAGCCTGAGTTCGCTGTGGAAGAGTAGGGTTATTATTATTCCGCGGAGCCATGTGTCCCTGTATGAGTCTCCCCGAGGAGCTGCGTAGCCTCTATTATAGGCAGAAGTACAGGTTCGTGGGCAGCCACAGCGCTGTGAAGACCTGTCACTGGCTGAGCCGCAGCTTGAACACGGGGGGAGAGGAGAGCTGCTACAAGAACAGGTTCTACGGGGTGCCTACTCATCGCTGTATGCAGATGACTCCTAGCTTGGGTCACTGTACTCAGAGTTGTTTGTTCTGCTGGAGGGCTACTCCCGAGACCCTTGGGGTGGGGTGGGAGCAGACGGGGTTCATAGATGACCCTGAAGACCCGGATAGCATCATCGATGGGTGTCTGGAGGCTCACCGTAAGTTGCTGTATGGTTTCGGTGGGAACCCCCGGGTTGACTCAGGGATGTATGAGGAGTCTCTTGACCCTGTTCACGCTGCTATCAGTCTTGAGGGTGAGCCTGCGCTGTACCCGTTGCTGGGTGACCTTGTTGAGGCATACATGGATCGTGGATTCAAATCGGTTTTCATCGTGACCAATGGGACGAGACCCGATGTGCTTGAGAATCTAAGCTGTGAGCCTACTCAGCTCTATGTGAGTCTCTGTGCGCCTGATGAGGAGACCTATTTGAAGACGTGCAGACCGATGGTGGATGATGCGTGGAGTCGGGTTCTGGAGACCATTGAATTACTCGATAGCTTTAGTTGCCCTACGGTGCTCCGGAATACGCTGGTTCCCAAGTTGAATATGCATAGCCCCGAGAAGTATGGTGAGCTGGCTGAGCTGGGGAATGTTACCTATGTGGAGCCCAAGGCGGCGATGAGCGTGGGTGGTGCCCGGGAGAGGTTCGGTTATGATGAGATGGCGTGGTTCAGCGAGATTCAGGGGTTCGCTGCTAGTGTGGCTGAGTCTTGTAGTTATAATGTGATTGATGAGCACAGATTCAGTAACATCGTTTTGCTTAGCAGGTTAGAAAAAGCCATCAGGTTATACTAACCATTAATAATAGCGATTGGTGTATGGGTTCAATATGATCGATAAAATTGGGTTAAAGACCACACTAAGGGAGCTTGTGGCGTACAAGAAACTTGAGCCAGGGCAAAACGATGTCGTGGAGTGTGCGAGGCTGAGCGGAGAACTCCACAAGCTAGGCTTACGGACGGGAGACCCTAACATGGTTCTCTACTATGATCCCAAGGATGATCCTGGGTGCCGGAGGGAGGTACTGATCCCAGTGGACAAGGAGGTTGATGGGGTGGCTACTAAGATGATGCCCGAATTGAAGGTGGCGTTCCTGGTGTTTATTGGCACCGATCAGCCTGTTGAGTACTATTATGAGGAGCTTTACAAGTACATCGAGGAAGTGGGATTGAAGCCAGCGAGCACCATGTGTAGTGTTGAGGCGGTTTATCAGCCTGATGAGTTCAACTTGAGCTATGGGTCGTTTATTGATGAGGATAATCCCGAGCATTGGCGTACCGAGATCATGATCCCGGTTGAGGAGTAAACCCTTTAAATTACTCCAGTATTCAACAGTGTTGCGCGTTCGTGGTATAGTGGTAGAATATTAGCCTTCCAAGCTAATGACCCGGGTTCAAATCCCGGCGGACGCACCAATATTTACTTGTTTCATGTAACAATGCGTTTGAATTTCCCGCATTATAACAAACACCTCATAGATATTTGAATTTTAATTGAAATAGCTCATCAAGAAAAGTTGACGAAAGTGTTCTAAAGTCTAGTATTATATCGCTAAATAAGTAATATTCAATCATCTTGAGGTGTATGAGAGTATGAGTGATAAAACTATCCAAAGGAAAAACAGGGCAATTATATTTCTCCTAATTATTATCGGGTTAAGTGCTTGGGTTTATGGATATAAATTAGATAGAGATGAAAAGATAGTTGAGTCCAAGGCAAGATCAATTATTATCGATAATTATGGAGAAGATTATTTTAACAGATATTTTGAGCTCTGGAATATCCAAAGAAATGATGACACAGATAATTGGGCGATCAGTGTTAACTACTTATACAATATTGATGTAGCCAACTACTCGACTCAGGAAGAGGTTTATTTCATGTTTGACTCCAAGCTAAACTTGGTTTCAACTAATCGACTTCCCCCGGAAGATAACATGATGCCTTTTACTGTTACACGAGAACAAGCAATATCCATCGCCTTAGATCAAGTTACAAGAGAATACATCGAGTACGACGCAGAGATATATTTCCGTAAATACATTGAAGGTAATCTCATCAATAGATATTTATGGACGATAATTTTCTATCACTCCCCGAAGACCATGAGCAGTGGTGAGTCTACGGTTGTCTATGTTGATCCTGTTTCTGGGATAATTGAGGCCATAGAGGAAACAGGATGGGCTACTGCATATCAATGAGAGATTGGATAAATTAACTTTCATGTAACAATGCGTTTGAATTTCCCGCATTATAACAAAAAAGTATGATGAAGAAATATTATTGGTTTAATTTATTTATTCACACTAAAATAATCGTTATTTGATTGAATAATAGAAATATGATAAAATATGATATAGTTGAGTTTCTAATCGATAAAAGTCTCTAGGTTTGATCCTAGATCCTTGTATCTTCTTTTTAGACCGAGATTGGAGTCTCTATAAAGGTCTCGACTTTTTCGTCGCTGTATGTTTCCTTACTGTGTTTCTTAACGAGCCCCTTGATAGTACCCTTCAGTTTCCTACCATACTGGCCTGCGTAGAGCCCTGTGGCTCCTGCAGCGGCTAATCCCGCTAGAGGCCCAACAAGGATGCTGGCTCCGAGATATGGCATCGCTAGATTACTGAACCATGCACCGGTGTGCATCTCGACTAGGTAGTCATTCTTCTCTCCGGTTATTGTTACGGTTACTTCTCTCAGGGTTCCAGTTACGAGCTTGGGTATTGATGCCCTGTTGGCAGATACGCTCATGAAGGGGACTCCGTTGATGTCTCCTTTGAGCTCAGTAGTGAGATTGAGTTCTTTCTCGTTTTGAAGTTCCTTTACTATGTCCTTGTATAGTGATGGAAGGTCTGTGTTCAAGTCTTTGTATCTTCTAATGAAAGTCATGTTTCTTCAATAATAGGTACCCATGAGACCATATAAACACTCAGTACAGATTGTAAGTAAAAGTACAGGGAGTAATGTTTATCGCACCTTGTGTTCTATTGTGTACAAGTCATGTCTATAAACAATAAAGAGCCATCTAAAACTAGGACTATCCGCATTAAAGAGGAAAGCGATCGTATTCTAGAGAGGGAAGCGGATAGAGCAGGGACGTCGGTTAATGCTCTCGTGAGTGGTCTGGTGGATAGATATGTTGATACTCTCCGTTTTTTCCAGAGCGGGGATATGCTTTCTATGAATGGAAATACATTGGAGGCCTTATTGGGTCATATTTCTGATGATGAAATCGCTGATGAGGCTTATGTTCAGAGTACAGCTCTAGTTCGTGAGGGTTTGATGCAGCTTGGGATGAAGCTTAATTATGATAATGTTTTATGGTACATTAGACAGGTTCTTGGTCAATATTATGGATGGTACCGTTGTGATTATAACAAAGATGATGCTTCGGATACGCTTCATCTGAGTCATGGTTATGGGTATAAGTGGAGTGTTTTCATAGCGAGTTATATCACCAGTATATTGAAGGAAGTTATTGGTTTTCGGACAAACATTGTTATTTCAGTTCAATCAGTGAATATCCAGATACTGAAAAAGTCTTGATCATTGTACAGCATGGAGAAAAAGTCTGCGAAATGGTCTGAAGAAAAGCTTCGAGAAATTCAATATTACCATCTCATGTAACAAGCATATTGACGCTTATTGTTGTTACCTGATCGTTTTTTGTATGCTTAAGCGCCTCACCAGATCGCTTTTTGTCATTATTCAAGATCTAAAACGGGCTGTTCTGGGGCTGGTTTATTTGAAACAGGGCGGTTTAGGCTTTATTCGGGTTCCCCCCTCGCCCTGTTTTAAGGGTGGAATGGCTTTCCATGCCCCGGGTAACAGACAACGGCTTCCATTGTTTTCAGGTGATCTACGCTGGAATCAAGCGTGGATTGATCATCTACGAGGGTTGTGACGCCTTCAACTGATCCATTGAAGAGATCCCCAGAGAACAGTTCCCCAGAATCCATGATTATGCTTATCGATCCCTTGCTGTGCCCCGGAGTATGGAGAACCGTCGCATCCAGTCCATATTCTAGGAGGCTCTGATTATCCTCAAGCAGTATATCGGGTGTGAAGGTCTCGAAGTCGCCGAGCCCAGTGATGTTCATGAAGAACCCGACGATTTTGATCATGAGGCTCTGAGGTGCATCAGCGAACATGCCACCCCCAGTCACCATATTCACGTCGCCGCTGTGCATGGCTATCTTTCCGCCATACTTGTCTCGGAGATACACAGCGTTTCCGACGTGATCTACGTGCCCATGGGTGATGATTATGAGCTTGAGGTCACCGGGTTGACACCCAGCATCAAGTATGGCAGCTTCAAGCTGTTTACGTCGATTCTTGATGCCTGTATCGATGAGGATGTACCCGGTCTCAGTTTGGATTAGGTAGCAGTTGGCGTCGAATAGGAACTTGAGTGGGATGTGTTGTATCTCCATGCGTCTTCATTGGATAGAGGGTTTGTTAAGGTATCTCTGGCTTGAGTGATATTCCTATATTGTTATAGAAACACATTAAATTATGGATGATATTCAAGGCGTCTTGATCAGGTTCATCAACGCGTTCTCCAGACTCGACCTCGATGAGATGATGTCATGCTACGCCGACGACGCCACAGCGTTCTTCCCCATAGCCCACCGCACCACCTTCATTGATGGAAAAGACGAGATAAGAAAAGCCTTCGCCGAGGTGATATCCAAGGTCCACGCAGCTGGACTGAACAGCCTCAATATGGAGCCCGAGGACGTTAAGATACAAAAACTCGGAGACACAGCCATAGCAACGTTCCAAATCAGGGATGATGATCTCAGCAGGAGGACCCTCGTACTCAGAAGGGATCAGGAGTACTGGGTTATACAGCACCTGCACGCATCAAACGCGCCACTGGAGGAAGCATAGTGAACCCGAAACATGTAGCCACGGTGCTAATAGACATCTAAAAAGACTTCTGGGAGCCCATGAGCCGAGACCCCAAGCTGGAATCCTACCCGGAGAACGTGGCGACCGAGGGAGTGGAGTTCGCCAAGCCATTGGAGGGTGAGAAGATCATCGAGAAACAGACCTTCGACGCCTTCGTCGACACAGATCTGGACCAATATCTTGGTTCTCATGGCATCAAGGTGGTACTGATAGCAGGTCTTGAGACCAGCGTATGTGTTCTCTTCTCGGCTAACTCGGCTTATCTACGGAAATATCTGCCACTGGTGGTCTCGGATGCCTGCGGTGATACACCAGAACGTCATAGAGCTGCTTTGGAGATGTACTCTGATCTCAGCTTCAAACAGGTAACCACCAAACATCTCGCAGAGGACTAACTCCAGCGTCGAGAGACTCATGGAGACCTTCGTTTAAATTAAATGCAATGAGGCGGCTGATAGAGGGATGACCATAAGAGCCATCACCTTCGACCTCTGGGACACGCTGGTATACAATAGAAACTACAGCGAATATAGGCTACCAGAATTAGACAGAGTGCTCAGATCAGCAGGGATAACTCTCACCGAGGAAGACCTCAACGAGGCATACATGAGTGGTTTCAGGTACAGCAGCATGACTATCCCAGCCGAGGGCTACAGACACGTGGAGACCCATGAGATAGTAGACAAGGTGCTGGAACATGTTGGTTATTCCTCTCCCGAGACCCGAGAAGAATTGGTCCGGGTCTATGAGGAGGCGATTCTATGTGATCCACCCAAGCTCAAGGAGGGCGTCATTGAGGCGCTGGACTATGTTAAGGGCAAGTACAAGGTTGGTCTCATTAGCGTGACTGGGGTCAGCCCGGGGAGGATTGTTCGAGAGATTCTAAGCGACCATGGGATACTTCACTATTTTGATGCGTTGGTCTTCAGCGACGAGGTGAAACTCGTGAAACCCAACCCAGACCTATTCAGAGCATGTTTAACCATACTGGATAGTGCCCCACAGGAGACGATTCATGTTGGTGATAGCTTCAAGAGCGACATCGTCGGCGCCATCGACGCTGGTATGAGGACCATCTGGGTGAAGACACGGGAACAGGATCAGAGACAGGGCTATGTTCCCGATGCGGTTATCACGAGCCTATTGGAGTTTCCCGAGACCATCAGAGCCTTGGGATGAAGGCGCCTACGCGTTTCATGTATTCCCTGTACTGGTCTCCGAATCGTTCAATGAGGTATTCTTCCTCAAGTTTGGAGACCAGGTAGTAGCCGGGTATGGCTACCCATGGGAGTAGGGTGAACCATCGTTGCCAGACCAATGTGACCCCAT
>CAZVMT010000137.1:6463-7901 GCA_964628765.1 uncultured Candidatus Bathyarchaeia archaeon | reverse complement strand
CCTTCCAGCCAAGGCCATGCAGCTGTTTGACCACGCAAAGCTCAACGAGTGCTTTGAGCCCGGGGATAGCGTGGCAATAAAATGCCATATGGGGGAGTGGAACAACTCAGGATATCTGAGGCCCATCTTGATCAGAGTTATCGTTGACAAGATAAAGGAACATGGGGGTAGACCATTCGTCACCGACACCACCACAGCACCCTATTACTACTATGGTGGCAGAAGCACGGCAGACATGTATCTTAAAACTGCAGCTAGAAACGGATTCACAGCCGAGACCATGGGTTGCCCCATTATCATCAGCGATGGAATGTATGGTACAGATGATGTTAAGATTGACATACCAGATGGAATGCTGCTGAAGGAGGCGTACATGGCCAAGGGCATCGCTGACGCTGACTCCATGATAGTGGTTAGCCACTTCAAGGGACATGGCAGTGGCGTCTACGGTGGCAGCATCAAGAACATAGCTATCGGATGCAGCAGTAAGCGTGGGAAATTCAATGTCCACATCTGCAAACACCAGACAGTGGGCTGGGATAAATGGGAGTTCATCGAGGACAACTGCATCGGGGAGGAGTGCCCAGACAGCGTCCTCTGCAACAACCTATGCCTCGCAGGAGCCATTAAGATCAAAGAAGATCACGCGGAGTTTGACCCAGAAAAATGCATAGGCTGCTTTGGACACCAACGCCCACTCTTCAGGTGTAAGCTATGGGAGAGCGAAAAGTATGATGCCTGGAGGACATGGTTCCTCGTAGCCATGGGGGACGCGGCGACAGCCTATCTAAGACACATGGGAAGAGACAAGATAGGGTTCTTAACCTACGCGGTGGATATCGCCCCTGCATGCGACTGTGTACCGGGGTCTGATCGCCCAGTGATACCAAACCTAGGGATATTCGCTAGCCGAGACATGGTGTCAATTGATATGGCTGCACTTGATATGTCGGTCAAGATGCCGGGTATTCATGGTTCAGCGGCTGAGGATAAACACGCGATGAATCCAGGAGACGAGAAATTCACCGCCATAGTTGGAATGAGCCAGTGGATAACACCCAACACCTGCAGCGCCTTAGGATCAGGGTCAAAAGAGTATGAACTCATTGAGCCACCAGTCGTGGAAGACGAGACACCATTCGTCCACCCCATGTTCAGCCCAGAGAAGACCTCAGGGTACTACCTGGCCAAGGGAATGAAGAAATTCGGTACATGGACACCCCCCGGAGGCTACAAGTACCATGACAAGCCCAAGATACCCATAGAGGAGCTTAGTAAACGCTAGTCCTCAAAGGGGAAACGGGTCTTCAAACCCAGCTCATCCCGCATCTGAAGCACCTCTTTCTGAAGGCTCTTGTTGAGGGGTACTCCCTTGTCTTTTCGGTATAGCCACGCAAGATGCTCTTTCTCTCCGGCGGTATAGATCCTCTATTCCCCG
>CAZVMT010000137.1:0-6453 GCA_964628765.1 uncultured Candidatus Bathyarchaeia archaeon | reverse complement strand
CAACGAATACATCTACCATGAACTGCTCCATGAAGTCAAAGTCAACCCAAACCACGTCTTCCATCATTTGAATCCCCCATCTGAGCAAGATGATGCATCTTAAGATGAGTTACTTAAAACAGGGTACCGGGGCTTAAAGAAAGCTACTTACAACGCGGTGAACCTCATAGGCTATGGGTTCAGTTAGGAAGCTATTGCTGATAGTTCCATCGAGCGTCATCTTCTTC
Source organism: uncultured Candidatus Bathyarchaeia archaeon (assembly GCA_964628765.1). Taxonomy (GTDB): domain Archaea; phylum Thermoproteota; class Bathyarchaeia; order TCS64; family TCS64; genus RBG-16-57-9. The sequence continues at coordinate 6,226 of CAZVMT010000137.1, read as the reverse complement.
CTAATCGTGCCTTTGGTTTCACTGTTCTTTGGGAGACGCTTGGATGGTTTTCTTGGGTTAGAAAGGCTTGAACTGGGTTTACTTGGCTCAGTGGTTTCCATTTTGTTGCTGCTGGTTGGGGGCTACTATGTCCTAGAGTCCATCAGGATACTTTTGGTTAAGGGAAAAGGCATCCCATTGGGAGATGTATTCCCAGAGGATCAAACCACCGAGCTGATCACAACAGGAATTTATGCTCAGACACGTAACCCAATGCTCTTCGGGTATCTGCTATGCTTGATTGCCATGGGGGTCTGGATGCAGTCCTTCTCGATAGCCTTCATAATACCATCATTGTTCATCATCCTCTGGACCATATGGCTGAAGATAAGAGAAGAAACGGCCCTTGAGGCTAGGTTCGGTGAGAGCTACCTTGAATACAAACGAAAGACGCCATACCTGATACCGAGACCTTGGAGAAAAGCATCAGAAGAGCCCTCTAATACTCCGTAGTCCAGCAGTATTTGTTCACCCATAAAGAGACGATAAAGCCAAAGGCAAGGACCCCCGAGATTAGTATTAGTGCGGTGTTTTGCCATAAGCCTAATTTGAGTGGGTTGAAGGCCATGAACAGTGTTGTGGCTGAGAGCCAGATGCCGCTGATCGCTATGGTCTTTTGGATTCATATGGTCTTATAAAAAATAGGGGTGAGAAGAAATACCAAAAATTGTTATGCCCAAGAGTAGGAGTAATAATTGATGTAATATGAAGAATTTAATCAAAGAAAAACTCTCGAAAGGAAAACCCGTAGTAGGATGCTTCGTGGGGCTAGGGCACCCAGATGTAACTGAAGTATTGAGCAGGATGGGCTTCGATTGGATACTCATCGACAGCGAACACGCCCCAATGGGAATAGAGACCATGCAAGTGATGCTTCAAGCCATGAACGGCACAGAGTGTACCCCCATTATCAGACCAGCGTGGAATGACCCTGTGCTCATAAAACGCATCCTCGACATCGGAGCCCATGGAGTACTGGTTCCATGGGTGAATAACAAGGAAGAAGCAAAAGCAGCCGTTAGAGCCTGCAAGTATCCCCCAGAGGGAATAAGAGGCTATGGACCGCGAAGAGCCTCCATCGGTGACCCAGATTACAAGAAGACAGCGAACGACGAGATACTGGTCACGGTTCAGGTCGAGACACAGGAAGCAGTGGACAACATCGAAGAGATACTCATGGTTGACGGGATAGACGCATGCTTCATAGGACCATGGGACCTATCGAGCAACCTCCTCGGAAGGGTGCCACCGGAATTCGATAACCCAAAATATAGTGAAGCGATAGACAAGGTAATCAAGACCGCGAAGAAAGTGGGTAAACCCGCAGGGTTCTACGCTACTAGGAAAAACATCGCGTGGGCGGTGGAGAAAGGCTTTACCTATAACACGGTGGGAGAAGCAGACGAGTTCCTCGAATATGGAGCATCGGTTGCTCTGGAGGCAGCTGGAAAGACCTAGATCAGATGTCTGTTCCGTTTGAGATAATAGCTGGGGGACTTCTGATCCCATTATCACATTGGTTTAGAGGCGAGTTCCTGCAAAGCCATCTCATCGATTGTAACCCCCAAGCCGGGTTCATCATTGAGGGGAATACAGCCGTCTTCATCCAGCGTGTAATGGTGGCTCGCAAAGATTCGTGATGGCTTATCGAAGCGCTGGAAATATTCCAGCCTCGTAAAATTGGGTACACGAGATGCCACCTGTAGACCAGCAGCTAATCCGATGGACATTGAATTATAATTATGAATAGCCATCTTCACATCATAGGGCTCAGCCATCGCCGCGGTCTCCTTGATTTTACCTATGCCACAACAGGCGATATCCGGGTTCAGGATATCCGCAGCCCTGTTTTCAAGCAGGCTCCTGAAGCCCTGCATCGTGCAGAGGGTCTCACCTGAGACAATGGATAGATTTGAAGCCTGTTTGATTTCAGCCAATTGCCCAATATTCTCTGGAGCAGTTGGGTCTTCAAACCATTCCACGCCGTACTGCTTCAAGGCATCAGATATCTTATCGATGTGTCTAAGATCGATGTGAAACCATGCATCCACGAGAACATCGATATCGTCGCCAACAGCCTCTCTTACAGCTTGTAACCGGGTTATCCCTTCGTCAACGTCATCGGTGTATAGAAATGGGTATACCTTGACTGCCTTGAAGCCATAATCCACCTGCTTCTGAGTATAGTATGCGAGTTGTTCTGCTGATCGGGGTTTATCGCTCCAGCAGTTGGCGTAGACATTGACCCTGTCCCTACATGGTTCCCCCAGAAGCTTGTTGACCGGAGACCCCTGAGCCTTACCGGCGAGGTCCCAGAGGGCTATCTCTACGCCGGCTATGGCTGAAGAGTGTTCTATTCCCTGTGGTTCAGCAAAGTGTTCAAGGGTCGTTGCTGTAAAATGATTGAATTCGAGGGGGTCCATGCCTTTGATATGTTTGGCGAGCTCAATGACAAGCTGAGCCGTATACCGCTCCCCACCATCCAATACATAGGACTCTCCCCAACCAGATACCCCGGAGTCTGTCTCAACCTTGACGAGTAACCAAGGTTTCCCGATACACCAGTCATCGGTCGAGACACTGGCAGGGACAATGTATGGTTTTACGGCTGTTATCTTCATCCAAGCCAACCATGAGCCTTGAAATAATTATCGATTGCCCCTAGCATACTTGGGATTAATGAAAAAGCGGTAAAATCATACAAGATATTTGATATAATTGGCGGGTCTGGAGGGATTCGAACCCTCGGCCAATGGCTTAAGAGGCCACCGCTCTGACCTTGCTGAGCTACAGACCCATTAGCTTCTACACCTTACTGTGAGGTCTATTAAAAATGTTTCACACCAAATGGGACAACAATAAATAATGAGACATGGTAATTCATAGGGATTGAAATGGTAAAGCTAGAAGGATACGACTTCCCAGACGACTACTACTTCCACCCAGACCATATGTGGGCAAAAGTAGAGGGAGACAAGGTCCGCGTAGGATACAACGCATGGGCAGCGGACGCAGCGGGAAAACTAGTATCGATAAAGACCAGGCCAGCCGGTAAACCAGTCAAGGCCGGAAAGACCCTTGGCAGCGTAGAGTCAGGGAAATGGGTAGGCAGCCTCAAGGTGCCTGTATCAGGAAACGTGGTTGAGATCAACCCAGCCTTAGCGGACAACCCTGGTATAATCAATGACTCTCCATATGGAGACGGCTGGGTGGCGCTCATCGCACCCGATAACCTAGACGCTGACCTGGCGGGGTTGATGAAGGGCTCTGATAAGGATAAGTTAGAGGCTTGGCTCAAGGCGGAGATAGCCAAGACCGGGTAATCCCAAGGTTTCTAATATATTATATATTTCCAACCAGCCCCCAGTGTAATCTAGGGTATTATTGCATATATTATGTAGAAAGGGTATTAGAAAATTGGTTACTTCATTATACGGATCTGACTCGGCTCAACGCCTGAATCTAGAAGCTCATCGAGACTCATGTACTCGCCCTTGGCAAGCTTGATCTTCTCAACCGCGCCCTCGCTGAAGCTGAAGGCCGCGATCTTCACTGGCTTGGATAGGCTGCCGGCAGCAAGTACCTTGCCCGGTACCGCTACTACCTCATCCTCCGCTGTGTGCCTGTCGATCCTGCTGAGGTTGACCGCTACGCGTCTGCGTTTCGGTGCATCGAGTTCCTCGGCCAGTGCCTTCCAGATGGCTTTCCCTGATTGCTCCGAGGCGTCTTCTAGTGCCTTTATAGTGTCTATTAGTGTCCTGTTTTTCATTCTTCTTCTATTCCTCCTGTGAACCCATCCTCTTCTCCGCCTTCCTCGTCTTCATCAAAGTCCCCTGAGCCTACGCTGTATAGCTTACCCTCATCGAGCTCGGGTATTTCGAAGTCGCTTATCTCGTCGTGCAGATCCTCTTTGTCTACCTTCTCAGATAATGCCGCTAGTTTCTGTTTGAGTATCTTGACTGCCTCTGTGACTATCCTCTTGGGTGGTAGGGCTCCTGTGCTCTCCACCGTGAATAGGAACTCGTCTGGTTTGAGGCTAGCCATTATGGTCTCTCGTGGGACTAGTTCCCTGCATCGTTTGCAGGACTCGAATTTCTGGATATCAATGATCTTCAGATAGTCTCCCTCGATGGCGGCTGCGTCTCCGCAGTCGCTGACGCATTCCTCGGTCTTTGTCTTGTCCTCGATGGGTACCAGTGATACGTTCTGGTATACGCACATGCTGACTGGGCTCCACTTGGCGTGGACCTTGCCCTGCCCAAGCTGGGCGTATGCCTCGAACCTGATGGCTTGTCCATCGGCGAGCTTGGCTAAGACTATCTTGTCGCTCGCCGGGGCTGTGTTAGGGTCATCTGCTACTAGGTCTCCGCTGTAGACGGTGATGGTGTCGCCCGTGGACTCTACGTCCATGGTGAGCACTGCCCTGCATTTGGGGCATCCGAGCTCTGCTCCACAGTCACAGTCCTCTGGTAGCACATAGCTGTCCAGATCTGTCTTGAGGGGCGTGAACCCGATCCTGTTTGCCAGGATCTCGTCTGGGACTAGGGATGAGTTGTCGAAGTAGAAGATGTCATCGATGGTCATCGTGGGGACCTCAGCGACCATGGCCCGTCGTAGCGAGTTTACGAACGCAGTGTCCACTCCCTCAATGAGGAACCGGATAGTATCCTCGGTGAGGCTTACTAGGGTTATTTTCAAGGCTTCCCCACCTCTGCTCCTAAGGTCTCCTACCTCTGCGTCCACCGGGCTTTCGTGTGCCGTCGTGGGGGATGGGTGTGGTCTCCTCGATCCTACCGATCCTGAAGCCGCTACGTGCCAGTATCCTGATGGCTGACTGCGCTCCTGGTCCAGGTGTCTTGCTTCCAGTGCCTCCTGGTGCCCTTACCTTGATGTGGAAAGCGTTGACTTCCTTGTCTTTCGCTATGTCCACTATCTGTTGCGCTGCCTTCATTGCAGCGTATGGGCTTGGTTTGAGCCTGTCTGCCTTGACGAACATGCCGCCGCTTGCGATGCCGAGGGTCTCGGCTCCCGTTAGGTCGGTCATGTGGATGATTGTGTTGTTGAAGCTGCTGAATATGTGGACTATCGCCCATCGTTCACCTTCACTCAAGTCTTCTCGCCTCCCTCGCTGGTGCCGCTTCTATGGCTTCCTCAACCTCAAGTTCACGCCGTAGTGGGTGTGTTGGGTTGTTGTATGGGCTGCTTTTTGCGTAGTCCAGCGTCTCCTCGTCCGTGATCTTTACTTGATAACTGGGAGAGGTCACCTTGCGGTCATTTATGGATATGTGTCCGTGGGTGATGAGCTGTCTTGCCTGGAAGAAGCTGCTCGCCATTCCTCTCCTGAAAATATATGTCTGGAGTCTCCTCTCCAAGAGATCCTCAACGCTCAGAGTCAGGACATCCTCTAGACGTCCATTCTCCATTACGAGACCACGGAGAGCAAGCTTATCGATGAGAGCACGTTCTCTTATCTCTCTCTCCTCAGGGTCTAGGCTCAGCAGGTCCCTTGCACGGGCACGCAGTACGCTTAGTTCTGTGTGGGCTTTCCATAGCTCCCTCTTGTTTCTGAGACCGTAGGCTCCGATTACTCGGAGTTCCTCCATCAATGCTTCAGTGTTGTAGGGGCGCTTTGGGGTGTTGAATGTCTTATGTTTCTTCTTCGGGTCTCCCATTCAATTCACCTATTGTTGCTGTTGCTGCCTTACCCTTGCTCTGCTTACGCCGACGCTTCGTCCGGTCCTGCCTGTGGTCTTGGTGTGTTGTCCACGTACCTTGAGGCCGCGTGCATGGCGTTCGCCTTTCCAGCTTCTTGTCTCCCTCATAAGGTCGATGTCGTCCTTATTCCTGAGGTCTAGATCGGATGCCAGTACGTGAAGGTCTTCCCCCGTCATGGGGTCCTTCTGCCTGTTCAGCATCCAGTTTGGCAACCCTACCGACGCGGGTTCATCTATGGCTGTCTCCAGCTTCTTTACATCCGCGTCACTGAGGCTGCCGAGTCTCTCCGTAGCGTCTAGGCCCAACTGCTTTACGATTGCTCGAGCGAGTCTTATGCCCACGCCTTTGACTTGGGTTAGGGCATAGGGCACCATCTTTGTACCGTCTATATTGGTGCCGTGGAGCCTGACTATGTAGTTGAATTCTCTTGACATGTTGTGAGATCTCCTGTCAGTGTAACTAGGGCTTAGTT
>CAZVMT010000136.1:3180-7938 GCA_964628765.1 uncultured Candidatus Bathyarchaeia archaeon | reverse complement strand
TAATTCATGGTCTTTGTATGCACCACCTTGTCGTCTCTGATGAACTCGAACCTGTATTTTCCAGAGACGGGTAGCTCCGCCCTTTCTGGACCATAGAGCACAAACCTCCTAGTTACCTCTCCAGAGTACTCGTTGATATTAAAATCCCGTTCCAGCCAGTAGACACGCCCATCTGGTGCAATCACCCTCACCGCGTCTAACGTCGATAAGAACCCTCTCTCCAACCCCGATTTTATCAGTGAGCACTGGAACTCGTTCACCTTATACTCGTAGCTTTCTCCCTCTGGGGTGTGCTGGGACCAGACCTCAGTTATTAGGAAGGCGTTGGTGTATTGGCCTATCAGGCAAAGCGAGACCGCCAAGACTACCACTACTACCGGTATGCTGAGGAGTATCTTATATCGGAGCCGCATATCAGTCTCATTGCTTTATCCATGATAAAACATCTTTCAGCCGTAAAACGTGTGAATAATCGTTTTTTGTCGTCGTAAACTACGCCAGATGTCGAGTGTCTTAAATACCATACTGCAGTCTTTTCGATAAATTCATAGGAGATCAACTTTGAAGACTGGAAGACAGGTCGGTATCATAGGTTATGGCGCGTATGTGCCCATGTATCGATTACAGGCCTCAGAGATCAACCGGGTCTGGGGAGGATTCGGGGCGCCTGTTGAGGAGAAGAGCGTCGTCGCCATGGATGAGGACACCATCACCATCAGCGTCGAGGCAGCGAAACAAGCGGTAAGACGGGCAAAGATAGATCCCAGCGAGATAGGAGCTGTCTTCGTTGGCACAGAGTCCAAGCCATACGCGGTAAAACCCAGCGGAACCATAGTAGCCGAGGTAATCGGCGCTACACCCGCTGTCTCCACTGCTGACTACGAGTTCGCGTGCAAAGCTGGCACCGAGGCTATGCAGACATGCATCGGCTTGGTTGGGAGCGGCATGAACAAGTACGCCATGGCTATCGGCGCTGATACTGCTCAGGGGAAACCACAGGACGCATTGGAGTACACCGCGGCTTGTGGAGGCGCGGCTTATATCTTCGCTGAGAGGAGCGCAGACACCATCGCATATGTTGAGGCTTCTTACAGTTTTGTTACTGATACACCTGACTTCTGGAGGCGAGCCAAGGAGATGTATCCCCGCCATGGAAACAGGTTCACAGGGGAACCAGCTTACTTCAAACACATCACAGGAGCAGGAAAAGCTCTACTAGAAGAGACCGGATACAAACCAGAGGACTTTAAATGGGCTGTCTTCCATCAGCCGAACGCCAAGTTCCCTATCAACGCATCCAGGATGCTGGGGTTCTCCATGGACCAAATAGAACCCGGGCTGTTGTCACCCCGTATCGGGAACACCTACGCTGGCAGTACACCCGTTGGTTTGGCTGCTACCCTGGATATCGCTGAGCCAGAGGACAAGATATTCGCCGTGAGCTATGGCTCAGGTAGCGGCAGTGATGCCTTCATCTTCTCTGTCCAGGACGCTATCTTGGAGAAGCGTGATGGTCCCAAGCTTGAGACATTTATCGAGCATAAGAAGTACGTGGATTACGCAACGTATCTGAAGCACAGGGGGCAGATCATACAATGAGGAAGGTAAAGGTCGCTGGTGTCGGTCTCATCAAGGTTAAGGAGTACTGGGATAAGTCCATTCAGGACTTGTTCGCTGAGGCATCCATGAAAGCAGTAAAGGATGCCGGTGTCGAGGAGATCGATAAATTATATGTAAGCAACATGGGCGCCACGTTGATGCAGGAGCAACTCAACCTAGCCCCTGTACTGGCAGAGACCCTAGGAGAACCCGGTCTACCCGCTACACGTATCGAGGCTGGTTCAGCGAGCGGAGGCGTGGCTTTCCATGAAGCTGTTCAGGCAGTAGCAAGTGGCTACAGTGACGTTGTGCTGGTTACCGGTGTGGAGAAGATGAGTGATATACTGCCAGAGGTGGTGACCACTGGCCTCGCCATGGCTGAGGAACAGGAGTACACATCCTATACAGGCGTTACAAAGGCTGGTATCGCGGCAATGATACACAGGCTCTACATGGATCTATATGCTACTCCAGAGGAGATCTGCATGATGGCTGTCAAGAGCCATGAACACGCAGTAGGGTGCAAGCACGCCCAGTATCCGTTTAAGATGAGCATCGAGAGAGCCATGGCTAGCCCCATGGAGGCTGATCCCATTCACATGATGGAGTGCTCTGGTATCGGGGATGGTGCCGCTGCGATTGTGCTTGTCCCCTCTGATGATGATGGGGTTGAGGTGGCTGGGACCGCTGTCAGCACAGATTATACTAGCATAGCCCAGAGGAGCGACCCATTGGAGATGAAGGCCATCAAGACCGCAGCAGAAAAAGCCTACACGATGGCTGGCGTCAAGGCCAACAAGGTGAACCTAGCCGAGGTACAGGACGATTTTACCATCAACGGCATCCTAAGTATCGAGGGCCTCGGATTAGCCAAGACAGGTGAGGGAACCAAGATAGTCAACAACGGGGACATGGATAAGGAGGGTAAGCTTCCCGTCAACACCTTCGGTGGATTGAAGGCACGTGGCAACCCTCTCGGAGCCACAGGCATCTATCAGGTAGCCGAGGTCGCATTACAGTTGCAGGGCCGGGCTGGTGACCATCAGGTTGAGGGCGCCAAGATCGGCGTCACCCAGAACATGGGTGGGATGGCGTCGATTTGCGCAGTAAACGTGTTGAGGAGGCTTGGTAAATGAGCGTCCCTAGGTACTGGAGGAACGAGGTTCCAAGATACAGGCTACTTGGGAAGGCATGCAAGGCTTGTGGTGCCAAATATTTCCCAGCTAGACCCATTTGCACCTGTGGCTCAACAGAGTTCAACGATTACAAGCTCTCTGAACGGGGCGAGGTAGTCACATGGACCGTCATAAGCAGCGCACCCATCGGCTTCGAGAAATATGTACCCTACGTGGTGGCGTTGATCGAGCTTGAGGATGGCTGCAGGTTGCTTAGCCAAGTGGTTGATATCGAACCAGAGGAGGTCAAGGCTGGGCTCAAGGTCGAGGCTGTCTTCCGCAGGGTCAAGGAGGACGGCAAGGATGGCATCATCCACTACGGGTACAAGTTTAGGCCAGTCATAGAGTAAAATCCCCAACTTTTTATAACCTCTCATCCATCCATGGTTCTGATAACCATGGCTCCAAAGACCAAATACGATACGATAGCTGAGATAGCGAAACGCAGGGGCTTCTTCTGGCCAAGCTTCGAGATTTACGGCGGTATGAGTGGCTTCACTACCTATGGGGATCTGGGTACCAAGCTCAAGCGCAACATCGAGCAGCTGTGGAAAGAGTACTTTGTGCGTAGGCAGGGCTTCCTTGAACTGGAGGCGCCTGTGATTAACCCAGAGCGGGTCTTTGTGGCTTCGGGGCACCTTGAGAACTTCAAGGAATACTCGGCTGAGTGCACCCAGTGTGGTAACAGCTTCAGGGCAGACCATCTGATTGAGGACAAGACCGGGATGGAGAACGTGGAGGCCATGGGTGGGGACGCCATCAAGCGGTTGATGGTGGAGCACAAGATACGATGCCCACGTTGTGGCGGTGAGCTAAAGGAACCAGAGTTATTCTTGACCATGTTCAAGACCGAGATAGGCGCAACAGGCGGCGAGGTAGGCTACCTGCGCCCAGAGACGGCTCAGGCCATGTTCCTCAACTATAAGCGGGGCTATATTCACGCAAGGGAGAAACTGCCCTTCGCGATTGTACAGAGCAGTAAGGTGGCTCGTAACGAGATCAGTCCACGTCGTGGTATGCTGAGGCTTAGGGAGTTTACTATAATGGAGCTTGAGCTGTTTTTTGACCCATTGGACCCTGTGTGTCCATGGTTTGATGAGGTCAAGGACTCTGTGATCAGGCTTTTTACCGAGGAGATGGAGGCCCAAGCAGTAAAGGAGCCCCGGGTACTCACAGTCGAGGAAGCAGTAACGCAGGGCTTGATACTCACCAAATGGCAGGGCTACTTCATGGGCTTGGGACAGAAATTCATGGCTGCCTTGGGGGTTCCCGAGGAGAATCAGAGGTTCAGGGCTCATCTGCCCGATGAGCGAGCCCACTATAGCGCCCAGACGTTTGATCATGAGGTCAAGCTGGATACATGGGGCTGGATAGAGGCTTCAGGCTGCGCATATAGAACAGACTTCGATCTCAAGAATCATCAGGAGGCTTCGGGTCAGAGCATGGAGGTGCTCAGGGAGGATGGCTCCCGGTATGTGCCCCATGTGGTTGAGCCAAGCTATGGCTTGGATAGACTGGTCTACATCACGATGGAGAACAGCTATATGCGAAACGAGGAGGCTAAGCGTAACATATTCAGATTCCCACGGGAGCTTGCCCCATATCAGGTAGCGGTTTTCCCTCTTGTCACCAAGGATGGCATCGAGGAGAAAGCCGAAGAGGTAAGGGACCTGCTGCTCAAAGAGGGCTTTTGGGTCGTCTACGATACCGGTGGCAGCATTGGTAGACGTTATGCACGTGTTGATGAGATCGGTGTACCCTTGGCAGTAGCAGTGGATTACACTACCAAGGACAAAGATATACTGACTATACGAGACAGGGATACGTGGGATCAGGTAAGCCTCCATCTAAATGACCTTCCAAAGGCGCTTGAAGACTACTTCAGAGGCGATAAAGAGTTCAACGAACTCGGTGATAAAGTAGCTTAAACTAGTTATCCTGTCTCGTGTTTTGCCTTGAGGATGGCTTCAACGAAGTCTTCCTG
>CAZVMT010000136.1:0-3080 GCA_964628765.1 uncultured Candidatus Bathyarchaeia archaeon | reverse complement strand
CTAGTTATCCTGTCTCGTGTTTTGCCTTGAGGATGGCTTCAACGAAGTCTTCCTGCTGGGCGCCCATGACCATCAACCCGATGGACTCGTAGGCTTCCTTTATCCTCAAAGCCAAGGCTTCTTTCTCCAGCTTGGCTCCCTTGAGAGCTACTTCCAGTTTCTGGATGGCGCCTGTGTAGGGCATGGTGAAGAAGTCACCGCTGATGCTGATGTTCTCTATGGAGTCTTCGTTGGATACTAGTAATATCCTGATCATCTTACCTGCCTTGTGGACCGACTCGGAGACCACCAATCCGCCGTGTACCTTGGTTCCCACGGATTCCTGTTTAGTTTTCATCAACAAGTCGTTGTCCTTGCTGAAGATCCACTCCTCTTTTCTCCGTTCCTCGACGAGAGTTTCCAGTTTCTTTTTCTCGTTCATGGTCATCCCGCTGGGCTCAAGCTCGATCCCAAGCTCCTCCTTGAAGCCCTCAACGATCAACTGTTTGACGTATTCTCTGGAGGTCTCTTCTCCTGTCTGGGTTCTGATGCTTGTGATCCACTCGCTCATGGAGGTAGCCAGCTTGTCCTTGAATTTCTCGCTGGGAGCGTTGATTATCTCAGACATCAAATGAGTCGGAGCCTCAAGCAGCAGGTCACCTGCCAACACATTCGCTTTCTCGATGCCTATGGCGCCGTTGCCGCTGATCTTCTTACCATCCACCAATAAGTCATTGGGTTGACGAATAGATGCATCCAACCCAAGCTTCTTCAGGGCATAGAGTGGTGGCTTCATGAAGGTAGCGTAGAACTCGGGAATAGTCTTGGGGCACTCTGGGCTAGCCCTGTTCACCACAACGAAGTAATCCTGCTCCCATGGACCATCCAGTATGGCTCCACCGCCTATGGTCCGACGTACAAGGATGAACCCCTGTTTCCGCGCGTAATCGACGTTGATCTCTTTATCCATCAGCTGGTGGTACCCGATGTTTACGAATGGGCTCTCAGGGTGATTCAAGATAACAGTGTTCGGCACCTCGCCGCTGCTCACAGCGTGTCCCACAGCCTCATAGAGGTTAGTCATGGTATAACCATTGATAGCCCCTAGGTCGAGAAGTCTCCATTTACTCATTGTCTCACCCCATAACGGGGGCTTGGGGTTATTAGTTTTAGGTTACCTATCGTTGATTAGGTCCATTCTTCCGCCACTAGCTTCCTGAATGCGTTGACGGTAATCCTCCAAAAAGCTGCTCATCTTCTCCTCGGCTTCATCGTGGGTGGCTGCCTCCAATACGAAGTCCACCTTGATAGTGTGGACCTTGCTCCTGTCCTCCCCCTCCACGGGTGGAGTAGCTGCGTTCTTGATGTAGATATCAGGGTAATCAATCTGCATCTGCCTGTACAGTGGGAAGAAGTCCCTCCAAACCATGCTGATGTTATATGTCTTGGCTAGGAAGACGCTGGTGGACTCAGACTCTATCATTGGTGCAACATTAGCGTCAAACATGCCCTTCATCTCATCAGGCACACCCGGTAATGTACAGATTGTCTTGCCGGCTACCTCCACGGCCATACCCACAGCGAATCCAACGGGGTTCTGCAGTGGCTTGCTACCCTCTAGAACCCGCGCCATCCTGCGCCCACGTTTGATCTGGGCTTGGTCAGTTATGCCGCGTTTCCTGTAGACCGCCTCGATCTTGGAGGCTCCCTCCTCATCAACGACGGTGTCCCGTGTAAGTGCTAGCCCTATGCTGTCCACGGTGAGGTCGTCCTCGCTTGGACCCAGTCCACCTGTTACAATGATGAAGTGAGCATCCCTGAGCAATGCATCGTTGAGTGTGGTGGCGATCAACTCAGGCTCATCGCCTATCATGGTTACCCTGCGGAGCCTAGCGCCGAGCTCTGCTACTCGTTTGGCTATCCAGTGGCTGTTGGTGTCCAGTATACGTCCATAGATTAGCTCGTCGCCGGTGGCTATTATCTCGATGTTGACGTTGCCCGTGGGTTTCATAGCCTACTTGGCTCTGTGGTGATTTATACGCTTTTCCGGGTGAGTCAGTTTTATATGGCTCCATTGGGGATTTTCTTTGATCATTATGGATATTGAGAACTGGACCATCGAGAAGGCCCTCAAGATGGGGGCAGAGATGGAGTTAGAGAGCTATACTTTATACACAGAGACAGCCAAGAAGGCGAAATACCCTGGAGCAAAGAAGCTCCTCGAAGAGATCGCCGCTGATGAGAAACGCCACAGAGAATACTTCCTCAAGGGACTGGAGGACCCCTCAAACATCAAGATGAGGACCCTCGCAGAAGACATCCCAGACCTGAAGATCACGGATCAACTGGTCAAGGTGCCCCTCGATCCACAGGCGGATTACCCCCAGATACTCATATTCGCGGCTCAACGCGAGAAGGCGACCCACGACTTCTATGTCCAGATCGCACGAAGCTTCAAGGGCTCTGAGATGGGCAAGATGTTCAACAACTTCGCCACAGAGGAGCTGCGCCACAAGTATCTGCTTGAGAAAGAGTACGATGATGTCGTGCTCGCCGAGATGTAATTATCTCGTTTTTATCCTAACCCGAGGACAATCCCAATTACTAGGACTGTAAATACGAAGCCCGTTATAGCCGCGTATATCCAGTCCTTCTCAACGATGTACGCTATTACGCTTGCCGCTACCCTGAGGAGCGGTGTCGCTACCAGTGTGAGGAATCCGAGGAATAGTATGTGGCTCGGCCCGAAGAATGGGGCACCATATATTATCCACTGGAGCGTTGCCTCACCGGTTGGGCAACTGTTGTCTCCTGTTATCACGTAGAGCCCTAGACCAATCACAATTAATACACCGCTCACAGCGACGCCTATCCTCAGGACGTTTGAGACGAATAACTCCAGTTCTTTCACATTCAAAAGAGCCCCACCCCCGAGGTAAGCATCCTCAAACCAAGGATCAACAAGATACCGATGAATATCTTCTTCAAAACCACGCCGCGGACCTTGATCGCCACCTTTGCCCCTATGAAGCTACCCGCTAGGGTGCCGAGGACAACTGGTGCCGTAACGAATCCGTCACAGAATCCATTCCTGATGTAAA
>CAZVMT010000135.1:0-7945 GCA_964628765.1 uncultured Candidatus Bathyarchaeia archaeon | reverse complement strand
GTCAATTTCGCTCCTATATCAGATGTGTCTGCCAATTCCACCACTTGCCCTTTAGTCGATTTTTAAAGTTGATTCGACCAACAACTATCTCGCTTTCTTATAAAAATATTTACTATATTAAATTTTTATTGAACCCCCTTTTTAAATTTAATTTTTTTTATTTGATATTGTTTTTCAACAACTCAAACCTCTTTTCTTCATATTTCTTTGTTAACCTTGAGTCTTCTTTAGCTATAAAGTTTCGCATTTCTTCATTACAACTTTTTAAATATTCGTCAGATAAGAAACTATAATCAGTTTTCATAATCTTACCTCCATTTATATTTTTTTTAAAAAGTTACTTATAATTCTCTTTCCTGCTTTATTTTATATAAATTATTTAATAAATCTTCAGAAATTTTGCAAAAACTCTTTTTAGTTAAAACGTCATATAAAAGAATAAGTTCTTCGTCTTTAAACATTCTAAAAGCTTCTAACAATCTGTTATCATATACATTTTTATTTTTCATGCTTCCCCCCTTTTTTTTATTTTAAAATTATGAAAGCATTCTTTGCAAATATGTTCTTTTCCTTTGAGAGTAGAATAATATAATTTTTGATTTTTTGAGGAATTACATTTAGGACAGGTGACTTTTTTCATCTTTTTTTCTTCTCCTTATAGGGAGACCGCCCTGCAATAATAATTGTTGAAGGCAAGACGATCTAAGAAATTAAGATTCCTTTTTTTTAATATAACAATAGTTACGAGATAAGTCAACCGTTTTTTTTATTTTAATTGACATTTTTTTTTATTTTTTTATTATAAAAAAATGGCAGAAAAGGAACAATTATATAAAAAAGAAGAGTATGATGTTAAATATATGAGAGAACTCCTGGAATATTGGGAGGCTTATTCATATGCTTTAATCAACGAAATTTATACAGGAGTTGCGATTAATCTTGGAATGCCTTCAGATAAAGCATACAAATTAGCTAAAAATAATCCAAAGGAATTAAAAAAAGCAGGGTTTTTTAGTTCTATATTTGACAAATTTAAAACTATTTTTTCTTATAAAGTTCCTAAATTCAGATATAAAAAAAAGAACCTTTACAATGAAGGAAAACCTCTAACTCCTAAGCAGTGGGAAGGGTTTAATAAATATATGAGTGATTTTTGGACTGAACACGCCAATAAAGTTGCCGAAGATATGGGCATAAAAGCTTATATGCTTGGAACGGAAACGACTAAATACAGAGAGAAGAAAAAACCTTATAAAAATAAGTCTCTGCAACAAATAAATATTGAGTTTGATGGTGAAATGCCTGCAAATATTACAGAGGCGTACAGAAAATATGATTTTACAAATAGTGAAAAGAAAATAAATAATAAGGCTTTATCTGATATTGCGATGTATGTAACCCAAACAGATAACCAGTTACAAGAAGCAATAAGACAGCAAATACAACTTGGAATAGAGAATAACAAAGGTCCGCAGGAAATAGCTTCAGATTTGTATTGGCAAGTAGAAAAAAATGAGAATTTAGTTAATAAATATACAGCAGAAGCATTAAGGAAAAATTGGAGCCGGATCGCTAGTACTGAACTAGCAGATGTCTATGAAACAGGAATTCTTGCTCCTTATGAATCACAAGCTATGGAAAGTATGGATGATTCTAAAAAAGCGGTATATTTCGCAAGATCAGGTGGAACGTGTAAGTGGTGCTTGTCAAAGCGTGGAACTATTGTTAGGCTAGTTCCTACAAGCATTGTAAAAGACACGAAAGATGAAAGTTTAAGAAATATGGGAATAAATGACCCAGTAACTGATATTGCTATTTGGCCTGGAAAAAACAATATTGGACTCAAACAGGCTGATTGGTTAATATGTTGTCCGGCACACCCCCACAATGTCGCCACGTTTATCCCTATAGACCCAGGAGAACAAGAATATAATCAAAAAACAGATGATGTTGAATATAAATCTAAAAAAGAAAGGTTTGTTCCTCAAATGGAAGATTATAGTTCTAAATCAAGAGAAGAAAAGAAAGATAGAAAGCCTAAAAAAATAGGTGGAGGAAAAGTTAGTTTTAATAATAATATTTACATCGGAGTACAACCTGATGAGTATAATGAGAAATTAGAAAAATGGAGAAAAAATCCTTCAATGCCTATTCCTGTTAATATTAATTCTCCTCAGTATAGAGAACTTTTTGGAGCGGCAGAATAATGTCTAAACCAATAAAAAATACTCCTATATTGGAAAGGAAAGATAAAATTAAATTTTTAGTAATTGAAAAAATAGAACAATATCCAAACAGCGACTTAATAGATGGAACTGAAATTGAAGAAGAAACTGCATTTCTATTAGAATATAATAAAAGTATAAAATCACATTACAAAAATCAAAAGAAACCATTTGAATTATAAAATGAGATATGTACCAAATAACATAAATGACTTTTTAACAAAAGAAGAGATAGAAAAAATAATAAAATATTATATAAAAATTATTAATATGGTTGAGAAAGCCTATAATGATGCTGAAAATAGTAAAATTAGGTTTGGAGAAAAATAATGAAAATATGCAATAAGCTAAAAAGAAGTTTTTTAAACGGGGAGCAGTTTAAGAATTTTTGTAATCATTTCCGAAGAGAAATAAATAGTGTGAAATGCTCAGAGTGCTCAGAACATTCAAGGTTTAATTTTTATAAATATAAGTTTAAAGATGAAAATATTATAAATGAAATATCTATTGAAAAAATATCCTCATCGTCGCATAATAGTCATATTAAAGCATTAAATTCTTTAAGTTCAATTAAACCTAGTTTATTTGAAGAAATAAATCCAGAGGAAGATTGATGTGCAAATATTTAATCTTGACGAAAATATGATCCTTGAGACGGTTTCTAATGCTTTAGATGAAGTAGGAGCCCAGGTTTCTGAAGAGCAGTTTAACAAAATAGCTGATGCAATAGACGAGGGCTTAGACGGGGTAGTAAAAATTCTTACATACGGAACACAAGAAAACTGGAAACAAGAGGCTAGAGACAGTGGGACTGGATGGGGCGATAAATATGCTAGAGCGATTAAGGCAAAGGTAACTGGAATGACTGGCGTTGTATATGTTGACGAAAACATGGTTGACAAAAATAGCAACAAACCTAATATAATGTATGCGAATATGATTGAACAAGGGGTAAAAAGTTGGAGTATTAAAGATGCACTTCTTGCAAGTGAAAAAGCAAAAACAAGTTCAGATGGCATAAAATATATAGTGGTTCCGTTTCCTGTAGCAACTCCTCGTCAACCTGGTTCTTCCGGAAAAGGCTTATCTAAGTTTGGTGGTAGAGAAATGACAAAAATGGCTCATGACATTGTTAAAAATGGTGGAAAGTTCACAGGAACATTGGCAACTGGTGGAGAAGCAACTGGATTACAACAATATGTAACAGTCAGACATCATGAACAATATGGAACTTTTATATGTGTCTCAGAAAAGTCAAGAGGGTGGATATATCCTGGCAGAGGCTCTTCTCCTGTTTATCCTAAAGTATTACAAGAAATAAATAAACAGATTCACCAAGTTTTACAGGAATTTATTAGCTCTATTGTCAGGGAATATACCAGTTAATTATTATAATTATAAACAATGTTAGCTAGATTAATAATAGCTTCTTCAAAAGTATCGCCACTACAATCATAATCTGTATTGTGACAAAATTCAATTTTGTCTAAAATATCAAAATTATTTGATTTTATGACTGGCTCTCCACATTCTAACCAGATTTGTGTTTTTGTATTTTTGTATTCTTTGTCATCTATTCTATTAGTTTTAGGGTTTACTTTTACAACTATAAACATAAGACTGTCAGTAAAATTATTTCTTTCCCAAAATTCTAAGTTTTCTTTTGAGCTATGCCAAAAGACGTCAGTAGTATTTAACCACTGCCAAGCTTTATAAAAATCATTAAATTTATTATTTTTTTTGTTCATTATTTATTGTAAAATGTTATACAGAAATTTAATTATGGTTTTGAAAGAGAATTTATTTCATCTTTTAGCTCTTGATTTTCGTTTTTTTGATATTGAATTGTGTTATAAAACAATTCAATTAAATCGTTATCTTCTTCTAAATATTTTAAAACTTTTTTATATTTAGAAAGATTTCTTGTTTCATTTGAATATTTATCAAATTCTTCTTCGGCTTTATCTACAATAGAATCAAGGATTATATTCTCTGTTTTCCATTTGGCAATTGTCTCTTTCATCTCGACGTCTCCAATAATTTGATTTTTTAAAAAATTTTTTGCTTCCTTTTCCGTAAGGAATGTTATGCTCATAGCACTTCTCCTTTTGTTAAAAGTCGTAAAAACAATTAGGTGCTATTTTTTTTAACCTGTTTTAGCATTAAATTAGCTAGTTCCTTTATCTCTTTTTATTTTAAAAATATATGTCATTTCTTTATAAAAATCAAGACAAATTTTCATAATTTTTTTAGATTTCTTTTTTAGGTATTATCCTTCATTAATGGTTCCTGGAGTAAAATTTATTTCTATTTCCTCGGCAATTTTTTTAAGGTTTTCCAGACTGGATTTAATTTGAATTTTATAAAAGTATTTATTGCTTTTTTTTAATTTTTGTTCTAATTTTTTATTTCCATATTTTTGTTGTGCGTTCCTGATATATTTTAAATAGAACTTGCGTAAAATCTTATATTCTAATTCTGCTTGTAAAATATCCATTTTTTTCTCCAAAGGAAATATTATATAACTAAGATAGGTATAGTTGCTTAGAATGTCAACTAAAAATCTTTTCCTTTTTTAAAGTAAAAAGATTTTTAGTTTTTTTTGTTTTTATTTGTTATAGGATTTTTTTTTCTGGAGAAACAGCCTGTAGTTATGATATTTTGCCCAAGCAATATTTTTGTTTATGCCTTCTGGTAGGCTAATAAATTTTATATAAAGTTCTTGTAATTTTTTGTCCATACAATACCTCCTTATTTAGTTTTTATTTTATTAGAGAAAAAAGGTTCCTTCGACTAAAGTCTTTTGAGTAATTTTGTTATACTATATAATATATATACGGTTCCCTTATTTGTCAACCTTTTTTATTTGTTGACAAAAAAAAATTTTTTTTTATTATTAAGTAAAAATTTTCCAGGATAAAAAAAATGGATAGAGAAAAAATTTTAAATTTGTCTAAAAAAAATATAGAAAAAAAAGAATTTGAAAATTTAAAAGAATATTTAAAAAAAAATAATTATGACATTTCTTATGGAAAATATGAATCGTTAGAATTAAAAAAAGCTATTGTAAATGAAAAAAAACCTATATTTATAAAAAATAATTTTTTGGTAGGACACGAAAAAAATAATATTTTTATAAACGATAAAAATGAAAAAATTAAAATAGATAAAATGGTTAAAGCGATTATTGTAGAGGATGAAATAATAGACGATATTGACGATCAGAATGAAATAGATCCTTTTATTATTTTAGGCGAAAATGAATGGGTCGTAGACTTAACTAAATTTAACAGTATTTTTGGGAATCTTGATATAAAAAATATTTTTTTACCTCCTCATTCTGCTGTTTTTAATTTTTTAAATCAAACAGATAAAGAAAAAAAGGACAAAATAGTTTCCTGTTTATCCGGCATAAATATTAATCTGTATGATAAAAATAATTATATAGAAAATGCTATGCATGAGGTAGGGCATTTATTTTGGCGTGACTGTTTAAATTATAACGAAAAAAATAGCTTTAAAAAATATTTTAAAAGACTAAATCCTTCTGCGATATACGAATATGACTGGGAAAGAGAAAATGAAGAGGAAATGTTTTGTACTATATACAAATGGTATTTAAAAAGTATTCTTCTTAATAAGTCTTTTTATAATATTTTAGAGCATGAAGAAAAAGAGGGATTGGGTTTATTGTTGGATGTCTTTGAACGAATTGCGAAGGATCGAGAGATTGAAGACATCTGGGAACTAAAAAAGAATGATTTATATACATACCTAAATCCTGCTTTTGACAAAACAACTGGCAAAAGAATAGTCAAGCAAGGACTTTACGACAGCATTAAAGACGTTAAAATCCCAGAGAGTATTGTAACAAAGAATGTACAAAAAATGGAGAAAGGAATAGTTTTTGTAGAACTTAATAATAAAAATATACCAATAGAAAATAATAAAGTTAATTGGGAAGAATTTGAAAAAGCTAAAAGGATGCCAATTGGCACTATTTCCAAAGGACGCAAAAAAATAGCTGAAAGAAAGTGGGTTAAAGTTTCTAATAAAAAAGAAAAAAAACAAAATAAGAAAATTATAAAAGAAAAGCCTTTAGATGAAGTTTTAAAAGAAAAAAATCAACCTTTTGAAATAAAAACAATTCACTTTAGTCCTGATAAAATTAGTAAATTCGATATAGTAAATAGAGATGCTATCTTTCTATTTGAACATCCCAAGCAACAGTCAGCATACGCAAAATTTCCAGAATTCAGTGGAACCAAGGACGAATATATTGATAAACTTAACATTGATACCGAAACAGATGAAACAGGGTATAATCAGAAAGATGTTGAATTAGGACACCCCGGATGGTTCTATGGTGATTATGCGAATATAATTAAAATTGAATCAAATACATCAAAAGTTCTTGATTTAAGAAGTTATAAAAAAACAACATTTAATTCAGACTCAGAAAGGAACGAATGGCTTGTTAAAAATATTGAAGAGTTTAAAAATCTTGATCCAGAAGAAGATGAATCTGAGATTAATGAACTTATCGAAAATTTTTATGATTCTCCACAAGAGAAACAAATAAATAAGTATGCAAAAAAAATTGGTTTTGATATGGTTTTGTATGACGATTCTAGTGAAGGAGATCCTTATACTTCTATAGCTGTTGTTAATCCTGAAATAATAAAAAAAAGTCCTTAAATATTTACAATTTAAGGACTTTTAAGTTTTAAGTGTAGTTTCAGAGCTACTCGTGATAGTCCTGGAACTACTGATTGTTGTGGTTGTTAATAATATAACTATAATTGCTATATTTGTCAAGAATTTATAAAAAAATATATTAAAAAAGGATAAAAAATGAAAAATAAAATATATATGGATCTTGACGGAGTCTTAGCAGACTTTGATAAAGGTTACAAAGATTTTTTTGGACGTGATGCGAAAAAAGATGATTCTTTTACTGTTAAACAGTTTTGTTATACTAAACCGCATTTTTATAGAGATTTACCTGTAAACCCTAAAGGATTAGAATTATTTTACAAATTAAAAGACAAATACGAAATAATATTTTTAACAACGCCTATGGAAGGAATGATTTTTTGTAAAATTGATAAATTAACCTGGGTAAAAGAAAATTTAGGCGATTACACTGTATATTTTTCTGATAATAAGTCCGAATATGTTGAAGACGAAGAAAGTGTATTAATAGATGACATGGGATATAACCTTGATCCGTGGAAAGAAGCTGGCGGTACTGCTATAAAATTTCCTCAGTCATCAGATGAAAAGATTTTAAACACAATTGAGAATATTTTTAACCCTGAGAAGGAAGTAAAAAAAGTGCGATCTGCATTGAAAAATATAGATGTAAATTTAAGACCAACAGAAAAACAAAAAATATCCGGTATATATAAAAAAGGATCTATACTTTTCAAAGATATCCCTATAAAAATTGAGAATCCTAAAGGGTCTATACGGTGGGGATTTGGAGAAGATGGGAAGAAGTGGGTTCAGAAAATGAAAGCTCATTATGGATATATTGAAAAGACAGAGGGAAATGATTATGACCCTATAGATGTTTTCATAGGGCCTAAACTAGGTGCTAGTAGAGCTTTTATTGCAAACCAGGGGAAAGACGGAATGTTCGATGAACATAAAATCATTCTTGGATGTGAAAACATCGAAGAAGCTGAAAAGCTATATCTATCTAATTACGAAAAAAA
>CAZVMT010000134.1:0-8052 GCA_964628765.1 uncultured Candidatus Bathyarchaeia archaeon | reverse complement strand
ACACAAACCTCAGGGTACGGATAAAGATAGACCCAGAACACAATAAATGGTTCACTACAGAAAACGTGGGAGATATCCCTGTGGAGCTGGACTGGGATATCACTGACTATATTCATCTGCGCGCCTCGGTGAGCCTTATCACATTATCACTATTTTGATAATAAGAATTGCCTTGAACTGTCAAGGATAAGAGATGTTACTGGTCCTGCAAGGATGTCTGAGATTAATGCCATGGCGTAGATACTCCAAGGGTTATCCTGTTTGATTTGATGCCCACGTAGGATGGATGGGGTCAGTCTATGGGTTCTCCAAGAAGGGTAATCGATTTAGGTACAGGCTTCCATCATAAACCATGACGGATTTTAAGCCACTCTTGAAGATGACGGGACACCAGTACACCACAGGCGGATACGATAAGGCGGTCCTCGCAGTGGGATCAACGGAATACCATGGGCAACACCTGCCCTATGGCACGGATACGCTGGTCTCGACGCATCTAGCGGAAGAGGTATCAAAACAGGTCGATGGGTTGCTGATGCTTCCACCCATCCCCTACGGTATGAGCGCCCACTACTCAGAGTACCCCATAGCCATCACGTTGAAGACAGAGACATTGATGCACATACTCACCGAGGTATTCGACAGCCTCATGAAACACGATATAAAGAAACTCCTGATAGTCAACGGACACGACGGCAACATACCGGCAATAGAAGCCACCACAAACGAGTACAGAGCTCTTCACCCGGATTTCAAGATCGTAGTACTCCCAGCGTGGTGGGTAACAGCGGGTGAGCTTGTCCCCGAGGGCACCTTTGAGGTCTGGGGTGGGCTAGGTCATGGTGGAGAGGGCGAGACCAGCATGATGCTACACGTAGACCCAACACTAGTGGACATGCCCCGAGCCAAGGGCGTAGTACCAGACCTACCCAGCAACATCGAGTGGAAGTGGCTATTCCACGAGATAACACCCCACGGAGCAACAGGAGACCCAACAAAGGCAACCTCCGGGAAGGGTAAGCTCATGAACGACGCACTGGTAGGGCTGCTGGTCAACACTATTCGTGAACTGGATGAAAAAGGCTGGGAACTGGGCTAGGACTAAACTTATTTACCCAACACAGGGAAGACCACCATATGAGCCCCAAGGATTGGTTCCAGACCCTATTCAAGAAGCCGAAGCCAGTAATCGCCATGGCTCACCTACCAGCACTCCCAGGCACACCCAGATATGACAGGGAAAAAGGGGTGGAGCACATGGTTGAATGGGTTAGGAGAGACGTGGAAAACCTCGTTGAAGGAGGAGTCGATGCCATCATGTATTGTAACGAGGATGATCGTCCCTATGTCTTTGAGGCTGGGATCGAGCAGATAGCAGCCATGACACGGGTAGTAACAGAGACCAAACCAAGCAAGATACCTTTCGGTGTTGATTTCCTCTGGGACCCATATGCTGCAATAGCCATAGCCCACGCGACAGGAGCCAAGTTCATGAGAGAGGTCCTCACAGGGGTCTATGAATCGGATATGGGGCTTTGGGCACCTGACGCCGGTAAATTCACACGGTTCAGAACCAAGATCTGTGCAGATAATATCAGGGTCTTCTATAACGTGGTGCCTGAGTTCGCGTCTTCTTTGGGGTCTCGTAATGAGGTGGAGCGCGCTCACAGTACAGTGGTGTCGTCTCTTGCTGACGCCATACTGGTATCGGGTAAGATGGCTGGCTCAGAGGCGGATCTATCTGTAATCAAGGCTGTTAAGGAGCACGTGGATGTGCCTGTGCTCGTGAACACCGGGGTGAAGCCTGAGAACGTGAAAGATTATCTCTCTGTTGCTGATGGAGCCATAGTCGGTTCCAGCCTCAAGGTAGACGGATACACATGGAACCCAGTTGACCCAGCAAGGGTACGACAGCTAATGAAAAAAGTAGAAGAACTAAGATAAACTACCCGAGTATCTTCTCCAAGTCAATATTCTTCTTGATGCCATTAACCCGTTTCCGGATAGTAAGCCTCGATACGCCCGCTGCCTCACCCAGAGCCTCCTGAGTACATTTAGCCTTAAGCTCTTTACACGCTATATACAGGGCGGAGGCTGCTAATCCCTCTGGGCTCTTCCCGGTGTGGTGATTAACATGCATCACCTCGATCAAGATATCAGAGGCCAACTGCTCAACGCTGTGAGAAAGCCCAACAGCCCTAGCGAGATGGGTTACATGTTTCAACGGGTTATCAGTCTCCACGGAGAGATTCAACTCAGTAAGCAAGATACGATACATTCTAGAGATATCCTTGATATCCTCAGAGCTAGCCTCATCAACCTGCCTAAGGGTTCTAGGCAAGCCCTGAACCCTACACGCAGCGTATACGCTAGCAGCGGCGAATCCATTGATGGTGCCCCTTGGCACGAGACCCTCTTTCTGGGCTCGCCTGTAGATGCTCTCGGCGCTAGCCTCGATGCTCTCTGGTAGATGCAGGGTCTGGATGAGTCGCTGTATCTCGATGGTAGCAAGCCTGAGCACATAGGGGTCTTCCTCGTCTGCTCGGAGTCTCTTATCTATGGTCATCAGGCGGTCCATCTTACGGCGCTCAGCTGGGGTAAGAGACACTGAGCGGGTTGACGGTGTCTCATCCTCAGAGAAGCCTCGGCGGACAAGCTTTACTCTGGAGACCACCAAGCCGCAGCTGGCGCAGATGATCTCACCTGTCTCCTTGTCCTCGATCATGTCCTGGCTTCCACAGCGGTCACAGACAAGCTTACTCATCCCGGTTTCCTCCTGTTGATTCATAAATAGTATTGGGGAGCAGTTATTTTAGCTCCCCTAAGAAAAAAGAGGGTTACTCCATGGTTATGATGCCCGGGGAGTATTTCTTGATCTTATCCTCGTCAAGCTCCACGCCGAGGCCGTTACCCTCAGGCACATACACGTAGCCCTTCTCCATCCTGACAGACTCCGTGGTGACATCGTCGCCCATCCACTCAGGATAACCCGACAACTCGCATTTGTGGGTGATCACGTTTCTGTAAGCGGATATGATCTGGGTTGCAGCCGCGAGGCTCACACTCAACTCAAGGTCATCATGGAACATGCATGGGATGTTCATCACCCGAGCCATCTCCAATATCCTCCTAGCACCAGTTAATCCACCCCAAGGCCGGTATGTCTTCAAACCGAGGACACCCACCGCCCCCATGTCTATGAGGTTCTTAACATCCGAGAGCAGATACATGGACTCATGAGCCATCAACGGAGTATCTACCGCCGCCGCCACCTCAGCCAAACCATTAAAGTCCCACCAGATGGTAGGCTGCTCCACCATCTCGATACCATAGGGCTCGATGGCTCGTATCATCTTCACCGCCTCCGAGACCCTGTATCCTTGATTGCAGTCTACCCTGAGGTTGACATCGTCTCCTATGGCGTCCCTCACCGCTGCGACGCAGTCCACATCGTGGCCAGGGGCGATCTTGAGCCGGATACCAGTGAAACCATCCTCGACGAACTCTGTTGCATCCTTGTAGACTTCCTCGGGTTCATCGATGCCTATCAAGCCCACGTTGGGTATCTTCTCCGGCTTCGAGCCACCCAGAAGCCTGTGGACAGGCATATTGAGGGTTTTTCCCATGATGTCCCACAGCGCCATGTCTATGGAGGCTTTCGCCATGGTGTATGTGGGTGCTATGAAGTCCATCTTCTTCCAGATTGCCTCTGTCTCGAAGGGGTCCATGCCGATCAATCCTGGTACTATCCATTTCTTCTGGACATCGAGTATCACTGGCTGTGACTCTGGGCTCAACGGTGGGAGTGGAGGCACCTCTCCCACTCCTGTGATGCCTTCATCTGTGTGTATTCGTGTTAGCACGAACTCGAAGCTGCCTCCCTGACCCAGGTTGCCGTAGTGGGCTAGGGTTAGGACTTTTTTTCGTGGAATGTTGACTGGGATTAGCTCCACTTTTGTGATCTTCATGAATATCTCGGATATAGTCAGCTTTTCATGTTCTTAACTTATTGGAGCACCTGTGAGTAATGTTATCTACAAGCACCGAGACAGGTTAACCATGGTCGCAGAAAAAGCAACAGTTGACATACTATTCCAGTGTCTGTATCTTCAATTCGGGGTAACCGAGGGATACCCTATTCTCAGCTTCAGATGGCCCCTCACACCCCAACCGGAGCCCCAAATCGGGAAAGTCTATGATACACAGACCTTCAACATCGGCTCAACAAACGTGGTCCTCATACGGGATCAAGGCAAGAACATCATCGTAGACCCGGGTATTCTCCAGATCGGACGATATGGTGCGTTCCCCAAGAGACTCGCAGAGTTCGGCCTCAAACCAGATGACATAGATATGGTGGTTAACACCCACTGCCACTATGATCACATTGAGGGAAACTACCTCTTCAAGGGAAAGCCCCTGATAATCCACGAGAAGGAGCTGGAGTACTGCAGGAAGCTCTACTGGCCAGAGTTCGCAGACGCCTTCATGGGCATCATGAAGATCGACGCCATAAATGGGACAAGACAACTCACCAAATCAGTCAAGGTGATCGAGACAACGGGACACACCCCAGGCAGCATCACTGTTCTCGTGGAGACAGATGAGGGGCTCGTGGCGTGTGTCGGTGACGCCGTTATCGTGAAAGAGGATCTACTTGAGTTGAAGGCTCCTCAGGTGGTGACCAAGAACACCTCCGCGGAGACATCCATCGAGAGCTTGAAGCGAATCGCTGCGTTGAACCCGGTCTTGGTTATTCCAGGTCACGATGCTCCATTCAAACCCTAAACCATTTTTTATATTATACGAGATCTGGGAATCAGTCATTGGATGCGGTAATTTGCCTGAAACATCATCTGATGACTAAATCTAGGGTTCGCCAAAAGAACGGGAATCGGTCCATAGATGGATAGAATGGCACCCGAGTATGAAACGGCTTTGGGGGAATGTGGTGGGGAGATACTGCAAGAGGGCGAGACCAGCATAGTAGCTAAGCTGCATATCGATTTCATCTCCTTCACCCCAACACTCTATGTTGATGGAGTGAAGTACATGGAAGACGACAAGCTTTTGTTTGAGTGACCTGTGAAAGTAAGAATATTAACATCTTCTTTTCCCTACAAACTTAAAACATGGGTATTTTTTCCCCTTTTTCCGCAAAAAAATAAATAGGGGAAGCATGGGCTTCATGTAGGTGTAAAATATTGAATATACTACCCCTCTTCACAACTATCGTCGCTGGGGCATTCACATACAGCCTCTGGAAACAATACAATGAGCGACGCAAGACCCATCAATTGCTATGGACCATAGCGATGCTATTCTACGCGGTAGCGGCCCTCATGGAATTCCTGATGAACGGAGACCTACTGGGCCCATCAGTGTTGGCGTTCAAGGTATACTATATTCTCTCAGCGCCACTGGTGGGCATGCTGGGAGCGGGAGTCGTATATCTATTGGCAAAGAAAAAAATCGCTGATGGATTCACAGTCATCATTGTTCTTCTAAGCCTCGCGTTGCTCGTGACTGGCGCCATAGAGCCTATTGATCATATGGTGCTTGAGGAGGCTTTTGAAGGCCCACTCGGAGAGGCGTTCCATGACGCCGTTCAGGCCTACTCCATGGATGTGAGAAGATACGCAATCATCATCAACATCATCGGTGGGCTCGTCTTAATCGGTGGCGCGGCTTGGAGCTATATCAAGGATAGGCGCAGGACATATAACCTCTGGATATTCCTGGGAGGCTTGATGCCCATGATTGGTGGGAGCGCCCTAGCGTTCTTCCATCAACCCAACCTGTTCTTCTTGTTTGAGTTGATGGGAACAGCGCTCCTCTACTGGGGCTTCATCCTGAGTGATCGCTTCATAAAGACTAGGGAAGCCTTGGTACAAGATACATTGAATAAACGTATATGAGCCACTGATTCATCTTTTTTCCATTAAAATAATAATAATTTTTTGGTAAGGTTTAGATAGTTAATCTAGGAAAGCGATTGCCTCAGGAGAGGTATAGTATTTTCCATCTGCGAAAAGGAGGGCTTCACTGATCTTTAGTTCTTTCAAGATCTTGAAGAGCTTGCTTTCTTTGACTTTTGAGGCTTTTATCTCAGTCCAGGATTTTGGTTCCTTGCAATGGATCAGTACTTTTTTGCAATCCTCATCCATGAGCTGCTGTTTCAAGGATTCAACGTTTATTCCCAATTTTTCACCTGCTGACTATAGATCAATACAATATATACAATATATGTTTATGCATTCTTATTGGCATAAAAAAAACACGCAAAGAATTAAAAAAAGGGAAAATTAAGAGACAGGAGGCTCCTCAACCGCTACAAGCTTGGCTGAACGGTAACGCCGATAACCAAGCAACAGACCATAACCAACCAAGAGAAGAGGTCCAATCACGATAATCATGGTCAACATCCCCTGGGAAATGGTGAATAAGACAGCCAAACCAGTGCGAACCGGGACACCCCAATCCACATCTGGGAACCAGGCTTGAACCACCTCAACAGGCTCATCATCTTCTAGGCTGAGACTCACAGTGATCGTGGAGAGCTCCACCCTGCTATCAAGGTAGTTGACCCTTCCCTGTATCCGTTCGATGTCCTCCCTGACGCGTTCAAGCTCACGCTCCACCCGCAATACATCCTCAACCGTTGTCCCCATCTCCAGGATCTCAAGGAACCTGGCCTCCTGGGCCTCTAACGCGGTTAGTTGAGCCTCAAGGTCCACGTATTCCTCTGTTATGTCCTCGCCTTGGAGGTCCCTGCTCATTACCTCCCCGAGGTCTTCCAGATCCTCGATGGCTTGGTGAAACCTACTCTGGGGGACGCGGATGGTCACTGAGCCCCTCTCGTCTCTGGAGCTCACCGTGGATATGAAGCCCCCGTGGATGTCCGTGATTTGCTTTATCTCATCGATGGAGGCGTCGATATCCTCGACCTTCAAGGAAATCCTGGCGGTGTAGACCACCATGCGCTCATAGATATCTGAGTATTCCTCGACCACCGGCTCTGTCCCCTGACTCACAACGTTGAAGAGGACCGTGAAGGGAAGCCCAGTGGCGGCTTTCGCGGAGTCAGCCACCGCAGCAGCCTGAGCGGCTTCTGCTGCCACTGTTGCAGCGTCAGCGGTATCCGCGTAGGAATAGCTGCGGCCCGTCACAGTTACGCTGCCACCATCCCCATAACTGCCTTTGGGTTGGAGTGAGTTACCCACGAGAAGCGAAGAGTAGCCAAGTACGATTACCAGTACGACAGCGATTAATGTTCGTTTGCCGGGTCTCTTTGCTGTAATGTTTCTTATCAATCAATACACCATCTTTGTTATTATTACGTGAATCTTATGGGTATATAATAGCAGGTTTTAGAACACTCATTCTAAAAACTAGAACACATGGATTCTATTTTTGAATACTATATGAGGCGCCATTACAATGGGAACCATTGATAGTCTTGGATACAGAACCTCGTAAAAATGTCTCTTTGATAATAGTCTCTGTGCTCGTGGTTATGGTAGCCATCTATGGTGTTGCCCAGTTTAACCGCCTTGGGCAGGCTGACTATGTTGAGGTAAAGGATTATCAGGGAGTCAGGCTGAGCAGCATCAATGACTTCAGGGAGAACAGCATACGTGGACCCCAAGAGGTCGATGTAACCGATTACAGGCTACAGGTATATGGGTTGGTGGAGACCCCAGTCAATTACACCTACTGGGAGGTTTTGGACAACTTCACGAGCTACAAGAAGGTGGTGACCCTGAACTGCGTCGAGGGGTGGAGCGCCACGGTTCTCTGGGAGGGGATCAGGGTCATGGACCTCTTGAGGGCTGCTGATCCAGTTGAGGATGCGGAGATCATCATATTCCACGCAGAGGACGGGTATACTACCAGCTTGACCATCGATGAGATCAGGGATAACGAGCTGATACTAGCCTACAAGATCAACGAGGTTACATTGCCCGAGGATAGGGGTTTCCCGTTTCAGCTTGTGGCTGAGTCCAAGTGGGGATACAAGTGGTGCAGATGGGTCAACGGGTTGGAGCTAAG
>CAZVMT010000133.1:0-8119 GCA_964628765.1 uncultured Candidatus Bathyarchaeia archaeon | reverse complement strand
GTGCGCAGTACTCCTGGGTGGGGCACCAGCTCATCCCGTAGTAGTCCTCGGTGCCTGTGCCTATGAGGCTGGGTGTCTTCTCGCCGTCTATGTAGATCATGTCGTCGCCCTCGCCGTACCAGTTGAATTTGTCTGTCTTGCGTAGGTTGACCACGTTGACGTTGCAGCCACAGTAGTGTCCTTTTCCCTCCGCCTCCATCAAGAGATAATTTCCTTTGCCTGTGGGGTTTTCACCCATGAACATCCATTCACGGTTCTCAACCCCCTTGTCACTGGTGCCGTCTGTCGGGTTCTGCCGGTTCCAGTAGGCGTGGAACCTGCCCAGTCCATCTTGGGGAGTCTTCCATTCCTCGTAGTCAACATAGTAGTAGAAAGCCGTGACCAACTGTTCTCCTTGGTTCTCGATGGTTATGTGGGCTCCGCTGCTGTAGGGCATGGGCCACCAGCAGTTGAACGCTTTCCCGTCCTCGGGGCTCATCTGGAGAGGCGCGGAGACAAAGTTGTGGGTTACTCCGTGTCCGACGCCGAAGAAGTCGCCAATGGGAACCTCAACGCTGGGGTTCTCTTCGCCATCCCAGTACATCCTGAGGACGAGTTTTCTGAGATACCATTCCTCGTCTGTGCGGATGGTTACCCAGATATGCTTTACGCAGCCAGCTCCTTTCATCTCTGCGAGGGTCTTGGTTTCGCCCGCTGGAACCGTAAGATAATCTTTGTTTCCTCCTGTTCGGTCGTAGCTGCTGAATCGTTTTCTTTTATGGTCTCGGAGCTGTGCTATTCCGTCTAATCCTGATAACATGTATCTGAATTGCCCTTCGGGGTGAAAATATTTACTATAAAATGTGGGGGCTTATTGGGGTAGGGCTATCGCTGCTGGGGTTAGCCTGTATCCCTGTGCCTCTGAGCCAGTGATCCTGGGCATTATATCTATCAAGAGATTACTGGTCTGTCCAGCTGTAATGTCTACTCCACCCTGCACTATGGCTATGTTTAGTTTTCCACTGGCAACTGATGCAGTGTGATTCACATTATCGATTGTTACGACAGCCTCTAGTACCTCAAACCTGACGAGATTATATTTTCCCGCCTGTAAGCCCTGTGAGCCCAAGGTCTTGGAGCTGTTAAGGGTCTCAGTGAGGTCTATCCATGCCTCATCCTCCACTACTGTGACCCAGCCTGTCTGGTTTCCGGCGTCTGCGCGGTGAATCTCTATTGCACTATATTTGATGTAGACGTTTGAGGCGTCGCCCCATCCTTGAGGTGGGTCTGTCATCTCAACCACGAGTGTTCCATTCCCGAAGGTCCTGTAGCTGAGAAAGGCTCCTGTTACGATTATTATCGCTAATGCGGCTAGTATTGGTTTTCTATATTGCTCCATATCGATTATTTATCTGTAACCATGTGATTTAAGGGGCATTTTGGAACGATGGTTTCAGAATGTCCCATTTCACAGTAGTTATACAATCAAGGGTTATGAGGCGATCAGGGAGGTTTTCAAGCTCTTACCACGATGTTTTTTGGTATTGATTATACGGGGTTTTGGTATAGATCAAGATCAAAAATAGGCTGTTCTGGGGCTGGTTTCAGCGCTGGAGCCTGTTTTAGGGCTAGAATAAGATACCCCCCCTCCCCCCTATTTCCTCTGCCTGTATAGCTTTGGGTCCACTACCTGCATCATCTTCTCTATGTCCAAGTCTTGCCCAAGAAACTCCGCTATTTTCTCCGCGGTCGTCTCAGGGTCATTCAATGTTTCATTGTAGCTGATGTAGAGGGTCTTGATGTTCGCCTGCTGTTCGAGCCATTCCCCAACTTCTTCAAGGTGCTTGCGGAATATGTTTGCCATGACATCATCGGGTATATCGTCCTCGGGTTCGCCTCTTCTCTCCATCATCTTTCGTTGGCTGGCGAGCACTTCCTCGATTTTACGTATCATAAACAGGATGCGGTATTGATGTCCTTCTGGTAGGTGTGGTAGCTGGTAGCTGATTACCTTGACGGCTTTATGCTTGGCTTCGCTTATCCATGAATTGTCTTTGTGCAGAGTCTTCGCTCGCTCATCCTCATAGTACCCCTTGAGGTTATCCTCATCCGCTGTCCTAATTTCGTCTGAGAGAATAGGTATGCTGGCTGCTTCCAGCATCTTCATCATCATGCTTGTGCCGCTCCTCGGTAACCCGGATACTATGATGATCATGGTGATGAGATACTGTGATTATGATTAAAAATACTCTGTGGTTTGAGTCTACTTCTGGTTTGCATTTGTTTAGACTAGGACTGGCTCAGTATCGAATACAACTAAGCCATTATTGGTTACAGTGTATCGTCTTGGCTGGTCATCGAAGTCGATTCCACGCATCTTATCGATTCTCAGTGTCTTGATGATCTGGAATTCCCGTGAGTCCTTGATTAAAGCGATCACTCCGTCGCTCAGGAACATCTCCGAGTAGTAATTACTCACATCAAATACACCTTCATAAGTGATCAATGCTGTGCAGTCTAGGTCACGTATGTTCTCAAACAGTTTATAGACAAGGTACCGGATCTCCGAGACCCCCCGAGCGTTTACCATCAAACTGTTCAATGGGTCCATGACTATGTGCTTTGCACCTATCTGCTTCACTGCTTCAAGTATCTCATAGTTTAGGCTTAGCTCTGTCTGTCCCGTCTTTCTGCTCCGGGGCTCAACCATACCGTCCACTGTGGACATTAGCTGGAAGTCTAGTGCTATCAGTAAACCGTTTTTCTCGGCTTCCTCAAAGTCCCATCTGAATGCCCTGGAGTATTTTTTCTTGTTAATCCACGGCTCTTCGAGGTTGACGTAAACTACTGGTTCTCCTCTTTGTATTGCTGAGATGGTGTATTGTAGACTTGTTATTGTCTTGCCGGTTCCGGGTCCTCCGCTGATCAGTATTATACTGTTTTTGGGGTAGCCGCCTCCCAGCATGTTGTCTAGACCTGTTACTCCAGAGGGTACTCTTTCTATGAGGGACATCGCTTACAGAAGGATGAGAATTAACTAATTTAAGTTTATTACTTGGAGAAGGATTCTCATTTGAGTGTTTCTTTTTTGTCTAAGTGTAGAGCTGTATCACTGTGCCATCCAGTAATACTCTATCGATCCCCACCTTCTCGTTATCGAACTTGGCTGCTGGGCCCCAGATTCTCGCGTATTTGAATCGATTATAGAAATCGTTGTGGATGATACGGGCAAGGTCACCCACTGTCGTGCCTGGTTTGCACACTATGGGGTCTTTCGCTGGCTCTTTCCCAGGCTCTTTCGTGTAGACCCGGGTTATCTCCAGTAGGTCGAAGATTCTTTTCCCTATCTTGGCTGTTAGTTCAGGTTTTTTCTCCAGGGATATGGGGATTACATCGATAGGGTCTGCTACTTGATGTAGTTGTTCAAGCATATCTGGGTCGTCGTTTAGATCCATCTTGTTTGCGAGAACAAATGAGGGGCGGTATACCGCGTTTCCGAATATGGTGTCCTCCACTATGTCTAGGGTTACTTTTCCTTTTACCCTGACTAGTGCTGACCGGATTCTGTACCCGGCGAGTAGCTCGATTATCTGATCTTCGGAGCAGTCAACGAGTTCTCCCTCCCAGATAAACTGGATATCCCTGCCGTGTCCCCTTTTCTCTATCTCCACCGAGCCACCTGGTGGGGCGATCAATATCCGGGCGCTCTCAAGCTCAGCGATTACCATCAACAGGTTACCAGCCGGATCATCAGTCATATCCACGACAACGATGACCCCATCAGAGTTACGGACACACGCAAGATTCATGAACCCATCAGCGCGTCCCTCACTGCTCCCCTCCACAATGGGTGGTATCTCCACGAGTTGAAACTGGATGTCCTCAAAGGGAAGCATACCTGGGGTCGGCTTGGTGGTACCGAAAGGCCAAGCCGTGACCTGCACCGGGCTATTGGTGACAGCCTTCAATAGGCTGCTCCTCCCAGAGTTAGCCGGGCCGATAACAGACATCTGGGCTGCCCCCGCCTTCGGCACATAATAGCTTGGGCCACCGCTGCCTGTTTTCTTGGCTTGTTGTTTCTTTTTCTCTATCTCTTCCCTAAGCTGTGCCATCTGTCGCTTGACTTGGCTGCACATCTTCTCGGTTCCCTTATGCTTGGGGACGAGGCTGAGGAACTCAGCCATCAACAGTAGCCGGGTCTCAGGGTTTTTTGTCAGGGTGACCTCGTTCCACTTGTGCTTGGCCTCTGGTGGGAGATTGGCTGGCATATGTGACACCGAGTAATATTATTGAAAATAGATGTGGATGAGTTTAAAAAACTCATTGAAGCCGGTGGCCGCAGCTCGTGCAGAATTTCTGATCTGGCTTGGCGTCTGCTCCGCATTGGGGGCAGACTGGTTTAACTGGAGGCGTACTAGCTTGCCCTGTGAGTCCCAGTTCGGCTCCTTTCGTGAAGACATCTCTTACAAAGCCTCCACTGGAGGACATGTTCAATGAATCTGCTTGGGGCTCGATGCTCATGGCTTGATCGATGATCCGCTGGCTGACCTCAGAGGATAGAAGACCCTCCTCAACCAATGCATCAAGAAGCATGGCTATTATGTTCCGGTTTACAACAACGGCGTGTGGGAATTTAATGTCCTCAGACACTTAGGTTCACTACTGTACCCTGGCTCCACACTTACCGCAGAAGGCGTTTCCCGGCGCTACCGGTGCCCCGCAGTTGCTGCAGAACTTGTTTCCCGTGGCTGCTGCTGGTGGCGGCGGTGGGATATAGTTCTGTTGTTGGGGTGCGCCGTAGCTTACTGTGCCTGACATCATCTTGGCGCTGTTTATGGCTTGCACCCATCCACCTGCGTCCCTCATGCCCTTGAATGTGTATTTTTGTCCACCCGCCGTGACGTTGATGGTAGCCATGAAGCCCTTATCGACGCTGGTGATGCTGCTCAACGGTATCTCGGCTTTATCCTTATGGGCGCTTCTAAGAGAGGATATAATATCCTGGAACTTGCCCGCTGTGAAGACTAGCCTCTTGTTGGTTAGGATCAGTTTGCCGTTTACGTTGCTGAAGGTTCCTTTGGTCCATGTGACGGGGAACATGCCTGTGTCTTTGATTATTTGTTCTCCTGGTGGTAGTCCACTCATATTATTTCACGTCTAGGAATATTGTACGCTTAGATAAGATGTTATCTCTGTTAAACTATGCTGAAAATTCTGGATGGTCTTAAGTAAGAGAAAGACCAGTTTTTTCTGAGAATCATGGTAAAACCATTCATAATCGGTACGAGAAACGCAGGAGAGTTCCTCCACGGTGGAGTAAAGGTGCTTAAAGAGGGGGGATCAGCCCTCGACGCTATTGAAGCCGCGACGAGGCTAGTGGAGTCCAACCCAAACGATACATCAGTCGGCATGGCTGGCATACCCAACCTCCTAGGCGTTCAGGAGATGGACGCCAGCATCATGGACGGGAAAACGATGGCAGCGGGAACTGTAGGAGCAATAAAGGGATTCATACATCCGATAAGCGTCGCACGGAAGGTGCTGGACCATGCACCACATGTGATGCTTGTTGGTGAGGGAGCCGAGCTTTTCGCGAGGGTGATGGGCTGTGAGGAGGGGGACCTGAGCACTGATTTGAGCAGGAAGGTCTATGATACCTTTGTCCGTGACGCCTTTGATCATGATGAGATCGATGAGAGCCAGCGTTGGGTTATCAACTACGCTAAGAGCCAGAACCTAAGAGAATGGTATGATAAATTGGCGGATGAGCACCATGGAACAGTCAACATAATGGCCATGGATGAGAACGGGGACATAGCCAGCGCTGTAAGCACCAGCGGAACCGCTTTGAAGTTCCCGGGCAGGCTCGGGGATAGCCCCATCATCGGCGCAGGCAACTACTGTGATAACAGGTACGGCGCAGCTGCGTGCACCGGCAGAGGAGAGCTTGCCATCAGAAACAGCACTGCACGCACCATAATTCACTACATGGAGGATGGGTTGAGCGTCAGGGAGGCTGCCTTCAGGGCCATGAAGGATATTCACGAGTTGAAGAGCTTCGGCGGCATGAACTGCCTAGCGTTTGACGCCAAGGGAAACACTGTCAGCGCCACCACGAGCCCAGACAGGGAGAGCATGCACTGGTACATGGATGTGGATAGCAAGGAACCCGAGCGCAGGGCTGGCATAAAGGTGCTTGAATAACATGAGCGCTCCATATGATTTTAAACAGATAACACCCAGTGTCTACGGTGACAGGCGCCCAGTGATGGGTGAGACCGTTGCCCTTCTCCACAAGGTGTTAGAGGATCGTGGCCTCAAGCTCATCGAGATAATGAGCAGGGCGGTGAAACGGTCTGAGATTCATGAGTTGATGATTACGGATGAGGATGCTAAACCGGGTGGAGGAGCCGATAGGGTTAGGGTCATTGGGTTCTTCGAGATCGTGGACTCTGGTTTGATTGTTGTGGGTGATGAGGTGTGGATCGAGGATAGGCTGCTCGGCACCTTGGCTGGATGTGATCTAACCCATATGCCTAATCACATGAACATCGTGGTGAAGGCAAAGACCCTGGATGAGCCTGTTCTAAGGGTAGGGGACAAGATTAGATTCAAGTCCACCTAGCCCTTATCTGGACCACCCAACCCATAAACAGAAACAACATCCTCAACGACACGGCAGTCACCGTAACACATTCTCAGGCTACTGGGTAACCTGTCGAACCCATTTTTTTCGAGTATACTGACACCAGTCTGGTTACCTTCAGGGACGCCAACCCATAGGGCTTCCCCGACTCTCATGTTCATCACAGAGTAGAGGAGATTCTCCGCCACAGCGGAGTATCCTTGTTTGACTATCCATGGACCGATCTTCACCTGCCCTTTTGCTTCCTTCGCCATGATATAACCAACGAGTTCACCGTCTGTCCATGAGGTGAAGCATAGGTCGGGGTATTTCTGGTAGACATATTCTAGTATTTCTCTTCTCGGTGCCTTGAAGACCGATTGGTCAAGCCTATTGACGGCATCTAGATCACCCTGTGTCATGGGTTTACTGGTGGTCTCGGGGTGTCTCTGGGCTGTTCCGAGGAATCTGAGGCTCCAGTACTCGTCCTTGAATCCGAGACGCCTGTATAACGGGATTGCTAGTGGGACACCGTCAAGCCGTATCGCCTTGGTCCCAGTGGAGACAAGATAGTCTATGGCGTACTGCATTAGCTTGGCGCCGATCCCCTTCCCCCGGGTCTCGGGGAGTACCACGAGGTTCCCTATCCAGGCTATATCACCGTAGTTCACTGTTACCACTATGCCGAGGTCTGAGTCATCTTGGCTTGCGATGAAGCATCCCTCTGGGCTGAACCTGAGTATCCTATCATAATCGCCTGGGGTCATGCCCCAGCCTACCATATCCATCAGATTCATGAAGAAACCCAGATCCGTCTGCTTCATGACCCGGAAATCAACCATGCAAGACAGTAACGCGGTTCAAAGATAAATTAGTAATCCATGGCTTGTAACGCCATCTTGAGTAGTCTCTTATAGAAGCCTTCTCCCAGTGCTTTACCGCTGTTGATTCCTCTGCATTCATGGTCTATGCCGAATAGGAAATACTCGTCTTGTTTCTCTAGCCAGAAAGGGTACATCCTGCAGAGTAACGCCCTGTTATCGTAAACCCTGCAGCCCTCCCCAGTGTAGAAGACGCATTTACCCTCTTTCTTACACATGATACCAGTGAAGCTGCCCTCACCCCAGTCCTCATGGAACCCCGTTGCCCCTGTTTCCTCTATTCTCTCGATGTCCTCTGGTAACAGCAATATCATTCTGTTCCTGTTATCAACATCGCCGCAGCAGTCTCCGCAATCAATGCAGCACCAGTGAACATTCGCTGGGTAATAGAACTCCACAACCTCAACGCCATCATCCCTCGGATAGTCAAGGGTTCCCCGATAATAGCTGGGTTCATCCATGGGTTTCGCCTAAGACGATGCCAGTCTCACAGCTTCCTCAGCGAGCACCTGAAGCGGGTCAACCACCGGTACACTCAGATCGCCATCATGAAGCACGATACTAACCTCGGTGCATCCACAGAGCACAGTATCCGCGCCGGCATCGATAAGCTCCAAGGATACCCTGTCTAGGA
>CAZVMT010000132.1:0-8143 GCA_964628765.1 uncultured Candidatus Bathyarchaeia archaeon | reverse complement strand
ATTATATATATTAATTTGTTAATAAAATTTTTATGGTTCGAATCCTCTCTCCCCAGCCAATTAATTTATATTTTTTAATGGTGTGGCAAACATACTTTTCTACTTAATTATCTCTAATAGATTTGATTTATTCTGTGCATAAAAAATTTGCGGATGTTGAGACGAGTTAAAACCTATTCTCTTTAATCGTTTAATAGAATTAATTGAAGATTTTGAAAATCTTTCATCTCTTGTAATGAATTTTAAAGGCTTATCAAGAGATAAATGCAAGCAAATTCTGCTATCTTCATAATCATTTCTTTGAGGTTGTGTTCCGCCATGCTGCAGAAGTTGCTTAACCCTTTCAAATGTATATGCAAAAAATAAGTAATATTTATTTACTATCTGATGACTTAAATCTTTTGTTTGTTTTGAATTATTTTTTTTATAAATTTCATCAATTTTAGCTAATGACATAATAATACTATGACAATCCTTATCAGAATCCAAGTTATAATTTTCTTGTATAATGAGTATCATTATTTTTTTAATAAAATTAAAATATTCCTCTGCTCCTTTATCTAATATTTTATTTACTCTATCAGAACATTTACTAATTAATCTTTTATTTCCTCTACTATCTATAAAATTACTATTATAAAAATTATTAATTGAATTAGATTCTTTAAGACATTCTAAAATTCCTGGAATAAGCTCATTATCTGGTAAGCGATTGATTAGTTTATCTATTTGATATTTAAGATCAGTATAAATAATAGCATTAGGATCGTCTAAAATCTGAACTCTTGAACATTTATAAATATTTCCCTTATATTGTATCCAGTCTTTATCTAAATGGCATAAAAGTTCCCAAAAAGTATAAGGGGAAATCATTATTTCTAATTTTTCCAGATTATATTGTTCTAAATCACTACTTGATAAAGATCTAAAAGCTGAAGTATCTAAAAGAATTGGAATATTTAAATCTTTTCTCTTTACGCAATCTATA
This sequence comes from uncultured Candidatus Bathyarchaeia archaeon, assembly GCA_964628765.1. Lineage (GTDB taxonomy): Archaea > Thermoproteota > Bathyarchaeia > TCS64 > TCS64 > RBG-16-57-9. The sequence goes on along the minus strand of CAZVMT010000132.1, from coordinate 7,155 downwards.
ACTTTTTTAAGTTTCATATAAAACCATGTTTAATGTCTCTAAATTTGGTGAATAAACGAAATTATAACTTTCTTGAAAAATTATTTCGTTTATCTCCTTTACTTTGTTAATTTCATCTAATCCAAATCTCCCCTTAATAGCTGGCTCATTATTTAAATCATTTGTAAATAAAAAAAGAATAAGGTTCTTACTTATAGGAAAAATAAAAAGATCTGCAGCATTGCTAGTATTAATATTTTTTAAAACTGTTAACTTATATGTATAAGCTTTTAAGGTGATTAATGGATCATTGGAGTGAACCCACTCCCTTGGACACATTGTATACTAAAAAATAAATAGATAAAATAACTGATGAGACTAATAACTTAAGAGAAAGAGAGGTCTCATCAACATGAGGGTAAGAAGAACATTTGACGATGAATTTAAGGCAAAGATTGTAGAGACAATAACAGCAGGAGTTGCAAGTCAGGCTGAGATTTCAAGAAAGTATGGAATATCTCCTGTTATGATTGGCCGGTGGAAAAGAGAATACGTCTCCGGCAAGTTCTTTAAAAATGCAAAAAATACCGATATTGCAGGTATAAAGATCAGGATGGCTGAACTTGAAAGGTTAGTGGGAGAGTTGCTGTTTGAAAACAAGATGCTAAAGAAGGCAAAGGAACTTGACACTATCCAAAAAAAAGACGATTCATTGATAATAACAAGTTCAAACGCAAAACTGTTCAAGGATGGTGCAAGGTAATGGGCATATCAAAATCTGCTTATTATTACAAGCCTAAAGATAGGCCCAAATCTAACCTGTACCTTGCTGACAGGATAAATGATATAGCTACTGAGTTTCCATCTTACGGTTACAGAAGAATAACGGCTCAGCTCAAAAGGGACGGCTTTCATGTAAACCATAAAAGGATCTTGCGCATAATGAAGCAGGAAAACCTGCTTGTAAGCCCAAGAAGAGCATACAAGGCAACTACAAATTCAAACCATGACATGACTAAATACCCAAATCTGATAAAGAATATTGTCCTTAAAAGGACTGATATGGTCTGGAATGCTGATATTACATACATAAGGATTGCAACAGGCTTTGTATACCTTGCAGCCCTAATAGACGGCTTTAGCCGAAAGATTGTAGGCTACGGCCTGGGAAAGAGCCTGTCGCCTGTGCTTGCAAAAACAGCGCTTCTTGATGCAATATCAAAAAGAGACGTATCAGATCTTATCCATCATTCAGACCAGGGAATGCAGTATTGCAGCGCCGAATACGTAAGGATACTAAAGGATAATGGCATAGAAATATCCATGTCTGGTAAGGCTAATCCTTATGACAATGCAAAGATAGAATCATTTTTTAAAACACTAAAAGTCGAAGAAGTCTATATGTTTGAATATGAGACATTTGCAGATGTTGCATCCAGGATTACTTATTTCATAGAAGAGGTTTACAATAAGAAAAGACTTCATTCTTCACTGGGATATATGCCCCCGGAAGAGTTTGAATATATATTTAAAAACAATAAAATAGAGACTCATCAGTTGGCACTGACTTAGTTTACTTTGTGTACAGATGATGGGGTTCATATCACATCTGACGTAATAAAAAATTTATTACCATGGGTTTCAATAAAATACCAATCTTTTTTAATAAATTCTTTAGTATTGTTAAGACCATTATTTATCATATAAGAAAAGAAAACTGTGTTTTTAAAAGCTTTGTCGCTAACATAAACTTTCCTAAAAAAATTATTAACTGTAAGGTCAGTATTCACACCAGTTTTTTTGTTGAAATCCTCAATAAATTCTTTTCTTTTTTTAATACTTTTATATTCAACAAAGAAATCTTTTCTTTCTTTTTCCAAAAAGTTCTCTTTAATATATCTTTTAAATTTAGGTACTCTAAATTTTATCATTGACATAAAAATCATAAAATCAACCATCTCTTGATCACTTAAAGTTTCATTTTTAATGATTTTTTGCATAGCAACAGCTGCCCTGTTTTCATTAAAATTTAAAAAATTTTCTAAACCCTCATTTTTTCTTAAATGATAATCAATAAATATATTAAAATGAGGCTGCCAACCCACTCCTTTAGGCGACTTATATTCAATGTGACCATTAAATTTATTATATTCATAAAGTAGGTTATTAACTGTGAAGTTTTTCAAATAGAATTCCGGAATATAATGGCTTCTTCTTGTAGTATTCATTTTAATTAAATTTTATTTTTTAAAGTCTTATAATATTAAAAGATTTATTAGGTTCGATTTAAAGAGTGTTCTATAATATTTTGAATTGCACTCTTAAAAGTACAATTTAAAAAAATATCTTTCCTATTTTTATTTTTTTGCCATTCATCAAATCTATATTTATTCCCACAATAAAGTACCTGATCTTTCTTATCTATATAATCCCAAATATGTTTATCTTCTAAATTTGGATTTACACCAATTATAAAAATCTTTTTAGCTTTCATAATTATTTCTTGCCAATCTTTTTGCATCTTTGTAATAGCAACAGAACCCATTTGAATAGGTTTGCTACTCATATATATTGCCATTGCTGGATATAGGGCGGTATCACTATTACAGTATTTTTCAATACCTTCTGGTGATATAAATCTCAGAGGTGGATTAAAAGTTATTCCCGGTCTATATTTAACATCACTTCTTACTGATATAACTTTAGGGTCAAGAATATAATTACAGGAACCGTGAATCTTCAAAACAATTATTGTATTATCTATGTTTGTAGTAACATAACTGTAGTTTACATTTAATTTTTCCAATGCAAATTCAATTAAACAATCATAATTAATTGTTGATACCACTGTTTCTTTCAGAGCATCCCTTTTTTTAAGTTCTCTGAAAAGCTTATAATAAAGATTTTGTTTGAAATCTGTAATTTTAAATTTAGAAAAAAAAATCGCAATATCTTTCATAAAAAACGAAATTTTAGCATTATATGAAAGATCTCTCCATAATCTGCTCATCCCTTTTTCGAAATTACTTTTAAAATCATTTTCAAAAGCAGGTGGTAAAGTTCCCCATGTTCCAGGAAATTTATTCTTAAGATTTGTAAATAAATCTATACCAAGTGGAACTATTTCATTTGTGCCATTACACCCACTACTCGCTCCAGCTCCAAATAAAAATAGATTTTTAACTTGCATAAAAAACTAAATCTATATTAATCCTTAATTATTATAGCAATTAATAAAGAATATTTTTAAAATTAATGTAATAGTAATCTGATAAATTCTTACACTCTATTATTTTTAAAATATTTCTTAAGTTTATCCTTTAATTCTTCTTGAATATAATTAAACATTGGAGTGTCTTCATAAATAAAATCAAGAACACTCCATTTCCAGTGTTTTAATATATAGATAGATCCTTTGTATTCAATCTCTTCTAAATTTTTATCAAGTTTTATTTCATTATCATTAATATAAACATCTATAGTTTTTTGCTTATCTACATTATTTTTTGCTTTTAAATAAAACATTTCATAAGTCGGATGATCGAAATGTGATTTAATATCTTCGGTAAAAGAGACTTTTACAATTATCTTGTCCGATTCACCAAATAAAGAAAGTTCATTTAAAAGGTTAGGAAAATTTTTATTTATCAATCTATTATAAACACTGGGGAGTTTTTCAAAGAATAATTCTATATTGTATTTAAAATCCTCATAGTTATATACATGCCAAATCCAGTTACTTTTTAATTCTGTTAATCTATTATAGTTTTTCGGTCTATAAAATCTTTTTAATGCTTTAATTTTCTTATTTTTTAAATAACCTATTAATTCAACAAAAATACCGATAGGAAATTTATCATTTATTAAATAAAAGGATGAAGCTAAGTTATTATTTTTTATACGATATTTAACTTTCTCATCGATTTCTGACTTCTCTTCTGGAGAAATACTCCAATTCATTCTTCCCGGGTCTAATACTGGTAGATTATTAATCCTTATCATTTTTTTAAGCTCATGATTCGTATATCTATTTTTACTTAATAATAAGCTGTTTGCTTCTTCGGTCCAAATTGGTAAATATTTAAAAAATGCTTCCTCTATTTCTTCTACATTGTATTCATTCCTTATATTAATACCTAATTGTGTTTTGAATTCTTCTATAAAAGCAAAAATAAATTCTAAAGCCAGAAACTCCTCACTATAATTAAGCAATTTATTTTTTAATAATTTATCGCCATAGTCAGATAAAAGTTTTATTACTAAATCTTTATAGTTAGATAATATTGGATTTTCTTTTCCATAAAACCATATTGTATAGTTTTTCAGATTTAATTGTTTGTAGTAAGTTTTATCAACTTCCATTATTTGAATATCATTTTTATCATAATTAATTGGATACAAAGAAAAACCAAGGGAAGTATCTGTACACTCACTATAAGCAATACCAATTTTCCATGCATTTTTAAAAAATATTTCCTTTATTATTTCTAATTTATTATCTAAATAAAAATTTAGTTCATCTAAAAATGCATGTATCTGTGGGAAAAAAGGTTTTGAATCACCAGTTAAAATATTTACATTTTGTTTTATCGAATCATAAAATTCTTTATTTTCTATAAAATCATGATATTTATCTCTATTAATTATTAAAATTCTTTCCCATTCTTGAATATAATCTCTATTACCCTTTGAAATGAATTTATTATTATCAAATTGAATCTGTTTTGTTTTTTTATTGTTATTAATATTCAAATTATCAATAAAAGAATTATCTATTAGTAGCCAGTAGATTTTAGATTTACTATTATCAACACCCAACAAGAAAATGGGAATTGTTGGAACCATTTTGCAATATTCTATAAAATTTAGAGGACAATTTAGTTTAAATTTATGATTCTTTGATAATGTTTTAACTTGTACTTCAAATTTGCCTAAAAAATTTTTATTAACATCATGTAATTCTAAAAATCCATCAATATTAGGCCATTTATCAATAAATTTTAGATCAGGCATTACTCTTCCATGTGAAGCAAGTATATTTGTTAACAGACTTACAGATTGGACATCCTTAAAATTTTCCTGATTATGGCTTTTTACTTTCATTATATCCTATTAAAATTAGAATCTTTTTTTGATACTAAAATTTAAATTATTATTATATTTTATAAAGTTTATTAAATTTAAAAACCTTTATTTTTCTATATATAGTATACATTAAAACATATTTTTTAGAGTATTTAATGTGACAAGCTAATAAATTCAGTAAAGTGAGTAACATGGTATATGGGGTCACCCCATATATTTATATAAATAGGTTTGATTAAGTTTAGTTCTTTTTAATTGTTCTAACAAAGATTCTTCTGATTCTCTATAACTTGTAATTTCAACAGTTACTATATCCATAGTTCCATCATTTGGTTGCATGAAATATACATCTGGTGGGTCTTTTAAAGGAAAGCGTAAAAAAGTAGGTAGATTCCTCATTCGAGAAAGAATAAAAGCCATAATCGCACTTATTCTTGCTTCTCTTACTTTTTGATATTGAGGACTTTTATTAATTGCTTCAGAACCCACATCTTTCGCTAATTTTTGAATATGCATATAAACATTTGTTGGTGAATGCCATCTTTTATTATATTGACTTATCAATTTATCCATTGATTAAATGTATTTATAATATATATTAAATTATTATTTTAATTATAGTATAATTAAAACAAAAAAGGGGAATAAAATGGCTAAAAAGAAAAAAAATAGAAGTTTATATCGAGATGCTGGAACAGGGGAATTTGTAACAAAAAAGTACGCAGAAAAAAATCCAAAAACTACAGTAAAAGAAACAACAAAAACTAAGAAAAAAGGTAAAAAATAATTTAAGATGCAATTCGAATTATCAGACTTTGCTATAAAATTAATACTACTCTTCCTTCCCGGTATTATTTCATTTCTTATTATCAATATTTTAACTAATCATAAAGAATTTAAATTTTACTATATATTAATATATTCATTTTTATTAAGTTTTTTAAATTATTTTATCTATTATTTAATAATTTTGTTTTTAAATTATATATCTAAATGTTTTAATTTTAATTTCTATAAAACCATTGTATTTTTTGATTTTATTAATGGTGCTTTAAATAAAGTTGATTTTTTAGAGATTGTTTATGTTAGCATTATTTCAATCCCAATAGGTTTTATGTTTGTGTATTTTATTAATTATAATTTTCTGAATAGATTTGCTCGTTCTATAAGGTCAACAAAAAAATATAGCGAAGTTGATGTATGGAGTCATTTAATGAATTCAAAAATTCCAGAATGGGTGTATATTAGAGATATAAAAAATAATTTAGTATATTATGGGTGGATTCAAAATTTTTCAGATAGTACAGAACAAGATGAATTATTTTTAAAAAATGTAAAAGTGTATAGATATAAAGACTCAAAATATCTATATGAAATTCCGGGTTTATATTTATTTAACAGTAGAAAAAATTTAATTATTGAATTTCCTAGAATTGATATAAATAAAGGAGAAAGTAAATGTCTAGAGATGAAAGAGGATCAAGATTTGACGAAGGTGAAGGAATAAGAAAAGGTGGAGTGAATCCAGCTCCCTCTATACCGAGACCGACAGAGGCACCACCGGCTCCACAGCCATCCCAAGAAACCAATCCAAGGGATGAATAAAACGGAAGATATGCAAATAATAATTATCTAAACTATTAATTTAAGTAATATATTTGTAATACAATTGTGTTCTTTGAGAGTTTGTGAAGGATTTAGGGCACGACACTATAGTGTGGAGCAAGGTAAACCTAGCAACCAACCCATGAACTTTCAATATAAGAAGGGGGGGGGTTGTATGATGAAACACGTGTTTAGCAGGCTAAAGCTTTTTATACCTGCTACCCTAGTATTGATAGGGTGGATTTCTTTTTTTATGGGGAATAATCTTCAAGATATTCCAAATTTTCTTTCATTAATCTTTCTATCGGTTGCTAGGGTCTTGCCCTAAGTCCTTCACAAATGAATATGGTAAGAATATTAAAAATCATTAGCTATAAAATTTTTGAAGTTAATTATTTCATTTAAAAAATGGTTCGAAATTTCGTAACTCGGGGCAGCCAAAGCAAAGAATCATAAAAAATTTAATAAAGATAATTATCATATTTT
>CAZVMT010000131.1:0-8299 GCA_964628765.1 uncultured Candidatus Bathyarchaeia archaeon | reverse complement strand
GTATCCGATAGACTGGTGATTGCCGGTATTACCACGTTGTCCGGGTTCAACCCATTCTCAAAGGAGACATGAGCGCTCCAGAGGGCAAACACTGAAATTATTACAAAACTCAGCAAATTACATGTCAAGGCCACAGATATGAGGAAAAACAGGTTGGCTCCTTGATTAAACGAGAGGATAAAAGATACAACCCCAAACACAACATGTATGAAGGCAGCCGCTGACTCGACCTGAATAATCGATCTACCTGACTCCCTCAACTCCTCGATGAAGCTCTTCGAATAACCCAACGCGATGTTTGTGGTCATCTGTGAACCAATAATGGAGCCAATATTACCAAGACTATTCGTCAAAGCAGGATACAATGTCATCAAGCCTGGGCGGGAAGCAAGAACAGGGCTGAGATTGGATAACAGGACGCCATTGATGCTCCCGAACAAACTTGAGAACACAATCACAAACGTCCCTTCACGCAGCGTCTGCTTGAAGAACCTCTCCCCCCGCATCGTAGAAGCAATGTAACCAATGACAGCTACCAACAGAATGAATACCAATATTAAGATAGAGAAAAAGACGCCCCCCCATAGAATGAAAAACACTGACCCAACGAAATAACATGTGACCACGATATCATTGACCGAAGCCAGTATAGGGTAAACCAGTATATCCGGGTCGAGGCCACGGTTAAAGGTCTGGATAGCTATGTAACTGGTCAATGGTATACTGGTTAAGACCGCTAGCATACACGCCACGGTTGGTACAATGATGAAAATATGCCACTGGGCAAGCGTGGCAGAACCATTAACCAAGTTGACCAAGAAGCTAAACGAGCCCAAAGCCAATGTATCAATTACAGTCATCACAAGAACAGACCTCACGAGATTCCAGTACTCAGGTGTATTACCACGGATCTGGGGACGCACAGTACCGAGATGCAGCATAGTAGCCAAGTTACCGCTAAACAAGCCGCCTATCCCACCCCGAACAGTCAAGATCGGTGGGAAAAGCGCGAGTATCCACGGACTTTTGCTAAACTCCAGTGTGAAGATCGCCATTAATCCGCCTGCGAAAAGGCTGATGATGTTGAAGCTTAAACCAATGAGCGTCTGACCTGGGACTGTCTTAAAGAATCGGCGAATTCGCCCTGATAGTACAGTGGTTGCCCCAAGAGTTTTCTCTCTCCATGTTGCTTCACGGGGCATGTCGCCCCACGGGTAGTTAGACATTGACTATTTAAAGGTATCATGGAGCCCATGTTGTGGTTTATCTCTGGTTTATAAGACGTAGTTTCATAAATATGATGAGGAAACATGAATCCAATCTATGTAATCTTATTATTCGTAGTACTGCTCGGTGCGTTGCTCTATTATCTGCAGAGCAGGGAAAACAGTGAACAAGAGATTGTTCCAAAGGCTAAAAGCAGTGATGTTTCTGAGAAAAAAGTAGTCAAAGCAGATGACTATCAAGCACAATATGAAAGGGAAAAACTCACAGAACAGCCTGGGGCCGATACAGAGACTGAATCATTCAAAGATAAACCAGATGAGGACATAGCGACACTGGATGGGATAGGTCCAAAGTATATGGAGCTACTACTGGCAGCAGGATATACCAGCATAAAATCAATAGCGGAGTCAAACCCAGAGGAACTATACAACAAATTAATTGAAACCAATAACAGGACACACTTAACAAAACGCCCACCCATACAAGGCAACATCGAGGAATGGATCAAGGCAGCAGGCTCTAAGCAAGCTTGAGTAAACCATATTCTTTCACTATGCGCCCTGATTCAATGAGCCCATCCAGCATGTTCTGCATCTGATTCATCCACCTAGGAACACCATTCGGAAGCATGATAAAATCAGCTGGATGCAACCTATCCTGAACCAATAGGAAGGTCTCGTCGAGAAGCTGCTCTTCAGAGGCAGACATCAATTTTTTTAGGGCTTTGAGAAGAGGCTCTACGTATTCTGGCTTCGATGTACGATGCTCCATGACTCCAAGTATCTTGGGTGAGGAATAAAGTGTACTAATAAGCCATTTCCGTAACCAATTACCTATTGGAGGAATCATAGCTGTCTCTCAGGGACACGGATAGCCCTTCAGCCACTTAGGACCTGAAGTGGAAGTAGCAGATAAGAATAGTCTAAGTACAAGCTGGGGATCATAGAGAAAGTCATGTCTAAGATCTGATGGGTTTGACTGCGTTAGTGCTGAACTGAACCCAGATGCTCTCTCCGATCTTGAGATTGGCAGTCTTGACCGCTCTCCTACCCATTGTCAACACAATTTTCTCACCGATATCAGCTGCAATATATGTGGTGGGTCCCGTTGTCGTGATCTCCGATACGGTTCCTTGGAACAGGTTATCACCAGTATTCATGGGGGTCTTTCTATGCAATATGATCTCAGCACCATGCACCGCTACCTTCGTTTGATCGACATCAGGCACGAGGCTCGTGCGGAGAACCACCGAGCCGATATCAACTTTGGTGTATGGGTTGCCATGATGATACTCCGAGACACTGTAGATGTTTCTGTACCCGAAGAAGCGTGCAGCGTACTCGTCCCTGGGATCATTATAAACCTGCTCGACAGTGCCCATGGCTCGTAGCTCACCATTTCGTATAACGGCGAGGCGGTCAGCCATAGAGAGTGCTTCTGTCTGGTCGTGGGTGACGTGAATAGTTGTGAGGTCTAGGTATCTGTGGATGGTCTGTATCTCGTCCCTGAGCTGGCTCTGACTGATGATATCCAAGTTATTTAAAGGCTCATCCAGCAACAAAACCCGAGGCTGCATAATGAGAGCCCTAGCCAATGCGAGTTTTCTCTTCTCGCCTCCACTCAATGTAACGACCTGACGACCGAGATGAGGCTTGAGTCGCATCATCTCTGTTATGCCGTCGAGCACCATCTGGGCATCCTCATAGACGCGACCCGTCCCATAGCGCAGGACCTCGGCCACTGTGCTCTGGGGTGGGAAAATGGGATTCTGGGGGACATACGCTATCCTTCTCTGCTGCTGGGGAAGCTGTGTAATATCGGCTCCATCCAACTGTATCTCACCGGAGTCCAACTCATGGAAACCCTGTATGGTCTCCAGAAGCAATGTCTTCCCTGCCCCGGTTGGCCCAATTATTACCAAGTATTCCCCGGGCATGGCTGTCAACGTGAGGTCTGTTATCTTGAATCCGTCGAAGTCTTTATTGAGGTCTCTTAGTTCTAGTCGCCCACCCATTGTGGCACCTTGCAGTATGATGTATCTTTCTGGGCTTAAAGGTATCCGGGGGGGTTAGCCCTCGAATAGGTAGATGACTTGGCTGCGCAGCACCGTACTGGGGACCACAGAGGCCCCTTCTGTGTCTTTTATCTCGGATAGGCTTAGTTTATAGCTGCCTGCTCCCAGAACAAAAGGACTGCTCCAAGTGTAGGTGGATGCCCCGTTTATATCGTAGGAGTCACTGGTTGTCCCTGAGTTGACATAAACTTTGTATATGCTTAGCTTGTATGTGCCGTGGAAAGGGGCTCCGTCTGTGTATCTTATGATGACGGTGCCACTGATGGCGGTGTTATCCGAGTAAATGTCCGTGGTAGTAGTAAAATCAACTGTTAATCCGTTGGATGTGAACGAGACTTGCAGCGGGTTATATATGGCATCATATTCATCCTGTAGATCTTCTAGCTGGGTCTCCAGGCTCTGAATGTCAGCTTCTTTCTCATCAATAATGGCTTCAAGTGTCTCAACGGAGCTCAGGAGGCTCTCTATCTGTGTTTCCTGTTCCGTGATGGTGGCTTCTAGGTCTGTTTTTTCGTCTTGGTGTTGATTGTATTGGCTGAGGGGTACGTTATTGGCGTTTAGCTGGTCATATAACGCCTGCAATGTATCGTGTTCGTTTCCGAGTTCGTCCAGCTGGGTTTCCAGCGTGGTTATAGTGGTGGTTTGCTCGGTGACTGTCTGGGTTAGTGTTTGGATCCTTGGTTTGCTCAGTAGGGTGTTGTCGATGTAGAATCCTGCGAATAGTCCGAGTATGAGGGTTGTGGCTGCGACTAGTTTGAGGTCTATTTTTGGCATGTATCTTGGTTCTGGGTTGGGGTTTTTATTCTTATGGGGTGTGGGTATGGAGTCTGGGTATTGAGTTGGGTTTTTTTGTTTATTTTCTTGTTTTTATTGTTTTTTTTCTCTATGTTGGGGGGTTTAGGTGATTCGGGGTCTGGTTTTTATTAATATTATGGCTCCTGCGGTTAGGATTGTGGCTGCGAGGATGGGTGTGGATTGGTTGGTTTTTTCTATTGTTACCCATGTTTTGACCCCGTCTGTCGTTATGATTATGTCGCCGTTTTGGTCGGTTCTGAGTATCGTTGCTTCGCTGGTTTCTAGTTTTTTGAGGGTCCAGCTGCTGGGGTGCTCGTATTTGTTTCCCTCTCCCACGGATATGATGGCTATGTCTGGGGTGACTGCGTTAAGGAACTCTTGTGTGGTGGATGATTCGCTGCCGTGGTGCCCAACCTTGAGGATCGAGGAGCTTAGCTCTAGCCCCGAGTCGAGCATGCTATCCTCGGCGTCTTCCTCGGCGTCTCCTTCGAAGAGGAAGGCTACTTGGCCTATTGTCATCCTTAGTACTACGCTGTTCTCGTTTGTGGTCTTGAACTCGTGGGGGGATGTTGGGTTGAGGATGGTTATGTTTACGCATTCATCTAGGAGGAAACTGTATCCGCGTTCTGCGATGAGGTATTCGCGGTTGATTAACGTGGCGTTATAGTCTTTGTAGGTTTTTGTGTCATGCAGATAGCCGCTGTCGATGACCATGGGTGCAGTGGATGCGTTGTAGGTGGTTAATACCTGGATGAGGCCGCCGATGTGGTCGCTGTCGGGGTGGGTGGCTACCACGATGTCGATGCGTGTGATTCCCAGGTCTTGGAGGTAGTCTATGACTGCGTCGCCTGCTTTTTTGTCTCCTCCATCTATTAGCATATCATGGTCGGGGGTGTCGATGAAGATGGAGTCTCCCTGTCCCACGTCAATGAAGTGGATGGTTATGTTCTGTGAGAGAGGTACTGCGGGGCAGAGGGATGAGATCGAGGTTTCTCCCCTGTTTGGCGCCCCCATGGTGTTTAGTTGATATTTCCAGTCTGCGTCTGTGTCGGTGTCTCTGCCGTTTGGGGTTCTTGACCATGTGTAGTTGTTGTTTTCGGTGTCGCTTCGTACTGGGGTTCGGTCTATCTCTTCTCCGCTGGCGTTTCTTAGTATGATTGATTCGTTTTCGTTGTCTAGCCACATGGACATTCTGCTGTGGATGTAGTATCCTCCTGCTGTGATCTTGGTGTCTTCTGGTATGGTGGCTGTGACGGTTTCTCCGCTGGTTGTGGATAGTGTCCATCCCCCGATATCCATTGACTCTGGGGTGGGGTTATAGAGTTCTACCCATTCTTCGATTATGAGGTAGTTGTCGTTTCCCGGGGGGTTGAGTTCGAACTCGTTTATTATTGGGTTCTCGGGGGGGTCTGCCTTGGTTATTACCGTTAATGTGGCTGAGAGTAGTAGTATTGATGTTATTATGAGTAGTTTTTTGGTGTGCAAGGGGGTAATTCACACTCCTGGATTTATTATGATTTATCTTACGTATAAAGTGTTAGAGTAATCTGTTAATCAACACCTATTGTGTTATAATCAGTGTTATATAACAGTGGGATAATGTTTTTTTCATGGGTGCGAAAGTGAGTAAGACAGAGTTTCTCTCACCAGGCATGGCTGTTAGCATGGTGTGGGGGAGGACTAATCTTCTTTCTGGGGAACAGGATGTCCATACTGTTGGGGCAGAATATACTAACAAGCTTAAGGACCTGAAGGCGAGTGCGAAGGATGATCATGATGAGCTCAGGTATATCGAGGAAGCATCGGCTTACATGGATGCTGCCTTTCGGAACGTCGTGACGATTATTCGGGGACGGGATATTAACTTCAAGGAGGCTGAGAAGCTTCATGATAATCATCAGAAGATCATTGATCAGTACGAGAACTTTAGCTTGGATTTGCAGAGTACTATTCCTCGGTTGTCGGGGATGGCCATAGGTGGGGTAAGTGTCGCGGCTATACTTAATCAAGTAATGCCTGTATTTATCAAGAATACTTTTGGTGAGTTTGCTCTTCCTGCTCTTCTCGCTGCTGGCGCCGCTCTGGGGTATGTGGTATACGGTGGATGGGTTTTACCATATACAAAGCGGATGAGAGAGGATGAGATGAAAAAAATTGATTACAGCAGAAACCTCTACTATGATCAATATATTAACCGCACCAAGAAAGCCCTTTCCGGTTTATATGATCGAATGAATGATCTTCACAACACTATTTTCAACCAGAAATATGACGATGTTTCTGGACAGGTTTTTGTTGACTCGCTTTTTGGGGGTATGAATTCGACGATGTGCAGCTTCGTTCATGAATGCATACCCAAGGGGTTGGCTCCCTCGGATAGGTGGTCGGCATGCGAGACAGGGGTAAATTTAGAAGGCTGCGATATTAGGCGGAGTAAATTAAACCAATAGTAAACATCAGAGCCCGGTCTCGGTTTTATTTTAAGAGTGGGATGAGTTGTGTTTTTGTCGCAAGAAAAACGGGTTAGGATAATCCCGTTTTTGTGGTTAGATTGCCCGTGTTATGTTTGATAACGCTAGGAATATTCCTGCGGCTTGATCGAGTTTTGCGAGTTGTTCTTCTCTATCGGGTTTATCATGTATTTGGCTGAGGAGCGCCTCGACCTCGTGGGCGTCTCTTAGGTCTTCTGCTAGTTCCTTTGCTTTGGCTGGGCCTACCTCGTCTTTGATGGTGTCTTCTAGGGCGTCTGCGTATGCTAGCATCTCGGCGCATTTTCCGTGGGGTACTCGGTCTTTTTTTAGCTCTGTTGAGGTGTCCGCGATGCAGTTGCTTATCTTGAAGAAGAGGTCTGCGAGTCTGTCTCTTTTTTCTCTTTTTGTTTTCTTGAAGGCGTCGCCTAGGGTGAAGAGGGTTTTTGCTACTGATGTTATTGTTTCTATCAATTTACAGTTGCACGGTTATGTGTCACTGGGTGGGTTATTAAGGGTAAGGGAAGCGTATACGCGGAGAGCTGTAATCCTGGTCGTTTATGTCCGTTGATGATGGTCACTGTTTATTCTGTTGGATATATTGTTCTAGGTCTTCCTTGGTGACTCTCCAGTTTCTTCCCGCTTTGTAGGCGCCTAGGCTTCCGTCTCGGGCTCTTAGTCCAAGGTACTCGGCGGTGTATGGGCTGTGCTTCGCTGCTTCTCGGAGGCTATAGGTTTCTTGTTCCTCTACTGGGATGATGTGTTTCGTGAGGTTGTCTTCGACGCTCATGGCGACTAGGTTGATGAGGGGCAGGGGGTCGTCGTGGTCGGCTTCTCTAAGTGCTTCAAGGTATTTTTTCCTGTCTCTGATGCTGATGTTGGTGAGTACGGGGTAGCTGTGCTGCATTAGTATCTGGTTCATGAGGAGTCGTGCTGTGCGTCCGTTGCCGTCTTGGAATGGGTGGATGGCTAGGAACCTGTGCATGAATCTTGCTGAGAGTTCTATGGGTGGGTACTCGTAGGGGTTCGTGTTGAGCCACGTTAGGAGTTCGTTGATCTTGTCTGGTATCTCGTTGCTCTTGGGGGGCATGATGTGGGCTCCCGCGATTCTGGCTGCTCCGGTTCTGTAGGCTCCGGGTTCGTGGAGTAGGCGGTCCATGAGGAGGGTGTGGATGTGTTTGATGGTGGTCTCTGTGATGGGTTCCTGCGTATGTGTTTCTATGTAGTTTATTGCTTCTGGGTGGTTTATGGCTTCGAAGTGTTCTTTGATGGTTTTTCCGTTGATGGTTTCGCCGTTTATTGCGGCTGCGGTTTCTCCTAGGGTTAGTGTGTTTCCCTCGATGGCGTTTGAACTGTGGATGTATTCTATGGTTCTCTGTTGGTGTATCTGTTTTTCTAGGTCTGGGTGGAGCGGGGGGTAGCTGTCTATTCTTATCTTTTTTTCAAGTATTCTCTTGTATAGTGTGGGTTTTATCTGGCTCATCATCCTCGCCTCTTTATCCGATATGTATTCGTATCGGATATCGCTTCATTTAAGGCTATCCGATATATAATCATATTGGATACATCTTATTTATTATCCCTTTCTTGCATCCATTTGACTCAATTAATTATTGTAACAGTTACGAGGTATCAACGTGTAACCGGTTTAACCTAGTTTATGTGTTGATGATTTCAGTCTCTGTTATACTTCACCTATTAATTGGTGGGGGTGGTCTATGGTGTTCCTGGGTTG
>CAZVMT010000130.1:0-8313 GCA_964628765.1 uncultured Candidatus Bathyarchaeia archaeon | reverse complement strand
TTTGATGGTTGGGTATCCTTTGCTTCTGGGTATGCCTGCTTTTCTTGCGAGTGCTGGTATAGTGAATGGTGACTTGAGTAGAGGTAATATGGTGGCTGCTTTGGTGATGTAGCTGCGGTGGTTTGTCTTGATGTCGTGTAGTTTGAGTAGGTTGATTATGTGTCTTGGCTCGTATGCTGGTGGGGTCTCCGGGGTGTGTTGGGTGGTTTGCATGGTCATTTCTCTTTCGTGGTTTGTTTGAGGAGGTGTTCGATTTGTTTTGGGATGGATCTGTTTGCTTGTTGGGCAGTTTCTTGTAGTTGTTTTGCTAGTTTTTCTGGTATTGTGATGGCTCGGTATCCTCTTCGTGGCATCGTTCCATGTTGTACCGTACTTTCAATCCTATATAAAAGTAAAGTACCTTATTTTGTGGAACATGGGTAAAAGTAATGTAGTGTGTTACCTGAGTGTAAGTGATAGATTTACGTAACATGTTAATATGTAAAGTACAGTACAGTACAATGGAGATGCCGCGAAAAGGGTACAGATCAATCACCATCCGAGAGGAAATATATCAACACCTGATGAAGCAATACGAAGCCAACAGGGAGCAGTTCCTAAGACAGGGTATAACCAGCTTCAGTGGCTTTGTAACCAAGTTCCTCTACGAAGCACTAGACCAAGAAAAACAAGAATAAACAAGTTATCGGTCAATATCTCTCAAATAGATTCTGTAGGCTTCATCATAGACAGGTGAGACGAAGACGAAATAATTGCTTGGTCCTCGCTCTACCCGGTAATATATGGTCTCGGCACCCTGTTCCCTAGCCATTGAGACGAACTCATCAAAATCATACAACTCCATTATACTGGTGTTTATTCGAACACTATCATCATATGACTTCAAGACCACTATCTCAAAGCCCGAGAGCCTCTCAAATGTATAAGCTTCTAATGCTAATTGCTGCGGATGCAACACCAGATAGGAATAGGTGAAGGCTGACCCTGATACGAGTATTAGAAGTAGCAGCACTCGGATGATTGGAGTTTTATTGCTTGGTCGCTTGGGCACCGGTTTGCCTTCTTTTCTTAGAAGTTCATCTCTGAGGTTCCTATAGTACTCTATCTTTTCGCGGTACCATTCAATGTCTGTGTTTCTAAGTGTTCCAGCTTTTTCAAAGCCCCTACCAGCTGCCCTCGTTCCAGGTCCTGTGCTGGGGTTTGAGGGTCCACTCAACCAGGTGTATTCGGCGTCTATGGGGATGTCTGGTAGGTCGTCGATGCTGAGTTTTTTGTAGTTGAACTCGGGGAGCTCCCAGTCACTGGGCTTGAACTGCTTCCAAGCATAGCCAACTACAACTATCCCACCAAGCAGCAACAAAAAATTAGTTCTAT
Source organism: uncultured Candidatus Bathyarchaeia archaeon (assembly GCA_964628765.1). Taxonomy (GTDB): domain Archaea; phylum Thermoproteota; class Bathyarchaeia; order TCS64; family TCS64; genus RBG-16-57-9. The sequence goes on along the minus strand of CAZVMT010000130.1, from coordinate 6,939 downwards.
TAACATACAGTATCCTCTCAGTACCATAAAGCCCTAAGGCGGTCTCTGTAAACCACCAGTAACTCATGAGCCAGATACCAAGGAGGGCTATGAAGCCAGTAAATTTCTCTGTTCCTCTTCTTTGATTGAACTCGGCAACTGCTTCTGTTCCTGGGCACCAACCGAGAATCCTCATGAATATTTCTTCAATCACGCTGTATCAGCCTCTTTCTCGTTTTTTCGATATCAGTGATAAATTGTGCCTGTTCAATGAATCTGAATGTTCTTGGATACTCGATACCCATCCACCTCCATAATTAATACGTAATCGCCTTTCGTCAAATTAGAGAAACTAACTAGACAATCCTGATTAAAACTATTAAAAGGTCTAAGAACCATGGCCGCTTCATCTGGTCTAGGTGGCACATCATCTAATTTTCGTCCGTATAGAATTGACTGGTTGTTTTCGATCCTGTAAAGCGCCTCCTCGTAATAATTGAAGGGTTCCAGTCTAATAGTGAAAGGCATCCGATTTATGAAGACGAATTCAACATTGAGTGATTCACCTTCGACATAGGATTCCTGATTAGTTTTTACCATCAACTCAATGAAAGGATACTTCGCTGGCACAGGCACTCCTGCAAACATAAGCCCAAGTAAAATAAACCCAAATATGCTACCAGTTAATCGTAACATGACAGTATTTTTTGAATACTCTTTATCCGGAATGAAGCTAGTGGCAACATCGACACCCGGACACCATTTGAAGGCTCTGAGAAAACCCTGTTTAATGTTCATTTTCATCCTCTTTTTCCGGCTTTTTTAGAAACCGTTTTTTATACCAGATTATGTCGGGGTGAAGCCACTCACGTTGAATATACATGTCGAGGTTGTAACCTGCATTGGATCTGGATGGTCCAAAAACTGATGCCTCTGCGCCTGGGCTTTCAAGGTTGAATTCACCGAATTTCTCAGAGGATAATGGTTCCTTGGGTGGCTCCAAGTATGTTCCTTCTTGGGGTACTGCTTTGTCTCTCCTGAGTTTTATCCAGCAGGCGGGTATGCTGATGAAGGCTGCGAACACGATAATTATGAATCGGATTATCCAGTTTAGCGAGGAGAAAGCTAGTATCACCATCAAAGCAGAGGCAAAAACCGCACTGGTGTCTCCAGCTATGTTTCTTTCTGGGATAAACTGGGATGCACTCTCGATGCCTGGACACCATCCTAATATTTTTTCAAATAAGGTTCTGGCATTCATTTAACAACCCCGGTATGAGTGACTCGAATATTCTTTGGGCTAGTTGTGATGGTGGGAGCTGCCTCTCTTCTTCAGATAGCTTTACGTCTCTTTCCGCTGCTTCCTCGATTAGCCTGTTTCTGCAGTTGGAGATCAATTTGCACATCTCACAGTTTGGCTGCTGATAGTGCCATGTCTGTATCCCGTTTCTGGCGGAGAAGGTGATGATGACCCGTTGCCTTGTCTGGGGGCTGTAGCCCAGCAGTATTCCTCGTGTTGGGTCGATGTGCTGTGGCTCGATCATGTTGGATTGAGCCGTGTGGGTCAGCGCAAGTTCCACCTTCTCAAGCATAACGTTCTCGGCGTCATAGATGGCTTGTCTAGTTACTCCAAGTGTTCGCCCTATCTCGGCTTTGCTTATGCCTCGTAGTCTGAGGCTCCAGATCTCAAGTTGGCGTTCTGTTAGATAGGCGTTGGGTAACATCTTTAAAAGTAAATCAAATGTAAAGTATAAAACCTTTACGGAGCCTTGTTTGAATTAGATTATAACCAAACTAGTACACATCAAGGTACAGGGGTAACTTGATTCATTGATCATCTAATTGATCAATATATCTCTGGAGGCGCTTTTTTCCAATAAATTATCCTCACATGCACCTGTTGGTCTCTTGAACTAGAGTAGAATTTCCAGACAGAAGGAACATGTTCAACACCAGACGTCTCATAGATAGACCCTATCTCATCCTGAGCCAACCATATTGTCCCATTGCCTATTTTCCATTCCGCATAGACCTGATATTCCCTGCTATCAGAAAAACGAATACGCATGTAATTACCGGGCGTTGAATCAGCCCACATGGTGAAATTGTACCACCCATCCAGTCCAGCTGTTTTTCTCACAACGTAATCACCAGTCACCTCATCGATAGGGGCATCGATGAAATTGATATCCCAAGAATAGCTTTGATGTGTGCGTTCGCTGACATAAAAAGATGAGAATAAGAGCAGCATTACAAATAGCATGGAACCAGATAAAACTGTCTTATTCGAGTATTCTTTATCGGGCAACCAGGTTGCCACTTGATTTACCCCGGGACACCATCCAAGATAGCGAATCAGGATAATTCGTGGGTTCATATGTATCACATTTTCCCGGGGTTTACGCTGGTGTGGTTTGTTAGTGGCTTTTCCATAGTTTTTTGATTTTGCATTGTTGTCTAAAACTAAACAGATGTAAAGTATAAAACCTTTACGGGGTGGCAGAGGTTAAACGATCCCACAAGTCTTGGGCTTAAAGAAGCCATCATCATACATGATAACTTCGGGACGATACCGGATACAACCAGATTATCTATGTTAAGCTCACATGGAGAAGATATCAGAGATTAAAAGGCAGGGTAACACAGCCTCAAAGATAATGCCACAAGGTTTCAACTCAAACCAGAGAACAGTAATGGTTTATAGTTTAAAAAAACCAATACTACCTGAGTCCCAGTATCTTACGGGACTCATCTGGAGAAGCCACCTCAATATTCAAAGCCTCAGCGATAGCAACAACCCGCTCTACAAGCTGAGTATTACTCTTCAATAGCTCGCCTCGCTTGAGATAGATGTTATCCTCCATACCAACTCGGGTATGCCCACCCAACGACATAGCCAAGGCACACATTGGCAACTCGGTCCTGCCAAGGCTGCATACGCTCCAGGTCCAACTGGGCTCTAGCTCCTCTATGCAGTAAACCAGTGTCTTAGGTGTGGGCGAGAAACCCGTCTTCCCCACCATCACTAACTGGATGTGAATGGGCTGAACGAAGACATCCATCCCGCTGAGAAGCTTGGCGGTGTTAATCATACCGGTGTCATAGACCTCAAGCTCGGGCTTGATGCCGTGATCCTTCATGTAGCCAGCCCACCGCTTGATCCTTGGCACATCATTCATGAAGACCCCCTCATAGGGTGGGGTCCAGAGGTTGATGGTACCCACATTCATGGACATCATCTCCTGCCCAAGCTTGCACCGCTGCTCGATCATCTTATCCAACGCCTCAGCAGATGCACGCCTCCCTCCGCCAGTGGTCACGTTACAGATGAGATCCGTCTTCTTCTGGATCTGCTCAACATAAGCCCCGAGAACAGGGTTAGGATCAGGGTGAGGTCGACCAGTACCAGGCTCCTTGGCGTGGAGGTGAACTATGCTCGCCCCCGCCTCCCAGCACTTCACCGCCTCCCCGGTGATCTCATCGACCGTCGTGGGCACGTATGGGGTCATCCCCCTGTGAACTGGCTCCCCGCCTGTTATGGCTGCTGTTATGATTAACTTCATGAGAATAACGTATGTCTATGGGGTTTAATAATTAACTAGAGAAATACTATCTAAACCAACGAGAATAGAAGCAAATTGACCAAGGCAACCATATGCGAGATAATCAAAGACGGGAAACTACTCCTCCAATACAAGGCAGCTGGAAGATTCGGAGAAGGCAAATGGAACGGACCAGGAGGCAAGATAAAACCCAACGAGACACCGGAGATGGGAGTCACCCGGGAAATAAGAGAAGAAACCGGACTCACCATCCTGAACCCCAGGCTCAACGGCGTGATAGATTTCTACTTCGGCGAGAAAACTGAGCCTGACTGGGTAGCATATGTTTTCCTGGTCACAGACTTCACCGGTGACCTGGTGGCCAATGATGAGGGCGAGCTCAGATGGTTTAGCATAGACGAGATCCCGTATGCTGATATGTGGCAGGATGACGCACACTGGTTACCCGCTTTCATAGATGGAAGAAAAGTGAAGGGAAGCTTCTGGTACAACGCGACGGGCACAGAGTTGTTGCGACACAACCTTACTATAGATTAAATATATTGAGGATATACACTATAAAATAGTTATATATAACAAGTAATCACCGTAGAATACACTTAGAATATGTAGCATAACCACATATAGAGGATATCTACTAAATGTGTATAATGTTTTTATACACAATATCATCGTTAATAACAATCATGACAAATAATTGTACTCCAAGGGTGTGTAAAAATGGCGTATAAATATCAAATGTACATAGACCGAAAAGGAAAATGGAGGTGGAGATTCATAGCCCCAAACAACAAGAGAATGGCCGAATCCACCGTAGGATACGTAAACGAAGAAAACTGCCTAAACGCAATAAAGACAATACAAGAAAAATCAGTAGCCTCGAAAACAACAAAACTCGTCCCAGCGTGAGATCACCCCTTTAAAAAATCAACAGTAAACTCAAGGCGTTTTAAAACTCAAACAGAACCCTTTGGGAGTCATATGAGCTGGTCCTTGGCCAGCTGAGATATCTCAAGCTTACCCCTGCTGGTAAGTATATCGTTTTTCGTCAATGTCTTGCGAACACTGTTAGGGAGCCCCCTTATAGCAGCCTCTTGGTCACCGCAATTTAATATAGAGACAAGCTCGGGCTTATAGAAATGAATCATGTTTTGGAATGTCTTCTCCCGAAGAGTCATTCCAGTCATATTGTAGAATAGTTCCTCACGTTTCTTAGAAGCAGACCTTTTCTCCTCATCAACCTTTGCCACAGCGACCCGTTGAGCCTCAAGGAGATCCGGGTCCTTGACTCGGCGCATAGACTTTATGTCATTGACTAATTCTCTACGCCTGATCCCCAGTCGGGACGCTATCTCCCCATAACTGAGATTCTGGCTTATCCCATCAAGTATAGATTTTCGCCGTAGAGCCCTAGCCATTGTATATTTCATCGCATCATCGCTGCAAAGTAATCGCCCCTCATATAGAGCCCATGGAAGGCGAAGAAATCTGCATGTTACTGTAGACAGTTTACTGATTTAAGTGGAGGTGTTGATTATGGGGGTTATTTTCCGCCCTTGGCTGGACATTTTGGGTTCTTTGTGTGTTCAGCTATATTACATGCGATATATCTTGAACATTTGCCATTATGGTCGATCTTGTAACTAACGAAGATCCCACATTGGTTACTCGGAGGCTGAGTCTTTTCAAATCGCTTCTTGATTATTGTTGGTACGTTTGTCATGATAGCTCACCTCATATGAGGTAAACCCTAGGATAGTAACCAGAGCCAGCTTCAAAACCATCATTTGTGTTGATAAAAAGGTGATAATTAACTGAACCATGGGATAAAAAAGGAATAAAATATATAAAATATTATATCGAGTAATATTAATGTAATAAAAGCATTAAACACATTTAATATGATGATTATTGTATCAAGTAAGTCTATGGCTGTATATATATAAAATCACTTAATATGGGTTTAAAATAAGATACGCAAAACAATATATAAATTTTAACTATGCGTTAAAACGGTTGAATCATAAATATTCAACATAGTGGCTAATACTGTAAATTAACTGCTTTCCCAACGACTCTACTGAAATTATCCAAGTACCTCGTATCCCCATGATGGGCATCATGTATATCATTATACTCTGCTTTCAACTCATCTAAACCAGACAATAATTTGGGAGGTTTATTGACACCCATCTCGTTCTTTATCAAATCAAAAATCAGTGGATTAAACAGGGCAGCCCGACCGATCATCACACCACCAACACCCTGATCCATTAACATTCTCACCTTTTCCGATGAATCGATACCCCCATTGGCTATCACGGGTATCCCGCGTGCCGCCTCTACACATTCAGGGTAGACGCTGTTATCCTCGGGTTCATCTGATGTCTGACCAGCGTGTTTCGCATGCACAATGAAAAGATCAGGGTCGACACCCTCAAGGTTATTGAGGTACAGCTTGTTGTCTTTCTCAAACTGGTTTAGACCCAGTCTAATCTTCACCGAGACGGGAAAACCATAGTCTTTGATTAATGATACGAGCTTCTGGGTCTTTGCAGCCCTCTTCACCATGGCTGCGCCCTTCCCGTGATTAATAACATCCCTGCTGGGGCAGCTCAGGTTCAGGTTGAAGCCACTGAAACCCTCGAAGACCTGAAAACCCGAAAGAAAGCGATCAAGCTTGTTCAAGCTACTGGAAAGGAGCTGTATCTGAACAGGAGTACCATCCTTTGCCATTATCTTCTCAAGCGAGCCCCTGTTCCCGTTGAGAAGCCCCTGAATATGAGTCATCTCTGTGAATGTCAGGTCAGCCCCATGGCGATGGATCAATGTACGGAGAACGGTGTCTGTGTATCTCTCCATTGATGCAAGCATGTAGGTAAACAAGGGAGGAGATAGGGGGCGTAGCTGAATAAAAGGAGTACCCGATAATTGGTTCAGAGTGTGTATGAGAGTAAACCCTATACCTTCAACCCTGTATGAATAACCATGCCATACATAACACAAGAAGACAGACCCCAATACGACAAAGTCATCGAGGAACTAACCACACTGCTCAAGGAGAAGCCCCCGGAGAGCGTTGACGGACACCTAAACTATGTGGTTACAAGGATCATCAAAGAAGTATATCCTCTCAGATACTATCACATCAACAAGGCTATGGGGGTTCTGGAGTGTATCCAGCACGAGTTCTATAGACGCGTCGCTGCCCCATATGAGGACACCAAGATAGAGCAGAACGGCGACGTCTAACCCTTTTTAATGTTTTTTAGTTAATATTAAATGGTACATTTTGGTCCATTTTACTATTATTTTCAAAGTAAATATGCTTGTTACATGAAGGTAGTATAAAATTTATGTGAATGTAATAGGTTATGCTGGATGTGTTATGATGATA
>CAZVMT010000129.1:0-8327 GCA_964628765.1 uncultured Candidatus Bathyarchaeia archaeon | reverse complement strand
CATCTATTTCAAGCAACTATAGGAGTAACAGGTTTTGAACCTTAGTCGAATCAAGCTAGGGTGTCTTCTTGTAGGCTACATAGATGTCTGCCTCTAGCATCACATCCGCATCATAGAAGTGGTGCGTGAAATAGACATTTCCCTCACTATCTATTGTTGACTCTCCTGCTAGGGGGAAGAACATCCTCTCCGGTTCACCCCACTCCCCATCCACCAGCTTGGACCGCCATATCCCCCAATCACGTGAGAACCATAACTCTGTCTCATCAGGAGACAGACTCGGCCAACCATCATAGCCAGCGCTGTTCACCACCTCAAGGTTTACCGGCTCCCCCCAACCATCTTCGCCCCACTCCGAGACCCAGATATCATACTGTCCCTTACCCCCCTCCCTAGCGCTGTGGAAGTAGACAGTCTGCATATCGCTCGTGAAATGTAGCTCACCAACATCGTATTCACTGGCCTTCATCCAGTCATCGACGCAGGTCCAATTACTCCACACACCATCAACAAGATCGGCTCTGAACCAGTGGAGCCCGGTATAGCCTTCCCTTGCTGAGACGAAATACATCACATCATCGATTATGATCTCGCATCCATCCATCGCCAGTTTACCCGAGTCCTGTAATAGTACCCTTGTGGGGTCGCTCCACTCGCCATCGACTAGATTGGACACGTATATCCCGGTGACCTCATCTATCACCTGTCTCTCAACAGGTACTCTGACGTCTGGGGTGAAGAAGACGTACAAGGTATCACCGCTGGGCAAAACAAAGGAAGAATCCTCACCGCCTCTGCTATTCACCAATCCGGGAACAGGCACGGGATCATAGTACTCATCGGACTCTGAAAACGGTGGATTCAGGTCGGTCTCTGGGGTTATCTTTTCGACATCATCTGGGATCTTGGAGTATCTGCTCGGGGGCACATCCTGCTCATCAGGGGTCTCGACTCCTCCCCCCAAGAGATTCGCAGCCACTAAGACACCTATGATTACAATTACTAGTACTGGAATTATCTTGCGCATAGAGTCAAATCCTTTTGAATAAATAAAAAGGATTCAGGAGCAGAAATACACACTATGGATCTAAAGATAGCAGAAATCAGGCATATATTAAAAATTATCATGTTTACATTAGATTTGAGTAATTTTTGGATAGAAAGAAGCCTTTTAGTTGTTATTGTTATTAACCGCTGCGTACATATATAGATGGACGAGAAGTTATTGACAAAAACGCCCCAGAAATATGAATACTTTCTAAACGACACATTGTATAAAACCGAGGATACTCTACACGACGCGGATTAAAACGTATGTTCAGTCGGGGAGCATGATTGGCAGAAATCATACACCTACCGTAAGTATACATGAAAGAAATGTGAAGCCATAAGGATGAAGACCAATTAACTCTTATTCACTCTGTTCCCAATGGAACGCCCTCTTTTATCAAAATATGTTATAGAAGTTTTTCAAGTGCTTTCTGGGTGACCTCGACATTACCTCTCTTTGTCAGGATGTTGTTCTTGGTCAATGTTTTACGGACACTTGTAGGTAGTTTTCTGACTGCGGCTATCTGGTCATCACTGTTTATTATATGAATTAACTCTGGTTTATAGAAATTAACCATATTTTGGAATGATTTCTCTATTAGTGTCATACCGGTCATATCATAGAATTTTTTTTCACGAGTCTTAGATGCAGCCTTTTTCTCCTCATCAATTCTGTTCTCTGCGACACGTTGTGCATCTAACAATTCAGGGTCTCTTGTTCTTCGCATGGCGTTAATGTCTCGTATTAATGCACGGCGGCGGATCCCAATATTGTAGGCTATCTGCCTATAACTTAGGTTCTGGCTTATTCCATCGAGAATTTCCTGTTTTCGGTGTTTCTCCTCTAATATATTTTTCAAGATAAGATCACTGCACAATATTCGCACACGAGTATATGCGAAGAATCCTGCTACTAGATACAGGTCCTTAACACATTTAAGTGGATGCATATATGGCAGACTTACTATTTTCTGGCTCAGGCAGAGTAAATGTGAAGAATTATCCTGTTACCGAATTGAATGGAGAACTCAAACATACAGATCTGCGTCGTATAACCCAACCCTTATAATAAGCGCAGATAACTGATGTTTGGTTTTGTATTTAGCCTGAGGCATCGGGTTAAGCTATAAAATTTCAGAAAAGTGATGATATGACTAATGTCTTAGAAACAATAAATAGTGGTCAAAATGCGATAGACATGGAAATCACTATTCAAAACGTAGTAGCCTCAGCCACCCTCAATCAGAAATTTAACCTGAATGACATACTGAAAAACTTCGTAAACACCGAGTATCGCCCCAATAGATTCCCTGGCCTCGTATTCCGACTGAAGCGACCCAAAACAGCCACACTCATATTCAGCACCGGGAAGATGGTCTGCACTGGGGCTAAATCCGAGAAACTAGCAATATCGGCTATACACAAGGTTGTAAAAGAACTCAAGGCTAGTGGGATTATTGTCTTGGGGAAACCAGTTATCGTAATTCAGAATATGGTCGCCTCGGCTAATTTGCATAATAAAGTTGACTTGGAGACGGCGGCTGATTTACTTGATAATGTGATGTATGAGCCCGAGCAGTTTCCTGGATTGATATATAGGATGAGTGACCCAAAGACGGTCTTGCTTCTTTTCAGCTCAGGGAAGATTGTTTGTACTGGTGGAAAGAGCGAGAAGATGGTTCATGACTCTGTCAACAAACTCTACGAAGTATTGGATGAATACGAGCTTTTTTACAAGTAACTTATTATTATGTTATTTAGCTCAGGAAAGCCATGGAGAAAAAATGTAATTTTATTACATAGACTTTGCTAATACAATGCTATGAGTACCGTTCACCCTACCTAAAACTGAACCATCAATTCCTGTGAAGTATCTGCGTTCAAGCTCAGCGCTGTCAAGCTCCTCCAATACACGTAGATTCTTTTCACTGAGATATGCCTCGACAGTTCCCTCATCTATACCGAACCCCCAAGGCTCGCCCACATCTTTAACGTTCTTGTGCATATCCTCTTCACCATAGTATCTCTCTTCATGCCTTAACACACTGGAGTAGATATAATCAAACAAGACGAGACTCCCTGGTGCACCCAAACGAGCGATTAGGCTGAAGGTCTCTTCTACAGCGCTCTCATCCAGATACATCAATAAGCCTTCAAGGATGAAGAGACAACGCCTACCATGCTGGAACCCATTCTCAACTAGTTTCTGTTCTGGGTCTTCCTTGTTGAAATCAACGGGAACATACACAGTGTTCTCAGGTAATCCAACACCAATCTCTACTAGTCTCCCCTTCTTGGCTTGCTGGGTGACTGGTGCATCAACCTCATAGACCTTAACTGAGCTTTCGGTGGTGAGAAGCCTGATGCTTCTAGAGTCAAATCCTGCTCCGAAAATCAGAACCTGCTCAACGCCTTCAGAAACAGCTTGCTTGAAGACAGAATCGATGTACTTGGTTCTGGCTATCACATACTCGTAGGCGCCTTTTGGAGCCATTACAGATAAAAGTGATTTTCTGATGAAACCATTCTGGATTAATAGTCTAACGAACCATGGCACCATTTGGGCTGCAATGTGATCCTCGCTGTGATAAAAACTAGATTTCTCACAGTATGATGCAGCCCGTGACGAACAGGTATATTCAGCTGTCCGCGATGTTTTCTCTTCAATCCTTTTCTTCATAGCTGCTGCCTCAGAGGATAAACCACCTACGGGTCTTTTTACGATATTCGAGGTATCTTTCTCCTATATTCTCTATTATCTGGGTCTCCTCATATTCTGCTATCCTATCATAGACATAGAAGATTCCTGCTAGGATTAATAGTGAAGCAGCTGAGATCGTTAAGAAAAATATTCCGAGATAAATCACCATGATACCAAGATACATGGGGTGTCTTGCTAAAGAATAGACGCCCCAGTCTATGAACTCAGGCACCCCTGAATCGATAACCATCTTATGAGACTCATTAACAAGATAAGCCCCGAAGATAACTATCAACGCCCCAGCCACCACTCTTAGATACCAAGGAACAAGGTAATCGAGGAGGGTAGCCCGTACAACGAATGAATCGATTACCCAGATAGCAAAAAACAGACCCAACATAAATAACTGGTACCTATCCCCTTTCGGGTGCTCTTCTGCGATGAATTTCTTTTCTTCAATCATTTATTCTCGGATATTATAAAGGGGTGATCATTTTAGTTTAAGATACTGGAAAAAGTTGATCAAAAACTGGACAAAGAGGTTAAAGACTATTCAAATCAAGGATATCTCTGACCTAAATGGGATAATGGATAATCATAAACCAGAAAACATCCATAACTTCTAAACTTATTGTTATACTGCGGGAAATTCAATATACTTGTTACATGAAAATGTACTTAATCGATGATTTTATCACCATTCCACCATAATTCACACAAAATATCACAGATTCACACCCGAAAAAACGCACCGAACCCCCACCAACCGACCCCAAAAAATAGTGGTGGACTGGGAGGGAATTGAACCCCCGACCTTTTGATTGCCAACCAAGCATTCTACCACTGAACCACCAGCCCAGCACCCCCAAAAGAAACCACTCCACCCCTTAAATCTTTCCAACCACCACAGCAAACTATATAATCCAAAACAAAACCCATAGCCCCAACAATGAACATCAGCGTCGTAATACCAGCCCTCAACGAAGAAACCATCATCGAGGACTGCCTCAAATCAATACGACGCCAAACACAAACAGTAGAACTCATACTCATCGACAACGGAAGCATCGATCGCACCCCAGAAATAGCACAACAATACTGCGACAAAGTACTCATCAGACCCGGCTACACCCTAGCCCAGATGCGAGACCTAGGAGCACTAGAAGCCAAAGGCGACATCATAGTAACCACAGACGCCGACTGCATAGCACCAGAAACCTGGATCATGGAACTCACAAAACCATTCCAAGACCCCAAAGTAGCAGCAGTAGGAGGAGCCTTCAGACCACTAAACAAAAACCCCCTAAGCAGCTTCTACTGCTGGTGCAGCGGCATAATGCAAGGCACCTTCGGACTATTCCAAGGCGCCAACATGGCATACACCAGAAAAGCATACAGAGCCAGCCCAGGCTACGCAGAAGCCAAAAGAGCAGAAGACTGGAACCTCAGCTGGCAAATAAGAAAACAAGGAAAAACACGATACCTCAGACGAGCCTACACACGCACAGAGATACCCTTCAACCGCCAAATAGAGTACCCAGGAGGCATACTAAGCGCCATACTCAGCATCATCGGAGCACTCATCAACCACCCACTACTCATGGGACTCGGAGCAGGCTACGTCGGCAGCGAGCTACTCACATTCCTCTACAGACACAAATCCAACCTCAGACGCAGCCACCTAGCACTCGTAGCACTAATAGCAGTCTACTTCTCAAGACGCTTCATAAGCGCCTTCAGCTGGAACCTGAGCCTCGGAGTATTACTAGGTGTCTTCGCGTTTCACCTAATATTAGAAGACATAAGGATGACAATAGAAGAACTCAAACTCTACAAGACACAGGAAAACAACAAAAACACCATAATGGACAAATTAAAACGCCTACTCATCAACATCCTGGAAATATAACGATGAAACACATCATCCAATACAGAGCCCAAGGCCACCCCAACGTAACATCAAAACACAAGACAACACTAATGACAACAACAGAGCCACACCTAACCAAGAGAGGAGACTGCATCATAGCGGTCAACGCCGAGACCGGGCTAGCACAGCTACCAGCAGAGGTAAAAGAAGACGCCAAAGACCCAGGCACAGTAATTACATTCACCCTCCAAACTAGGAACCACGTATTCACAGCAACAGGCAGAGGGCACCCTGAGCTAACCTACATCGACCCCATGGACATGGTTGCTCGGAAAAGCAGCTACACATGTGGGAGAACCCTCATGGTAGCCTCAGATAAAGCAGCCATAGACATACCTTTGAGTCTAGTAGATGAACTCAGGAACCCAGAGACCAAGATAACGATAAAAATCACCTATGAACAACCATAAACCATCTATGGTAATATTAACACCCATATGTTAATTCTCCACGTAACCTAAAAGCATCTGATGGTTGATTTAAAGAAGATTTTAAACACATGGAATCCGTGTATTACCAATTCCGCTGGTGAATAAATGAACACAAAGCTCACTGTGCCCCAACTAGAACAGCTTTCTACGAAAACCCGAATCCACCTCCTCAAGATGATCCACGACGCAGGATCAGGACACCCAGGAGGAAGCCTCAGCAGCGTAGAGATAATGCTAACACTCTACTTCCACGAAATGAACAGAGACCCAGATGACCCTGAGCGAGACAGGTTCGTGCTCAGCAAGGGCCACTCAGCCCCACTCCTTTACACTGTGCTGATGGAGGCAGGATACATCCCAAGATCCGTTGACCAGCTCAGAAAATACGGTGGGATACTGCAAGGCCACCCAGACGCCATGAAAACCAAAGGCGTAGAGATATCCTCGGGAAGCCTCGGCAACGGCCTCAGCGTAGCAGCAGGCATCGCAGCAGCAGCAAAGATCGATGGTAAAAAAACCCGGGTCTATTGTTTGCTGGGGGATGGTGAATGTGATGAAGGTCTTGTCTGGGAGGCAGCCATGATGGCGCCAAGCTCCAAGCTGGATAATCTAACCGCCATCGTTGACCGAAACATGCTGCAGATAGATGGATGCACCGAGGATGTCGTATGTTTAGAGCCCTTCCCAGATAAGTGGAAGGCTTTCAACTGGAACGTCATTGAATGTGATGGACACAGCTACGATGAATTGATTGAAGCCTTCAAGAAGGCTGAGCAGCACAAGGGGCAGCCATCGGTGATAATCGCCAGCACAGTAAAAGGAAAGGGAGTCTCATTCATGGAGAACAACGTAGGCTTCCACGGTAAGGCGCCAAACAATGAGGAACTACGACAGGCTCTAACCGAGCTAGGAGAGGTACAATAATGTCGCTGAAAGCTACAAGAGACGCCTATGGTGAATGGCTCCAAGAAAACGGAGCCAACACAGATATAGCCGTGGTTGACGCAGACCTCAGCGCATCAACCAGGACAAACAAATTCTCAGCAAAATACCCTGAACGGTTCTTCGATGTAGGAGCAGCGGAGCAAAACCTTGTCGCATTTGCGTCTGGACTGGCTCTGGGGGGCAAGAAAGTATTTGCATCGAGCTTCGCTTACTTCGAGACAGGTAGAGCATGGGATCAGGTACGGAATCTGGTTGCCCACGATAAGCTGGATGTTCAGTTGGTGGCATCCCACGGTGGGTTATCCTGTGCCTCAGATGGTGCAAGCCACCAAGCAATCGAGGACCTAGCTATAACCCGAGTAATCCCTAACCTCAAGGTATTGGTGCCATGTGATGCTGAGGAGACCAAGAACACACTGGACACTGTTATGGGGATAAAGGGGCCATCATATCTACGACTGCGTAGGGAGAAAGAGCCAGTTCTTGAGAAGAACTATGAGTATAAGCTCGGACAAGTCGAGGTGATTAGGACAGGCAATGATGTTACTATTGCGGCTATTGGTTCACAGGTTTGCTACGCTTTGATGGCTGCTGAGAAGCTCGCTGAAGCTGGGATTGATGCTGAGGTGTTGAATGTTCATACTTTGAAGCCCCTAGACAAACAAGCATTGATAAAATCAGCAAAGAAGACCGGGCGAGTGGTATCCACTGAGCAGCATCAGATACATGGAGGCTTGGGTGGAGCCGTAGCTGAAGCACTATCAGAGAACTACCCGACCCCTATGAAAATAATGGGTGTAGAGGACATGTTCGGTGAGACCGCGCGGGAGCAGATCGAGATACTGATACATCATGGGTTGACCGCAGATCATATAGCGGCATCAGCCCAAGAATTAATTGAGAAGACGAGGAAGTAATATCATGGAAATCTATATCGATACAGCCGAGATCGATGCCATCAAGAAATACTGGGATATGGGCATCATCGATGGGGTAACAACCAATCCAACATTGATCGCCCGCTCAGGTAGGGTATTCAGCGAGGTAGTCGCGGAGATCGCAGAGATTGTAAAGGGACCCATCAGCGTCGAGGCAGTGAGTAACACAGCCAAGGAACTAGTCAAAGAGTCCAAGAAGCTAGCTGAGTACGGGGAGCATATCGTTATCAAGATACCGATGACAGCGGAAGGCTTGAAGGCAACAAAGGAATTAACAAAACTCGGCATCAAAACCAATGTCACCCTGATATTCAGCCCGAATCAGGCCCTAC
>CAZVMT010000128.1:0-8352 GCA_964628765.1 uncultured Candidatus Bathyarchaeia archaeon | reverse complement strand
TCAAGCTTCGCCCTCAAAGCCTCAGTATCCGGGTTATCCACTCAAACCACCTGCCCAAAACCCATGTGATCCACGATCTTGGCTGAGCCAAGCCCACTGGCTTCCTTGAGCGTCTTCTCCACACTGGTCTTGGGTACCGCGTATAGATAACCACCTCGTGTTTCCCGGTTTCTATTATATGTGCTCTCCATGAACATGTCAAGTATCCGCGGGGGTAGAGTGTCCAGTGGTCCTCTGAGGTTGAATATCCTACGCTGCTGCGTTGGGCACTGGCTCAATACTTCGATGAAACCGAATCCCTTGTGCTGGAGCGCCTCCTTGATGGCGTTTGTTAATTCAATCACATGGTATGTACTCCACTTGGCAACATAGCTCGCTCCCGCAGCCTTCACAAGCTGGGTGATGTCGAATGGGAACTCCGGGTTACCATATGGACTGGTCACAGTGGTCTCCCCATGCATAGTGGTAGGCGCTATCTGGCCCCCAGTCATGGCGTAGCTCATGTTATTGACGAGGATGACCTTCAAGTCGATATTCCTTCGAGCAGCGTGGATCAGATGATTCCCACCGATACCAGCCCCGTCACCATCCCCAGTGAACACCACCGTAGTGAGTTCCGGGTTGAAAGCCTTGGCACCGGTGGCGAAGGCGATGGCTCTACCATGGGTCGTATGCAACATATCCCCGTTGAAGTTAGGGCTAGGTATCCAAGCGGTACAACCGATCCCCGAGACAGCAAGTATCGTGTCCTGGTCAATTCCAAGGTCATCGATAGCACGTAAGAAGCAGTTAAGTATAATGCCTCCACCGCATCCCGGGCAGAACGCCGATGGCTGACTCCGCACATACTGGTCTCTATACTCGAATAGGCTCTTCATCAAAGATTCCTCCTTATTACATCTAAAACCTCACGCGCGTAAGGCAACTGACCTCCCACCTTACCCAGTGAGACTACCTTTGCTTGTCCACAGACCACTCGTTCAACCTCCTTCACAAGCTTGCCCACATTCATCTCAACCACGATGATGGTATCAACCTGCTCAGCAATCTCCCTGACTGGCTCCTCCGGGAAGGGCCAGATGGTCTTGAGCCTGTATAGTCCAGCCTTGATTCCCAGTTTTCTCGCCTGTTCAACAGCCTCGACGCTAGGTCTTGCGGACGCCCCGAAGCTGAGGACAGCGATCTTAGCGTCATCCATGTGCTCTGTGTGGATGTCTCTGATCTTGGGCTCTGCGTTCAATATCTTGTCCCTGATCCTGTAGACGATCTGTTTATGATACTCTGGGGCAAAGTTACGTACCCCATCAGGACGATGAGTGCTCCCAGTGACCAATAACCTGTATCCTTCGCCGAAGGCAGGCATCTCAGGGACACCGCTGGGATCATCAGTACCCCAAGGAGTACAGTCCTTGCTTGTGGGTTTCTTCCTGTTGACTACCTCTACTTTCTCTGGTACATTGAGCCTCTCCTTGATGTGGCCAATCAAGCCGTCACTCATCAACATAACAGGCGTACGATAGGTCTCGGCTAGGTTAAACGCCCTGACGGTGAGGTCAAACATCTCCTGGACGCTCCAAGGAGTGATGGCGATTACCTCATAATCACCGTGGCTACCATATTTTGCTTGATAGATATCCTGCTGACTGGGATCAGTGGATTGCCCTGTGCTGGGTCCGCTCCGCTGGACATTAACGAGTACCAACGGGGTCTCGGTCATGTGGGCATACCCCACATTCTCCATCATTAAATCATAACCGGGACCACTTGTAGCCGTCATAGATTTAGCCCCAGCCCATGACGCACCTATGATGCTTGCGATACTGGCGATCTCATCCTCCATCTGCATGAAGACCCCACCCACCTTGGGTAATTCTCCTGACAGGTGGTGACTGATCTCGCTCGCAGGAGTAATCGGGTATCCAGCGAAGAACTTGCACCCTGCCCTTATGGCGCCCTCAGCACAGGCAACGTTGCCAAGCGCCAAATGTCTCCCTGATTTAAGCATCGTTAATCTCCTCCACGTTTATGGCGAAGTCTGGGCAGTAGCGTTCGCACCATCTGCACCCGATACAGTCACCATCCACGATTGGCTGGGTGCCTCCGAGCGCTGTCTTTTTCTCTGACTCTTTCAGAATCTTTCCCCCTCGGGTGTTGCATACGTGAACGCATAGAAGGCAACCCTTGCAGTGGTCGTTGTCTATGGTCACCTGGTATTTTTTCGGCGTTTCATTGCACCTCGAAACGATGAATCTGTGTTTAATGTGGTTTCTGGGATAAAACAATGAGGGTTTTGGATGTGTAGTTAATACTATATAGTCAATACTATAGGCAGCTTTGATGGTTTCAACAATTTTCCTCTTCGCCCTACAACCCTATAGTCAATACTACCCTATAGTTAATACTACACCATCAGCAAATCTCAATACATCGATACATCAAAGTATCAGCACCATAATATTCGGCAAGTTTCGCCACAGCCCTCGCCTCCCCTTCTGACTTGGCTATCAAGACACTATATTGGACCCTCTTTACAGAGCTAATGCTCTTCATTTTTTCAAGATTTTTCCAAAAGTTTGGATTCGGTTTCCCATCGATAAAATCATAGACAATTATCCAGTCGAAAGGATCGTCTTCGATCTGAAATTCATCTAGAAACTCCTCAGAAAGGCTGATCTTTGTCAAATCAACCCTGTAGTTAATACTATAGGATAAAATCAAACCGTGAACAATCAAGCCAAAAAATGGATACAAAACAAGAAAACTAGTATCCAAACTTACTGAGAACCAGATTAGCAACACTGCTATCCTGTATCGCTATACCAACCGACTTGAAGACAGTAATCGTGTCACCCGGGGTCCGTCCAACCTTCTGTCCCGAGACCAGCTCTTTGAGTTCGGCGTGAACATGATCCCAGGTAATAGCGCCCTCCTGAATGGGGATCAATATATCCCCTGCCTCCAACTCTATGCCCTCTCGGTCATCGATCACCAGCTTTGACTCTGCCACTGTGGCTGTGTCAAGCTCCCTCCAATCCGGGTAAAACGCGCCTATGGCGCTAACATGTACCTTCTCCTTCAGCCACTCCCTCTTTATCACGGGCTTTGGGCTCGTGGTAGCCGTCAAGACTATATCCGCGTCTCTGCATGCCTCCTCACCAGACTCTGCCGGTACCACTTCGATTCCCAGTTTCTCTGTCATCTCCTCTGAGAACCGCTTCCTCGCCTCAGGGTACAAGTCAAAGACATAGACCTTCTCGATGTCTCTGACGGTGCACGCTGCCCATGTCTGGGTCCTTCCCTGCACACCGGCACCGAATATGGCAACCGTCTTTGCATCATCTGGTGCGAGATATTTGGCTGCTACTCCCGTGATGGCTCCTGTCCTCATGGCTGTTAGGTAAGTCGCGTCCATGAACGCCTTCACCATACCTGTCCCAGGATCGTTTACAACGATCCAGGCGACCGTAGTGGGTAATCCCTTCTCCCTGTTATCCGGGTATATGCTGATGATCTTAGTTGCCTGTGCCTCTAGCTCTGTGAGGTAGCTTGGCATGAAGCTTATGGATCCATTGTGCTTTGGTATCATTATGGTGCTGCGGGTTGGGAGCACCACGTTTCCCTTGGCGTATTCCTTGAAGGCTTGCTCTACTGTCTCTATGGTTTCAGCCATGGTGAGTTTTCGGGCTATATCCGCGTCGCTGAGGAAAAGCATCTTGTTTCAACCAAAAAACGCCTCTACGGCAATAAAAATCCTCCCAGATGCCATTGAAAACCATCTATAAATAGGATAATAATATAAGCCCAAAACAGGAAACATCTATACAACCTCCATATACCATAAATAATGAAGAAAAGTGATGCAGAGATGAGTGGATTGCTAGATCGATTAGTGGGAAAGAACGGTGAGGAGAAGGAACTCCAGAACGTCCGATACATCAAAGCTATACCGCTCAGAGCCTACGAGGACATCGACATCATTAAAGCCGAGGTCCGTGCAGGCAACATCGTAATCTGCAACGTCGCCCCATTAGCCAAGACCAACATCGAGGACGTGAAACGGGGCATCAATGAACTCAACGAGTACGCCAACCTAGTTGAGGGCGATATCGCTCGTCTAGGAGAAGAAAGGGTAATAATAACCCCCAAGAATATCCAGATCTGGCGTAGCAGAGATTAAGCCAAAGAAACTGTATCCAGTAGCCTTGGGCTGTGTCCTCTTATCCCACGTAGCTTGGAGACGCTTCTAGCGAGGTGGTTGCATTTGGTCTCTTCACCGTGTACGACGTACACGTTTCTTGGACTCGGCCTTAGCCGCTTAACATAGTTCATTAATTGTCTCCTGTCGCTGTGGCCGCTGAATCCCTGTACCGTGTGGATGCTCATGGCTATGTTGATGATCTCCATCTTGCCATCGTTTCCATAGAGCTGGGCTGATCCCATCCCTGACTGGACACGCTGACCCATTGTCCCCGCCACTTGGTATGAAACAAATATGAGGCCATTGTTCTCGTCAGGGGCCAATCGTTTGAAGTATTCAAGCACGGGGCCACCCTCCATCATACCCGCTGTGGCAATGATGATGCAAGGGCCTCCTTCGACTATCTCATCCCGCATGTCATGCTGTTTCACGACGGTGAAGTAGTCGCTCTCGAAGGGGTTGATGCCATCTTTTAGTATCTGGTCTCTTACCTCGTGGCTTAGATAATCGGGGTAAGCTGTATGTATGCCTGTGGCTTCGCTTATCATTCCCTCGATGTAGACAGGCACCTGTAGTAGGCTGCCGTTGTTCATGTACTGGTTTATGACCATGAGGATCTCCTGTGCACGTCCCATGGCGGGCACCGGTATCAGGACCTTACCTTTCTTGAGAATATTGTTGCATATCTCTACGAAGAAGCCTTCTGTTTCGTCTCTGCTCGGAGTATTATTATCTGGTCCACCGTAGGTTGACTCCATGATCAGGGTCTCGACCCTGGGGAAGTAGCTTGAAGCCGGCTGGAGTAACGCGGTTGGGCCATACTTGAAGTCACCCGTATAGACAACGTTGTGCAGCCCTTTTCCTATGTGGAGGTGGGATATGGATGAGCCCAATATGTGGCCTGCGTTGTGCAGCGTCAACCTGACATCTGGCGAGATATCAGTAACCTCACCATACCCAAGTGGGATAGTATGAAGAATAGCTTCGCTGATGTCCTCGGGGCTGTATGGTGGGACCTTGCCCTCTTTATTGGTTACATCAATGTAGTCGCTCTGGAGCAGTGTCATTACGCTGGCGGTGGGTTCGCTGCAGTAGACCGGTCCCTGATATCCATACTTGTAAAGATATGGTAGGAATCCGCAGTGATCAAGGTGGGCATGGCTGATCACCACAGCGTCGAGTCTGCTTAGGTCAAATTCCTCGACATCTAGCCTGGGATACGTGTTGATGGCGTTTCTACTTCCCGGATTGATGCCGCAGTCCATGAGTATCTCGCTCTCACGGGTCTTCACTAGAATAGCCGAACGTCCAACTTGCCTGCTAGCTCCTAGGAATGTGATCCTGACGTCACCGCTCGGTTGATAGATGGGTCTGAATATTGATTCCCCTGTCTCCCTGAGGACTCTTTCACGATCCTTGCTCTTGCTGTAGAGGAATCCCCTGATCTGTTTGATGGTCATGGATGGGATAGGTGGGCTCCGCTTAAAGTTGGGGCTCCAGTGGGTTTTCTGCACTATATCTAGAACATTTGAGCCGTTTTTTCCAATGGCGACGCCTGGTTTCTCTACCTCTAATACAACCTCGCCGAGGGCAGGGTCAAAATATGCCTGAACAAGGCCAGCCTCTTCCAGAATATCCTTAATGATGTGTTCTGCCTGTAGCTCATTCATGCGTACCGAGGGATCGCTGCGTATCACAATCCGCTTCTTTATGGTTCCCGCTATCTCTCCCACTATGTGGCTGTTTTCCTGTAGTATCTCTGGTTTCTGGCAATAGATGGCAAGTCTTGGTCCCTCAAACTCGATACGTGTTATACCTACTTGTGCCGGTATCTTGTCTAGGATCGCTTGCCTTATCTCGCTGTATGTTAGGCCCTGCTGGTTTTCCATTTTTTACTTCAACTGTTTAAAATCGATTGCTTCTCCTCAAGGGTAAGCTCTCGGAATCCATCACCATTGATGACTGCTACATCGAAGCTGTCACCGCTAGCCACATCACGTTTCATGGCGCTATCCACGGCTCTCACAACTACGCTGAGCATCTCATCAACTTTCTTGCCTTCCACGAACTGTGCCTCAAGTACACCGTAAGCATAGGGGCTCCCTGAGCCTGTTGAGACCATGGTCTCCTCTGTCAAGCTACCATATGGGTCGAGGTTATAGACATGTGGACCGGTCTCATCGTATCCTCCGACGATTGCCTGCATGGGCAGGGGGGCTCCTACTTCCCTGTTACTGAATAGCAGGGTCTGCACTAGCCGTGCTGCGCTCTGGACCGGCATGTACCTGTTTTTCTCTAGCTCATACAGGGTGGCGTTTACCTTTAGTATCTCGACCACTCGTTGAGCGACCGCTACTCCACCCGCTATGGTCATGGCTAGGTGGTCTGTTATCTTGTAGACTTTTTTGGCGTGTTTGCTTGCGATGAAGTTTCCCATGGTGGCACGTGTATCTGTGGCTAGTATGACGCCATTGTTGCAGACGACTCCGACAGTAGTTGTGCCTTTAAGGATTCCTAGTTCCTTTGACATTGATTTATCTCCTATAAATAATACGAGAGGTATCCCTAGAAGGAAGACCAAGTACCTTAAAAACCTCTCTTTTTTAAAAACATTCCTCAAATAGCAAACATATTTGTATATTGGAAAGTGATTATTCGGTATCTATAAAGGGTCTGCATCGATTTGACTGAGCAAAAAATGAACTCAATACACCGGATCGACCTGCCTAGGATGGTTCTGGTAGGCGAGAATGTGCTTGAGAAGCTTGGTTCTATCTGCAGAGAGTTTGATTACGGCAGCGCCTTGATCGTCACCGGCGATACCACATATCAGGTTGCGGGACAGAAAACAGAGAGGCTGCTGGAGTCAGAGGATATCAACACATGTACTCTATTTGTCTCAAGCGCGACCCGCGAGACCGTTGATAAAGTGAAAAAAGAGATCGATTCCAGTGGTGCTGAGGTGGTCCTCGGCATCGGTGGTGGCAGAAACATCGATGTAGCAAAGGTATCCTCCTTTGAGACCGGTCGATTCTTCATAAGCGTACCAACTGTAGCAAGTCATGATGGGATAGCTAGTAATCTAGCCTCATTGAAGGGCTCCGAGCGACCATACAGCGTCGCAGCTGGGTCACCAATCGCCGTGGTTATGGATAGTAAGATCATTCAGGAGTCGCCTTACAGGTTTACCGCCGCTGGGTGTGGTGATATGATATGTAAGGCTGTGGAGGTGCGTGACTGGAGATTGGCTCATAGGGAGAATGGTGATTATTATGGTGGCTACGCTGGAAGCCTGAGCCTCATGAGCAGCCAACATGTGATGGAGAGGGCGCAGATCATCAGGCAACGGACTCAAGAAGGCGTCAGGACTCTTCTGGAGGCTTTGGTGAGCTGTGGAGTCGCCATGAGTATCGCTGGGAGCAGCAGACCCACTAGCGGGTCTTCTCATCTGTTTAGTCACGCATTAGACCAGATCGCTGAGAAGCCTGCCTTGCATGGCGAGCAGTGTGGTGTGGGGAGTATTATGATGGCAAAGCTTCATGGGTTAAACTGGGGTACTATCAGGGAGAGCCTTAAGACCATCGGTGCGCCTACGACCGCTGAGGAGCTGGGGATATCCGATAAGACCATTATCAAGGCTTTACGGCTAGCCAAGTCTATTCGACCGGAAAGGTATACTATTTTGAATAAGGTTGAGTTGGATGAGAAGACTGCTATCGATTTAGCTGAGTCCACTGGGGTAATCTAGGGCGATATAATCAAGAGCTTTATCGTATCTGGTTTCTTTTAATCAGAAATGTTATTTAATCACTCAATCAAAGTTTTACTGTCTGTAGATTGTTACTCATAATATGTGCGGATAGTGTATGGGAGAGCACTTGCGCATCTCTAAACATGGAATGGGAGGTGAATCTCGGATACTTCATCTAATCTTGCAGACGGCGGCACCAGCGCATGCCGCTCATCGTTGGTCAGATAGCGTTTGCAGGAGGCATTCTGTTACTTGCGATTGTCTTATGGAGATTCTCGAAGATCGAGTAGAACCCCTTTCTTTTAGAGAACTGTATTGTGGATACGCAAGCTCAGTGTGAGGTATTCAGGATTCACTCTTAGTTTCTGAAGATTGAGATTAAACCGAAGAGGCTAATAGTTTA
>CAZVMT010000127.1:0-8389 GCA_964628765.1 uncultured Candidatus Bathyarchaeia archaeon | reverse complement strand
TAATTTCTACTCCCAAATCTTCAGAGATAATATTATCAGAAATTTTTACATCTAAATCCGCATAGGATTTTCCTTGTGTAACTTTTACTGTATACTGTCCGAAAGATGTAGTAACAATTATTAATAAAGCTACAATTGTGGTTATTTTTTTCATCGTTAAAAGTTGCATTCAACGATTGGAGAATAACTTAGATATTATATACTTTTTGGATACAATCGTTGTTTGGTTTATAGTAATAAAATTACTCCATTCAATGGATTTATGCAAGGGATTAGGATTTTATGATCCTTGTTCTGGATTAGAGGGGAGAATAAGGTTAGATTTTCTTCAATTTCACCAAACCACTCCACTTATGAGTCAAGATCTTCCATGAAAGGTATCTAACCCCACCCAACATACAAAGTCTTCTTAGATTCGGAATGTTACGTATCATTTCCAGAGTTTTTGGGTATAATTTATTATCTAACGCTCATAAAATTCAATCTTAAAATCAACAACATCCTCAAATGTTTTAGGGTCAGTAAAGTATTCAAAATTTGCAGCTTGTCCTGGATCAAATGAATCGCCATCATTTACGAATGCTCGATTACTATGAACAATGTCACCATTATTATTTATGAACTTAATTTTTACGGCTCCTTTGATCGAGTGAGTTGTATTGTTTCTAATTTTCCCTTTTACAGCCCAGGCATTGCTATACTCCTTAACTATTTTTACATCCTCTATTGATACGTTTACAGAGGATGATGAAGTGGAACTGTCATTCTCAGTAGATGCAATAGCTAAAAACAGAAAAAATACGATTACAACTAATGCTGATAGTGGTCTAATGAATTGTTTTTTCATGATAATGTGTTTTTATTAGATCAAATAGAGGAATTGAGGAACCTATTAATATAAAAACCAAGTCTATTTTATCATACGTCCCATTTAACCAATTATACTTTTGCCCAAACTCAATGCTAAAAGCAATGAAAATCGGAAGAATTATCCAAAGACTATTTGCTCTCTTTAATTTAAAATCCCATATATATATTAAGCAATAAAGCAAAGTCATTACCCAAACAGCATCAGGTAAGTTATACAATACCCAATTTGGAAGATTTATGCTCTGTAAATTATTCAAAATAGGTTTTTCGATCCATTCATACAGGATGATATTTTCTCTATATATCAGATATACTAAACAGCTAAATACGAATAAAAAAATCACTATATATGCTCGTAACTTTCTCATCTTAAGCAGTTAGGCTATAGATTATCTAGGATGTTGACTATAGTATTTCATTTTCTTAAAAAATCGTTGATGAAGAATCTGGATTGCTTATCAATCTCATTTTTGCGTGCCTGAAATAAATCAGAAGCCCTAGTTTTTATCCTTGTATCACCAGATATTAAATATGCTCTTCTCATATAATCAATAGCTTGAACTGGATCACCAGGCTCTATTTGTTCAGCGACAAGCTCGTAGTACTCTGCTCTTTCTTTCACATTGTGCAAAAAGGACTCAATCTTTCTTGAATATTGTTTTTTAGCATCTATATATTCTGTTCTCTTTAAATCTGAAGGAATTTCACAATTCGGAGTTTTAATAACAAGTGTTTCCTTACCATATGAATCCATTAGTCCTAATTCATAGAATATATTTCCAATGGTCTCTGCGGTAAGTCCTTCCGATATAATTGCAATTCCGATTGGACTTGCAAATGTTTGTTTCCATATTTTGGTCATATAATCACCACCTGTAGTCGTGCTATCTGCATCAATTTCCTTTATGCCGTATTTATTGAGGATTCTTGAAACAACTTTTCTTATTCTCACAATGTGAGGGCATAAATCATCTCCAAGTTGTGTCATTACAAAGCAGGTATTTGGTGCGTACTTAACTGGGTCAGAAGAAATATTGCCTTCAAATGGATGATAAATAATCATTTCTTCTTGCTTTTTCTTACAACTGGAACTCCTTTGTATGGTCCTTCTGATTTTTTTGAGGACACTATTCTTCCTTTTGACCTGTCAATCTTTACATAACGTCCAGTTCTTGGATTTTTTACTTGAACAATCTTTTTCTTTGCCATATTCTATCTCATATTGTAGCCAATGTCCAGTATATCTGATGTGGCGGCATTTCACCGCTATGGACAGCTATACATTGTTATATTCAGTTTTCTTTTGTTAATCTTTCATATAAACCAATTCGCCTCTCCATTCTTCACCCTCTGAAATTATTTCTGTATTCATATAGAAGATGAAATGTTTATCTGCAATTGGAATATTTTTGAAGTCTTTGACTATTATCCAACCGTCTTCTTCCGATGGTCTCAACTCATTTTCATCTACTTCAACATGACTAATTATCAATTCTTCATCTGTTAAATTCTTCAATGTTCTAAATTCAATAGGTTTTAACTTCTTAATCCAATAAGACTCCTCAACATCGAAAAATATGTCATAAAAAAGGACTCTAATCCATTTATTATCACACTTAACAAAAAGCAAATCATTTTCATCCAAAACGAAATTTATTACATTCTTTCCTGGTCTTATTTCAATCTTCTTACTATTCCATTCCCGAGCAAAAACTGTAAGCGGACTTTCTAATTCGTTTACTCTATCTTTTGAAAACACTTGTTCCCATGGATTTGAATTCAGTTTAGAAATTGCCTCTCTTTCTTCATCTGTTTCAACTTTTCCTTTAAATTTAAATTCTATTTTTAATTTAATTTGCCTCACAAGGACTGGCATATTGTAATCAATTTTCCATCTTGGCAAATTAACATCGTGAGCAGAGAATAAATCTATTCCATAAGATTCTGCCATTCCTTGGGCTCCCTTTGTGAAGCCCATATTACAAATCATCACTCCTTTAGAAGCTTTGACATCTTTGATTACAGTAGCGAAATTTCCAACTTCGTTTACGTCAACTTTATCTTTATAATCTTTTGCTTGAACAATTATTAGAATGTTAACTCCTGCAATCTTATCTCTTATTGATACATCGATTTGTCTCTTTATCTTACTTTCATATCCTTCAATTTTATCATCTTGGGTCACTACTGCATTTGGCTCGAGTTCTTTGTAAATTTTCTCCACCAATAATTCAAAATTCTTCCATTTCTTCATTTAGTGTTTTTTGTTTTTTTAATGCAACCTTCAACAGCAAATACAGTTTCAATTGGATTTGCTGATTTGTTAGGCCCTGTAGCATTATTTCATGTTCTTAAGTATTTTCCATTCAAATCCTTCTTGGATCGAGAGTGATTTAAATATTAAAAATGCATGTTCACATACCCTAACTATTATCTCAGTTGTCTCTTTCTGGTTTAGCTTGATTCTTTTACCAGATTGTGTCCCTTCATTTGTGAAATAATTAAGAACTTTCTTCTGGTATGATGAAAAGTGTTTGATTTGCGAATTATCAATGATAGAATTTGAATGCGTTATTGCATGTCTACAGAGGGCATAGACCTTGTAAAATTCTAAGAAATCAATATTTCGATTGTTTGTTCGCTCGAATTCCTTATAATGTTTCGCAATTTTTCGAAGATATTTAAAGAGTCTTGAATCAAATTTCCCTGTATTTAGGTCTTGCATAATTTCTGTCATATCGTAACACTTGACCTTTCTATTAAATAGGGAATTAAAGATTCTGATCAAAAAATTGGATTTCTTGGTCCTTAGAATCTTGTGTTTCTTAATTAACTTGGGATTGCGAGAATAATAAAGTGAGATGACTGATTTTAAGAATAACCTAAAGGATTCATAAGATTGTAGGATAACAAATGAAGCGAATTCGTTAACTATACCTTCATTGTATTCAATAAAGTTTGATTCAGTTACGATATATTTTCCTTTAGTCACGTAAAAGTGTAGTGCTCCATTGTCAGTTGGTCCTGATACATCTGCAATTGCAAGCCGAGCACCCATCATAAAGTCATTGTCTCTATTCCCTTTTTTTGATTTGCTATATAGTTTCTCAAATCCCTTTATATTTTCGTTTAAATGGAATAGCGAACCATTTAGGAATACGATTCTAATAAAAAGGGATTCAATATATTTTGCGAAAACATTCTCTTCAGCCATTTCTCTATTGGGCTTAAATATTGGATAATAACAATATTATTATATACCTCGTGGATACAATAGTTGTTGAGTTTACAGTAATAAAATTACTTCAACCTAATGATATATCCAAAGAAACTAATCTATATGATCCTTGACACGGATTCGAGGGGAAAAGACAATCAGAATTTCTTTAATATCTAATTGCCATTTCATTTTGAGTAAAGACAACTTTGCTTTAGTATCTTAACATCCACAAGTGGAAATAAAACAGGAGATCAAGAAACTGAAGAATCAGTAGATTTTCACATATCAGCAATCATTACAGGTATACTCCCCCCATAAGTAGTGAAATGGAAAATTCATTTTAAAAAATTGTATATACTACCCAGCATTTTTTTTCTTATCCTTCTTCATCGGGAGTTAAAGACATAATGTGATGAAAAATATATTTGCTTAAGGAATAGGATAAGCTAATAATTCTCCAAAAAATAATTATACACAATATATTATATGTTCTATTCCAACAAGGGAGGTTATTCTTCTGTATATCTATGTTTCTCCTGTAAAGGCTATATTGCCATACTTTCGATATATGGTTTAAGATCATACAGTAACCTAAGGTCATGATAAAACTGGTTCGATAACTGAATCTTTAGGGGAGCCTTACTTGACTGGTCGACAAAATTGTCGGCCTTTTTTGCTTCAACTCCCTGCAAAGCCTTATCATTACTTAGGATTAAGGAGAGTACTTCATTCATGCGAGCGGTTCGATAGTTATTTCCATTAAAAATCAGTTTCCCCGGAAATATCGAACCTATGATTCGTTGCTTCGTTGTGGTAGATGCTTTCTCAAAGTATTCATCAATATTCTGTAACAGGGGTAAACCGTCCGAAATATATTTGTCATAATCAGATCGGACAGTATAAAGATTCTGTATTTTCTCCTCCAGTTCGTATATATTTTTCTTGTACCGGTCTTTTGCATTATGATATGTGTCTAAATCTATCTGATTTGAGAAAAACTTATCTTCTACCTGTTCCATCATTGACTTTGCTTCAGCCAGCTGATCTTCAAATAATCTTACTTTGTTATTTCTCCCTTCTTTAAGTGTAAAAACATCGCGTAATACAGCCATATAGAGCTCTAATACCTCACTTTTTACATTTAGTGTTCTTAAGTATTCAAGGAATTTCTTATTGCTTCTATCAGCCCTAAACCGTAAATTACCACAATAATTGCAGTGATAATAATAATACTTATTTCTGTTCCTGCTTCTTGATCCGCTTCCTGTCATATTCCTACCACAATTATTACAAATTAAATATCCCCTCAGTGGAAATTCATCTTGTATAGTCTTTTTGTTATATGGCTGAATTCTTCTTCTCTTATTCACTTCCTGAACTATTTCAAAGATCTCTTCAGAAACGATGCCTTCATGGATACCATCTACAATTACTTCTGGTTCATTCTTCCATGCTTTTATGCGGATTTTTCCAGTATATACTGGATTTTTTAGTATGTTACAGAGGTGTTGTTTAGAACATTTGAATCCAGCTTTATTAAGTTCTTTTCTTATTTCTTCTTTGGCATAAGCACCAGTAGCATATTTCGCATATGCTTCTTTTATGAAGATCGCATCATTATTAGGTACCAACAGCGAAGTGCCTGAGGATCTGTCAAACTTGTATCCTTTTGGTGCCTTTGTTATCCACCTTCCATTTCTTTGTGCTTCCCTTAATCCTCTTTTTGTGTTAATCCCCCTTCTTTCATTTTCAATTTGTGGCAGTACAATGCTTATCATCTCAATTAAAAGATCTTCGGGCATGTCATTCTTTATGAAACCCTCAACATACTCAACTTCAACTTTATGTCGATTCAATCTTTGGACCATTTTCATGGTTTCAAAAGCGTTTCTGGAAAACCTATCCACCCTGACACAAATTAATAGATCTGGTTTTATCGTTTTTCCCTCAATACATGTAAGCATTTTATTAAATCCGGGTCGGTTGAAATCTTTTGCAGAATGATCATCCTCAAAATGACGTATGATCTTATATCCCTTATCTCTGCAATACTTACGGAGTCTTGATTCCTGTTCGGAAAGGCTAAATCCCTTTTCTTTCTGTTCGTCTGTCGATACTCTTGTGTAAATTACTACGTTCATTATTATTATTGTTTTTGAAGTTGTAATATTCTATTTCCACAAGTTCATACAAGAATTGTCTTATCTTCTTTACTTCATCATCAGTATAACTACCGGTTTTATTCAAAATCTTTTTACAGTCATTTACTGAAAGCATTTTTGTTTAACATGCCGCTTGCACCTGAGGTTTTCAGTATGCAATCGAAATAATACCATAGTCCTGAGGTTTTCAGTAACATTATTTAAGTTTTTCTTTTATGATATTTTCAGTAGCTATTATTATACCATCCTCTGTTTTAATTGTAATTGTTTGATAGCCTCCTTTTAAAATAACATCAGATACTCTGGATTCAAGCTCTAATTTGTCAATAGTTGTTTTCTCAATTAAATCAATCTCTTTATCTGTATTACGGAATTTTATCTTTAGTTCTTTTAGTTGTTTAGACCTAATTAGATTAAGAATCTCCATTTCCTTTGGGGTTATTATCCCTATTTTAGAAACAATTCCGTGATATAACTCATTAGATATAAAATCTTTGATTAAAAGTGTAATAGAAATAGCAAGAAAGGGGTATTTTATTTCAGGTAGATCATTTGCTTCAACGATTTGACATTTACCAGTTCTTAAAACAGTCAAATTCAAATCAAGTTTTTCAGTGATCGCAATAACCAATACAAAAGCTAACCAACTTAATTGGTAAATGAACCCATCACATTCATCATATTGTTTTTGATAAAATCCTTCATCATATTGTTCTTTCTCCTTTTCTGGAAATGGTTCAAAAAGTTCATTCTTCAAAATAAGAACCATCTCCAATGGATAACCAAACGTTCGCAAAATATAAACAATCCTAAGCCATATATATTCAACAAATGAAAATCTGTTCCATCCCTTTTTTCTTTTAATTGGCAAAATCCCCATATCTATCCAATGCTTCAATACTCTTGAACTGATATCAATATCTTTTACAGTAAAGTATTCAACATGCAACTTACTAAACAAAGCTCCCAATGAGAATATGTCCCAATTACTGTTCTCGGCGAAATCAAACTTTTCACTTAAGTCCGCTTTTATCATGGATTCAGCAAGCTTCTCTATTGAGTTCATTCTTTTATTTTATAATTCAATTGTTCTTATTAATCTAACACAAATGTAACATTATTTTATATATATTACAATCATGTTACTTATATTTTATGTATTAAGTTTTACAATTTATCCGGTTTTCATGTAGAAACCTTCTTTATAAAAGTAATTGACACGTCATCAAAGCAGTTACAAATAGTTTTTTTCATGCGGGAAATCATTGGTAAGCGATTTCAACCCTCGAAATGGTTGTTTTAATACTATTTATTCATATTTGTATATATTAATATACTTATATAAGACTGATAATAGTCATTTTTACTATTGATATAAATTAGCTTAAGTAAACCATGCAACTATTAAAACCGAATTGGATATAACCGGATTGCGTTTATTCACCAGTTAATAATTTAGCATACTTTATAACAGACTCCCGATTTAAAAACAATGACTGGCTATTTGATGAAGCTCGCAAAAAGATGGGTGGACAAGGAAATCATATGCCAGGAGAGTTAAAGCAAGCAATTATTATTGAATAAGAAACCGTATATCAACTTATGATTCTGTTGGAGGACAGGACTATACCTCATTTAACAAATTTGTTAAACGAGAGATAAGATCAAGTTAAAAATCAGTGAGGCTATTCCAGCCCCTCAAAGGCATTTTTTTATTTGCATGACCAGTTACTCAACTTTGGGATGAAAGTTTCCTGTAAAAGCTCTATAAAGGATGGAACCATACTTATCCTTGGATAAATCTTCCTTTCTGATCTTTCTTAAGATTCATCCTATAAATTACACCCGGAATCTTTATCACTTCACCATCTTTATCCATGTCGTGATCACGACTAAGCTGACTATCATATAGTTGCAAGTCCTCTATAAATACATCCAGAAAATCCTTTGTGCTTTCAAGAGTCAGAAAATGTCCTATTTCTTATTTACTTTATTGGTTTTATTGTATTGTTTCAGCAAAGAGGAAGCTTATAGGTCAATTGGGGGTAAATTTGTATAAATGAGATATAGCCATCTTTAATTCTTATTTAAAGGTTTAGAGAGTTTTTCTTAGTCCAGGGGTAGCAATATACCTATT
>CAZVMT010000126.1:0-8636 GCA_964628765.1 uncultured Candidatus Bathyarchaeia archaeon | reverse complement strand
GTGAAATATGCTCCATATTGGAGTGGAAGTATTCTGAGTATTGCAGCTACGATGGATATTGCCGTAAGTATGCCGATCTCTATTGCCTGTAGTCTTGTTGGTCGCAGTTTGTTTAGTATGCTGGTGGTGTTTGCTTTGGTGTCTTCTGCCATGGTTTGACTTCCTTTTCATGAATGATATGCTGGTCTTTTATTTAAATTGAGATAACCTGCTAGGGATATATTGTTTGATGGGTTGCGAGGGATAATAGGTTATTCTTTTTTTCTCGGAGTTGTTGTGATAACGCTTAACAACCATGAAGGCTCATTGAAGCATAATGAGCCTCAACTTCTCAACAAAGAGCGTGAAACTGGATAATGACCAACTGTATGGTTCTATTGGTGAGCTTGAGAACGCTGTGATAGCCTTGTTTTGGGTGGGTGAGAAGCCCAAGCTTGGTGGTTTGAGTGTTACTCTTCCCGATAGGTCCAGTAGCCAGTTGCTAGGGGATAGGGATGAGATGCTCTCCAGGATGATTGGTGAGAGATTGGCATCCAGTTTTGGTAGGATCGCGCTTGTTTCGACTAATCTGCCTGTTGGTTTTGAGGGTAGGGTGGTTTTGGGGCTGTTGAATGATATGTTGAGTGATGATAGTTGAAGAATCTAAGAACGTTTTTGGAAGAGATAGAGGAAGAGGTAGTAACCATAAAGGAGCCGTTGTCTAGGCGGTATGAGATAGCTGC
Organism: uncultured Candidatus Bathyarchaeia archaeon; assembly: GCA_964628765.1. Classification (GTDB taxonomy): domain Archaea; phylum Thermoproteota; class Bathyarchaeia; order TCS64; family TCS64; genus RBG-16-57-9. The sequence continues at coordinate 7,914 of CAZVMT010000126.1, read as the reverse complement.
TGCCTTGAGGAAGTTTGATGGCGGCAAAGCGGTTTTGTTAGAGGAGAAAGAGACAGGGGTAACCGTTGTTGGCGGCGTTAACGGGAATAGACCAAGGTTGCTGAGATCGATAGGGGTTACGCAGGAGACTCTTTACCCAACTCTTCTGGATGCAACGAAGAATCCGTTGAGGTGTGAGAGAGGAGATGGTCCAGTGAAGGAGGTCGTGCAGGAGGGCAATCTTAACGATATCCCGGTTTTAACCCACTTTGAGGGGGACCCAGGCCCATACATCACATCGGGAATACTTCACACCAAGGGGCCCAACGGTGAACACGAGAACGTCAGTTTTCATAGGCTCCTCGTCTTGGATGATAAGAGGATGGCTATCAGGATAGTTCCCCGGCACCTGTATAGGATAACGCAGATTGCACGTGAACAAGGGTTGAAGTCTCTCGATGTTTCGGTCACGATTGGGCATCACCCTGCTACATTGATGGCTGCTGCCATGCCTGCTGGGTATGGTGTGAGCGAGTTTGATGTAGCCAATAAGCTTCTCAACGGTTCGCTGAAACTTACCGAGTGTGAGCATGTGGATGCATTGGCTCCAGCAGACGCAGAGCTAGTATTGGAGGGCAAACTTAGGCTTGATCAGAATGTACTTGAGGGTCCTTTTGTTGATCTCTCTGGTACCTTTGATGTCCAGCGTCAGCAGCCTGTGATTGAGTTGGTGGGAGTGATGCATCGTGAGGATTACATATATCATGGCTTGTTACCAGCTGGTAGTGAGCACCGTTTATTGATGGGTATGCCTCGTGAGCCTCGTATCTGGGAGTATGTACGGAATGTGGTGCCCAATGTCAGGGGTGTGAACATGACCGTCGGGGGGATGGGTTGGTTGCACTGTGTGGTGAGTTTTGAGAAATTCCGTGAGGGGGACCCCAAGAATGTATTGATGGCTATATTCGCTGCGCATCCGAGCCTGAAACATGCGGTGGTAGTTGACAGCGATATCGATCCATATGATATGCAGCAGGTTGAGTGGGCTATCGCTACACGGTTCGAGGGAGATGAGGATATTCTTCTCGTTCCCGGGGCTCGTGTGAGTAGTCTGGACCCAGCTGGCGACCAAGAGAAGGAGCTTGGCTGCAAAGTGGGAATCGATGCTACGCGCCCCATGTTCAAGGACCCAGCTGGCTTTAAACGTGCGGAGATCCCTGTGTCTGAGAGGTTGAAGGATATTCTAGATAAATACAATTAATCCCTTCTTTTATAATTTAGTAACAGTTAATTATCTGGTTTTTAATTTCAATTAGGGGTTATGAAACATCTTAACGTAGCAGTCATTGGATGTGGTGCATGGGGTTATCAACATGCCAGGGTCTATAATGAGCTCCCGGGCGTAAATTTAGAGGCGGTCGTCGATATAAACCCGGAGAAGGTACAGCAGGTTACTACGATGTTTCATTGTAAGGGTTATAGTTCTGTTGAGATGATGCTGGGGAAGGCTGATGTGGAGGCGGTCTCGATTTGCACGCCCACTGTTACTCATTTTAATTTAGCTAATCAGGCTTTGACTGCTAGGAAAAATGTGCTAGTAGAGAAGCCTATGACGAATTCGTCTGAGGAGGCAGCGATGTTGATGGATGCTGCTCGAAGGTTTGGAGTTTCATTATCTGTTGGTTTTGTAGAGCGGTTTAACCCAGCGGTTCGGTTGTCCAAGGAAATCGTTGAGAAGGGTGAGATAGGAGAGGTTCTTAGCGTTCATGCGAGACGAGTGACTAGACGCCCATCAAGGGTGGGGGATATCGGCGTAGTCAAGGATTTGGGGATTCACGACATTGATGTAATCAATTACATCATGGGTGAGTCCCCGAGGAATGTATATGCTAGGGTTGGTAGGTATAACCACTGTTTTGAGGATTATGCCAACATCGTTTTGGGGTATAGTGGATATAGGTCGGGGTTTATCGAGACTAATTGGTTGACCCCGAAGCGGGTTCGGTCGCTTAGAATAACTGGCTCTGAGGGTGTCATCGAGGTAGAGTATACGACTCAGGAGTTACGTGTCGAGAAGAATGACTCCATTTATCAGCCGTTAAACGTGTACAAGGAGCCCCTCTATCTGGAGTTATCGGAGTTCACATCATCCATACTAGAGAAGAGAAGGCCATCAATAACAGGTGAGGATGGTTACCGGGCGTTAATGGTCTGCGAGGCTGCCCTGGAGAGCGCTGAGACTGGGCGAGTTGTTCAGCTAAATCCTTTATAATAGTCTATGTTTCTTAAACGACTCAATTTGAATAATCTGAAAAAGTGTTTGTAAGGGTCTAAATACTGGCTCGACTTCATTTCACTTGAATTTCATGTATCTTACCAGAATGCAGGAGCGGATGATGGCGGGGGAGGGAGGCGAGGCCGTCAGGAAATCTATGGAGCTTCTTGTAGCGCTTGGAGACGTGTTTGGGGCGGAGAAGCTGGTTCCAGTGGAGTCGGCTCACATCAGTGGGGTTAGCTACAAGAATCTTGGAGAAGCTGGTACCGAGTGGCTTGAGGAACAGGCAGCGATGGGTGCCAAGTGCAGGATCAGGGCTACTTTGAACCCTGCTGGGATGGATCTGGAGAAGTGGGAGGAGATGAACGTGCCCCCTGATTTTGCGGTGGGGCAGAAACGGGTCTTGAAGGCTTTCACCGATATGGGGGTGGAGCCTACCTGTACGTGTACTCCGTATTTGATTGGGCATGTGCCTAGGCGTGGGACCCAGGTGGCGTGGGCTGAGTCTAATGCGGTTTGTTTTGTTAACAGCGTGTTGGGGGCCCGGACGAACCGTGAGTCTGGTCCAACAACTTTGGCTTCTGCGGTTACAGGTGTGGCTGCGTATTATGGGTATAGGCTATCTGAGAATCGGCGTCCAGCGAAGGTGATTGAGGTGGAGGCGAGGCTTGGGTCTCGGCTGGATTATAGCGCGTTGGGGTATGTTACGGGTAAACTGGTGAAGTCTGCTGTGCCTTACTTCAGGAACATGGGTAGCCCTGATTTGGAGTCTATGAAGACCCTTGGGGCTGCTTGTGCCACAAGTGGTGGGGTAGCATTGTGGCATGGTGAGGGTGTTACTCCTGAGGCTGAGTGGGCTAGCCAGTATCTTGAGGGCTTAGAGACCATCACTGTTGAGACAGGGGACCTTGAGGAGGCGAAGGAGAAGCTGATGAGTGACCCAGATAACCCAACTTATTGTATTGGTTGTCCACATTGCAGCCTCAAGGAGATCGAGGAGGCCGCGAATCTTGTGAAGGGTAAAGATCTGCATGGGAGGCTCTGGGTTTTCACCAGCAGAGCAGTGTATCAGCAGGCTGAGGCTGCGGGGTTGATCAAGGTCATCGAGGACGCCGGTGGACGTGTCTACAGGGATACTTGTATGGTGGTTGCTCCGCTTCATGAGATGGGGTGGCATGGTGTGGGCACCAATAGTATGAAGGGTGGGCATTATAGTGTGGCTCATGGGTTCCCAACCAAGCTGGCTACCGTTGATAGGCTCATAGAGGAGGCTTCAAGATGATACTCAAGGGTAGAAGGGTGATGGGTGGCAAGGCAGAGGGGGAGGCTTTGGTCTCGGTTGAGCCTGTCAGCTTCTATGGTGGGGTTGATCCTGTTACTGGTTGTGTCACCGAGCCGGGTCACTGTTGCTGTGGCGAGAATATTACTGGTAAGGTGTTTGTGTTTCCCACGGGGAAGGGGAGTACTGTGGGGAGTTATGTGATTTATCGTATGAAGAAGCTGGGCACAGCGCCTGCTGCTATTATTAACGTTGAGACCGAGGCTATATTGGCGACGGGGTGTGTGATCAGTGATATTCCTTTGGTGGATAAGCTGGACAGGAACCCGGTTGAGCTGATTAAGACCGGTATGCGTGTACGGGTTGACGCTGATATGGGCATCGTGGAGTTACTGGATTAGTCTTTTCTTTTCTCCAGTATCGACTGCATTATTTTGATCTCTTTCTCCAAGAGTTTTTTCTGTTTACAGAGTTCATCGAGTTTCTCCTCAAGGTCATGGAGTTCTACGTCTTCTTGCATGAGGTTGTATACTTCGCTGTGACCGTATTTGATGTGGAAATCGATCTGGTCTTTCTTGGGCTTCTCGATGCCGCAGAATGGACAAACATATACCTTTGACATATGCAGGAACCCCAACTATGACTCGGTTTAGGCGCTATAAAGGGTTTTAGTAGCTAACTTGGTTAAGCGCAGACTCTTTGCCGAACTTGGACTCCGCGGCTTTCCGCACAGCCTCACGATCCCGTGGCTGGGAATAGACGCGCATAATGTCCAAATAGCCTACCAGTGTGTCTCCCAGGGGGCTAAGGCTGCTGAAGCTGACGGGTTGCTTGGCTCCATCCGTGGTCTCGGTGTAGAGGGGTATGTCCTGTGGCTTCTGTTGCCTTGCGTAGTAGGGTACGCTGGGTGCTGAGGAGACGTCGATTATTACTGTGCTGGGGTCTGCTTTGGCTTCGTCCGCGATGTCTTTTTCTAGGCTGGTTCTAATGTTGCCCATGAGCATGATGTTTGCGCTGAATCGGTCTTTGCGGTGCATGATGGTCTCGTAGCAGCATTTCAGTAATCGTCTATCCTGATAGTCGTGGGTTAACTGATAAGCGGTCTTGCTCTTTTTGTCCCTTGAGTCTTTCAGTGATAGGAGCCTCTGTATGGCTGTGTTGTCGTCTAGTTGGTGATATTCTTCAGCTGTCGTGAAGCTGGTGAGCCCAAGTTCTTCGTCGCCTAGCTGCATGGCTCGTACAAGCATGGTCTCGGCTGCCCTGACGCTTCTGTGGAAGTAGACGGCCTTGAACATCTCGTAGCGGGCTATCACCATGGCTTCCAGCACATAGAGGGCTGTGTCTCGTACCGCTAAGCGGTCATCGACTACGTCAATGCTGCGTACGAGTCTATCGATGTCTACTCTGCCGTATTCGACGCCCGTGAAGTAGCTGTCTCTGGGGAGATAATCCAGTACGTCTGCGCTGAATTGCCCCGCGATTACCTGGTTCAAGTAGGGTTTATTGTTCTCGTGTTGGCCCACGGAGAGGGTTGACATCTCCAGTGGGTCGATGCCGTGTTCATTGAGTATGTCGGAGATTACCGTTTCTTTGATGATGCGTGTGGCTATCTGTTCGTGGTTGATGTCGCGTTTGTGGAGGACCTCCTCGAAGAGGTGGCTGAAGGGGCCGTGCCCGATGTCGTGGAGTAATCCGGCTAAGCGTAGTTTCTGTGCCTCTGTTTCGGTGATTAGCTCAGCTGTTCGGAGTCTCTGTGCTATCTTGCCTGCTATGTGGAGTACTCCGAGGCTGTGGTGGAATCTTGTGTGTTCTGCTCCGGGGTAGGTGAGGTGGGCTGCTGAGAGTTGGCGTATCCTGCGTAGCCGCTGGAACTGGGGTGTGTCTACTATCTCTATCTCTGGTTTGTTTAATTCGATGTATCCGTGGATGGGGTCTTTTATCTCCCAGCTTTGCATGGGTATGTCTAGATTGCTGGTTTCTTATAACTGATGTTTAGCTGGGGTTGTCATAAACGATTTATCGCTTATTGTTGCACTTGTAGGTATGACTGATTATAGGAAGAGGCTTGAGGGTTTACAGGGGATTATGGATGAGAAGGGGCTCGACTTGGTGGTTCTTGGGGCTGGTCCCGATTTCCAGTATCTAACAGGGACCTCAGTTGAGTGGAGAAAACACAGGGACTTGAATTATCCATGTGACTCGGTGTTTGTGCCACGTGTGGGTGAGCCCATCATCGTAGCTGGGATGGGGAGCAGCAGCAAGGTCAAGGAGTGCTGGATAGAGGACCAGCGCACTCTTGGAATGTTTGAAGATATGAAGCTGACTGTGAAGAAGATAATGGAGGACCTTGATTATCCGGGGAAGATCGGGGTAGGTGAGTATACGTGGGGTAGCCTCGTCTTGGCAGTCGCCAACTACAGCCGGGATGCGGTCTTCAGGAGCGCCGAGGGACTCATGGACAAGATGCGCATGATCAAGGATAGCTACGAGATCGAGAAACTCAAACGAGCAGCCAAGCTCACAGACGCCGTGATGGGCAAGGTGATAGACGAGCTGGATGAGGAGTCCACCATGCGGAATACGAGCCTGAAGATAGAGCATCTTGGTAGGGGTCTCGGGGCGAGTGATGTGAGCTTCCCCTCTACGGCTGGTTTCTGCAAATCAGGCAGTGAACCCGTGGGGGTATTCAACTATGATCCCGAGCAGACGCTTGAGCCCAAGACGGCGATAGCGTTTGATGTGGGCTTCGTTTTGGATGGTTACTGTAGCGATTGGGGGAGGAGCGTCTACTATGGTGAGCCCGATGAGCATATTGACAAGGCTTACTCCACATTGATGGGAGCGGTGGTAGAGACAATTGACGCCATGGGTGGGGAGGTCCAGAGGGTTGATCAGGTGTTTGACTATATCGAGATGGTCTGTGAACGTGAGGGTTACAAGGATCGGCTTCTTGAGAGGCTTCCCGACCGGATGGTGGGTCACCAGATCGGTGTGGAGGTGCATGAGGACCCGTGGCTCAAACCGGGTCAGGATCAGGAGCTGGTGGATGGCATGGTATTCTGTATAGAGCCCAAGCTCTGGCACAAGGGCGAGTACTATCTCAGGGTCGAGGACATGATATTGATCAAGAACGGTAGGGCTGAGAGCCTCACATCCTATGACAGGGAGCTATTCCAGCTCTAACCCATACAATTTTATCCCCTGTATGCCTCAATGATGGCGATGAAGAAACGGGGCGTTTTCATTGTCTTCGAAGGCATTGATGGCGGCGGTAAGTCAACCCAGATCAAGCTGATCTCCGATTACCTCAAGGAGAGGGGCTACGATTTGGAGCTTCACATGGAACCCACAAGGGGAGAGATCGGCAGCCTCCTCTGGAGCTATATGCGTTCAAAGAAACGGTCATTCGAGCCCGAGACAGAGGCCCTGTTGTTCGCAGCCGACCGTATAGAGCACGGCAAAGCCATCACGAAGGCTATCAAGGATGGCAAGGTGGTTATCAGTGACCGTTACCTCCACAGCAGCCTCGCCTATCAGGGGGCAGCGGGCGTCGACCCCGTGTGGATGAAGTCTCTCAATAAGCATGCATTGAAGCCGGACTTGGTGATTCTCTTGGATATCGACCCCGAGAGGAGCCTTGAAAGGGTCTCGGGTAGGGTGAAGACGGTTTTTGAGGAGCGGGAGTATTTGAAGAGGGTTAGGGAAGAGTATCTGGGGTACGCTGAGTCTGGGGAGCTGGTGGTCGTGGATGCCTCACAGGGTATCGATGTTGTTCACGCGGAGATCAGGGGACTCGTTGAGAAGTTGATTGATTAGCTTGTTCGTGGTTCTTGTCGTGACGCCTTTGGTATAGATTGGACGGGTTTTTGGTATAGATTAGAATCAGGAATAGGCAGTTCTGGGGCTGGTTTTAGACTTGGAACCCGTTTTACGGCTGGGATACTACTACCCCCCCTCCCTCTTTCTGTGTGAGCCTGTTTTAATTATCAAATTTAATTTCGGTAGTTAATACTACCGTAATTCGAGTGGTTTTCTTTTTTACTGTTGTTGATCTGTGAAAGGGTTGAGTAGTGGTTTGATTTAGTTAAAAATAATTTAGGTAGTTAATACTACCGAAATTAGATTGAATGAGGCCAAACCTGGTTCAGCCAGCAACAACATGTGATTCAGGTTAAATTTAATCAGATTTAATTACGGTAGTCAATACTACCGGAATTCAAAAACAGGTATCAAGAGACCCCCCCAGATGAAACATATCATTCATCCGTTCCAGCACCCTGTTGCCATGTCTGTCATGGCTCAGCACCGTGATGCTGGCGTTAGACATGGATTAGGTGCTGATCGCTGTTACAGTGGTATTAGTTACCCTGTTTTACCCGAT
>CAZVMT010000125.1:0-8706 GCA_964628765.1 uncultured Candidatus Bathyarchaeia archaeon | reverse complement strand
TATCTCCAAGTTTGTCTGCTCAGGGTTGATGGGTATATCGATGTCCGGGAACTCGAATGGGAGATCGGGGCGCTCAAAGTCGCTGAGGGAGGGAACCTGATTCAGTGAATAGATAGAATACGAGATTAAAATAACGGAAAGCACAGTACAGGCTATTAACGCTAGGGTCTTGGGCTGCCTATACATATACTCACCAATCCTTTGACTGAACCAAGCGATATAAGACTTCTAGAATAAAGACACATAGAATCAAAACAGAGTGATAGTAGGTAGATTATCCCCATCTATCCTGGATATAATCCGATGCCTCACTGATACTGAAAGGCCGTGAAGCGTTACCGGTCCTGACGTAGAACTCCTGTTTTCCACCGTTTTTCAGGAACGCTGGCTTTGGGCTAGACTGGACATTGACCTGACAGAGGTCCTTCCCGAGGACATTATGGAAAATAATCTCAATATAGGGCAGATAATAGTTACCGATACAGTTGGATACCAGCCCCAGCAGATGGTTCTCGAAGCCATCCCTGTTCTGATGCCGAATCACAAGGTAGTCGTTCTCTATCCCGATTACATCCCTGTTATCTGATAACCCGATGAGTATGGTTCCTCCATCAGCGTTGAGGAAGGCGCAGATCGTCTTCAATATGACGCCCTCAAGGTTTTGATTCACTTGACGTGTATTCAGATCATACCTGAGGCTGGACTTGAACTCCAGATGCTGTCCCTCAGACTTGTTCAACAATTGATAGATATCATTCACGAAGCCACATTCGCCGTTCCCTCGTTTCAGGGTCTCGATGAGCTCGGGTTGTCTATTGGCGATATCGGTGAGGCTCACGATACCAGCCAGCATGTCCTTATCCATGACAGCCAGCTTCTTGATCTTCTTATCCTTCATAGTCCTGCAAGCCTCCTCGATGGATGTATCTGGGGTGCAGGCTACGATCTCGGAGGTCATTATCTCAGCCACCGAGATCTTTCTGGGGTCATGCCCAGCCGCGACGATACGCGTCAGTATATCTTTCTCGGTCAATATACCGACGAGGTCAACTCCATCAAACACGATAATGCTGCTAATCCCATGATTAGCCATAATTCGAGCAGCGGATTCTACGCTTTGATCAGGGGTAATGGTTACAACATTGGGCGTCATAACCTCATAAACAGTAGACATCATGGCATCTTAAACCGCTAATGTTGGCTCTCGGGGAAAAACGATAAGGGGATTACGGAGTAAAGATTAATATCAATGTTTCATAGGCTCCCAACTCTCTGAGACCAGGTTATATTTCCATGTCTCATCGTCTTCCCCGAAGCCCTTATGGAACCTGTAGAGCCTCTCAGCCACCTCGATGGCTGCCTTCACCTCAGAGCGATCACGGTTTGTGGTCTTCGATGCTTTGAGCAGGTTCAACACCGCTTTACATCCATGTGAGAAACTAAGGCCGTTAACACCGATCTTCACAGGGAAACTCCTGCACATCAATGGGCGATTCTCATAGATACTGCACAGGTTGTCCTTTAGTTGGACGCAGACGTTCTCGGTGTGCTGATAAGAGAAGACCTCAATGGGGGATGACTCTCCTTTCCCAAGGTGGGGACGGATAGTCTCCTCGGGAAACAGGTGAATCTCCTCTGGGAAGAGGGTTAAACCGGACTCCTCGTCACCTACCCTGAGATGACTGCAGCATCGCCCACATTTCTCACACTCATCCATAGACTCACCGACAGATGAAACTCGAAACGGTAATTATAGAAGGTTACCAAAGTGTAACCATTTAATTTGACCGCTCCGAAAAACATATGATAGATTTGTCAAGCACCAACGAGATTAGGGCTGTTGATGCATGGAAAATCGCTGTCACAGCATCAATGGTATTCATCGCGGTGATCTGGTTACTGGGATCGAACCTCACACACTTCATCGAGACACTGCTGCCTGATCAAGGTGCTTCATGGTATTACTGGAAGCTCCCTGAGAGAGACACGGGCGCCATGATGGTTGTCTGGGTGCTTTATCTGCTCCACCAGTTTGGTGCTTGGGGCGGCATATACTGGGCTCAGAGAAACCTATCAGGCAAACTAACATCCAGAAACCTATCGAGATACAATGTATTCATGCTGCTCTGGAACAGCGCCTTCATGGTACTGCACCTCGCCGAGACCCATTTCCTCTTCGATGGGTTAGCGCAGGATGTTCCCATCTGGACCAGCCAAGGCTCAGTCATATTGATGCTGGTGTTCATAATAATAATTGAGAACCGGAGACGAGGCTTCATACTGGGCAAGAAACTAGATAAGCCATTCACAGCGGAGGTCATGGGTTTCTTCCGCAGGATACACATGTACGTGGTCGCCTGGGCACTGGTGTACACCTTCTGGTTCCACCCCATGGCAGTAGACCCACAGCTACTCTCGGGTTTCATCTACATGTTCTTCCTCTTCACCCAGATGTCCCTCGCATGGACATGGATACACCTCGACACACGGTGGATAGTATTCTTGGAGAGCTACGTGGCCATCCACGCTTTGATAGTAGCGGTTTACAACACCCTCCAGCATGGCAGCGCGGATATGTGGCCCATGTTCTTCGCTGGCTTCGCATTCATGTTCGTATTCACTTACCAGTTTGGGTTGAAGTTGACACGACGGTTAAACATCTCAATAATAGGCGCATACGCTGGGTTCCTCGTGTGGCTATACCTTCCAAGCCCGTACGGGTATGGGAGAGGCGTCGAATACATATCTAGGATGGAGTTCCTCTGGATACCCATCATACTCTACTTGCTGGCACTGGTATTCGGTGGCGTTGTGTATCTAGCCCAGAAAATAATCAAAAAATAGTCCTAGCTATTTTCTTAAGCCTTATTTACTCAAGGTTTAACAATCAAATAATGGTGGACTTATCCCAGCTTTTCAACTTTAATCCAGAATCTTGGGCACCCCTCTTGCTACAGATAACACTGATATTCATAACGGGGATGATCCTCAACAGCCTAATCATTAGATCTGTCTCAAGGCTTCAAAAGAGAGAAAACCTTGACCGGAGAGTGATAAGACAGATTGGGCTGATTGCCCGTTACATCGTTTTCCTGCTTGTTTTTCTTGTAAGTCTTACCGTGGCTGGAGTTACTCCCAACGTGGTATTGACGAGCCTTGGTATCGCTGGCATCGCCGCGGGTTTCGCTGCTCAGGATTTGCTCTCCAATATTTTCAGCGGAGTCTTCCTCATCTTTGAGAACACTATCAATGTAAGCGATGTGGTGAGGATAGGGGACGTCTACGGGATTGTCAGGTTAATCAAGCTGCGTACAACAGAGATTCGAACCTTCGACAACAACATAGTAAGCATACCCAATAGCATGCTCTCTAGGAGCAATGTGGTGAACATGACCAGCGGAAGCAGATACACCATGACTGGGATTACCGTCAAGCTTGCCTACGAGGCGGATTATGAGGCCGTCAAGGAGTATATGAGAGGTATTGTGAGCCGCTCTGAGGGTGTGATTGTTAATGCTTTGCATGGGATCAAGTTTGAGATGACAAACATGGAGCAAAGATATCACGGGTTAAATCTTACCATATTCTTCTTCGTTGAGGCACAGAATGAGCCATGGATTAGAACCGCAATTCATCAAGAGATAATAGAGAAACTAGTGGAGGAAAAGGTGCCGTTCCACAAAGACTCACCGAAGTAGATTATACAGTTATTTCCTGGATTAAGGAAGATCAGTACAAATCAAACCAGTGCTTCAATTGGTTAACCTTGAATAGCTTACAAGCGATTCTATTGATATGATTACTCTGGTAAAGGGAAGCTGGGTTGTAGGCTTTGACGGGAAAAGCCATCGATTGATCTCTGATGGCGAGGTAGCCTATGAGGATGATCGAATAATCTACGTTGGAAAACACTACAACGGCGAAACCGAAAGGTTATAGAAGCAAAAGGGCAGATTGCCTCACCGGGATTCATCAACATCCACGCGGTTACCAGCATCTGTATCACTCACTTCAGGATAGATGGAGTCACAAAGGGAGGAAAAACACCAACCAAACAAGAAATGCTACAAAACCTAGGGAATCCAACACCTTACCTAAGAGGAGAGGAACTCAAAACAAGGAAGTCAAAGAGTTAAGCCCCACCACAGAGGTCTCAGTTGTAAAATATGGTATGGGTCGATATATAGCCAGAAACAAACATCCAGAAACCGCACGTAAGATCATCTCAGAGGATGTAGTAAAGGCACTCAAACGCCTTGAGAAAGGCGAGATTGTTCCGGTTGAGCTTCCTGATCCACCCTATAGGCTTGAGATGCATTTCAGTGACACTGGAGCAGCGGATGCAGCTTGCTGGATGCCCGGAACACAGCGAATAAACGGACGAACAACGCTCTTTGAGGCAGACGATATCCCTACAGTCTATAAAGCGTTTTACTGTCAGACCCGCCTCCAGAGAACGAGACTACTCCACCCATAACCAACCTCTTAAACTAGCTCTGATAATACAATCTTGAGATAAGATGAGCGCTATAGAGAAAGTCTCTGAAGACCTTTATCTCATTAGGCAGGATATGAGACCCGGCTGGTATTACAGCGTCTTTGTGTTCTTCGGTAAGGAAAACATTGGAATAGTTGATACTGGTTACGAGAATACCCCAGGTGATTTTATTTTCCCCTTGATATTAGAACAGGATAGGAGTCTCGATGAGGTTGACTTGGTGGTTAACACTCATCGTGATGGAGACCACATAAGGGGCAATGAAGCTTTCAAGGAGAAGACAGGAGCGGTAATAGCTGTTCATAAGCTAGATGCGGACGCAGTGCCTTCAGCTGAGAAGATACTGGAGGATGGAGACACAGTAACGCTTGGGGATAGAGAGTTCACGGTGATACATACACCGGGACACCGCCCAGGAGCCATCAGTCTCTACGATCCGAAAGAAAAGTTGCTCATCACGGGTGACTGTGTCTGCGGTACCCGCGAGGACCTGATAAGGATGAACAAGAAGATCTACATCGATTCATTGCAGATGCTTCTGGAGGTTGACGCGGATACCATGATAATGTCTCACCCATTCATGCCAGCGGGTAAAAACATCCTCAGGGGCAGAGAGATAAAAGAAATGATCGAGGCAAGCATAAAGATAGCCGAGAACCTCAAGATCTAGCTAGACTCTTGCCGAGTTCTCTACATTTTGATAATACCGCTTCGCTTGGTGAGCCACTAGAAACCACTATCTCGCCAATTTGTTTCCCAAGGTGTCGAAAAATTGTGAGCGTGTCTTTGGCTCTTCCTCCGCCGCCGTGGCTCATAAACAAGCCATATGGCTTATCCTTGTACCCGGGCTTGTTCCGAGAGATATACCAGTCATCGAGAAACGTCTTCAATGTCCCAGCCATGTAACTGAAATAGTCTGGAGTCCCAAAGGCAACGACATCATATCCCCCATATTCATCAATCGGGTAACGCAGCGTGTTGGTGTTATGGGTGGTTACTGTGCATCCTGCTTCTGTTAATCCTTCTGCCACAGCCTTGGCCATCTTCTCAGTGTTACCATACTGCTGGCTATGGTATAGTACGAGTGCTTTCATGCTTTGAAGAATAGGTTAGAAGCTTATTTTATTTACCGGAGATTATTGCGGTTTGACGCAGGGAAAAAAGGGGCAAAGCGAGTCAACCCTAATGAGTTAGTTCAATTTATGTGGAAAACGAAACCTTTCCACCTTAGATAATATATATTGAGTATATTACATATATCAGGGGGTTAAATTTGGGTAATGAGCAGAAACCACCGGAAAACACCATTCAATTCATCGTTTTTGTAGTGAAATCAATCATAGGCTCCATTCCACAGATCATAAAAGGGACCATAATATCAGCAGTGATCTCATTCATCGTCGCTAACGCGATCCACTTCTACCTCATGGGGTGGGTAAATGACGGATGGAACCCCAGCAACGACCCAGTGATAAACGCGCTCATATTCGTAAACGGGCAGGAAACCAGCCCCAAGGTCATGCTGTTCTACTTCCTAATCAGCTACATCTTCTGGTGGATCCTGGGCATGTTCAGGACACGCGGAGTCCCAGCTACTATCAAACTGATAGCAACGACCCCCATCTGGGTTGGGCGTTCACTCATGGAGGCAGGGATAGCCAGCTTCGCGTTGCTAATGGGTGGGGTGACGGTGAGCTTCATCATCGGGTTTACCCTGTTGACAGGCCCCAGCAGCATAATGATGTTCCTGATGACCATAACGTGGCTGGTGACTCAGGAACAGAGCCTCATGGTCCTCGGACTCCAGTTTGGGATCAAGGATATATCCTCACTAGCAAACAAAGACCAGCCACCACGGCTCCCGGACAAGTCACTGCCAGTCGTAGGGATACTCGGAGCAGCTCTTGGATTCGCGTACATGACCTTCCTGACCCCTAACACTACTGGGATGCTTGTGTTCATCGTATTGACCATCGCTGGTGTCGGGTATATGATGATGCAGAACAGGAAGAAACAGGCAGCGGTAATGGCTGCATTATTCATAATAATTGCCTCAGCGGCGATACTTGCCCCAATGTGTCTTGCTGATGACGGCGGCATCAAGGAGAACGGTGGATGGAGTTCAATCACTGGTGGCACTTGGCTTAGAGACGCGCTCATCAGCAGGGGGATGCCAGCGTCTGCCGTTGCAGTTCTCGGTGCATTATTAGCAAGCTTCGTCTCACCACCCAGCGTCTGGGGCAGCGTCGACAACCTACCATCAGACCTAGGGCACACATATAGCGGCGCTACTCGCACAAGAGGGGTAGTGGATTACCCTACCCAAGAGATCAGGGACGCTGCGGGAAATGTAACAGGTTTCACCCAGACTGGGAGAGGGCTACCCCAGAGCATTATCGACGCTGAGGACAGCGACAACTTTGGTAACGCGATACGGGTATACACACAACCCGTGCCGCAGGATCAAAGCCTCATGGATGATATAACAGAGGGAATAGCCGATCTAGGAACAGAGGTAACCAATCAGCTTCACCCAGATGTCTGGAAAAACCTGACCCACGAGGAACGATCAAAAGTCATGGAACAAGTCAACGAGGTGTTAAACGATGAACTCGGCACAGACCACGGGTTCACCACGTTCTCAAACCCAAACCGCAGAGGTTTATACGGTAACTATAACCCGAATACCAATAAAATAAACTTGAACACCTCAAGCACGGGTTTTGATGACCCGAGAGAAGCCTTGAGGACATTGATACATGAAGCAAGACACTCATACCAGTTAAGAGAAGCAGATGCAAATGGGAACGACTATGAACAGATGAGCAATTATAGCTGGAATAATTACACGAGTTCAACAAATGACTACGTGGCTTATGGTGAGCAGTTCATAGAGAGAGACTCAAGAAACTTCAGCAGCAACACCACAAACCAAGTTATAGACGCCCTGAATAGGGCAGCGAGGGAACAATAGGAGAGAGAAAAGATGTCCATAACAGTTGAAGAATGGCTATACGTGAAAGAACAGCTAATGACACGATACAGGTTCGTGGAGGACCACGCAGAAGACGCAGCGAACAGGCTCATGAGAGACCCACAGATACTCAGAGACTTTACAGCATATTGCAGGACCAACAGGCTCCCAGTGCATTCGGTGAGTAAAGGAGACAAAATGACTGAGTACAGCGTCAACGGTCACTCAGTAAGCGAGATGATACAAGTATACGAGCTAGAACCAGTCGGGGCCTTCCTAATGCTATCAGAGCTCTCAGCCAACCCAGAGAGAGGAGAAAAATACCTAGAGAAGATACTCAGCGATGGACACGAGGTCCCAATATACGAAGACGGCAAACTACAGAGGATAGAGTTCATCAAGGTCATCCCCAAGACATGCCCCAAATGCGGTGGCTTGGCGACTTGGATAGATGAATACAAGCGCTGGTATTGCTACAACTGCCAAGAATACCTCGAATAACCCATTAAATCATACATTTCTCAACGATCTCAACTATATCCAACACTTTTAGATCCGGAGATTTTTCTCTAGCCGTGTTCCTCATGCTCAGGATACAGGTTGGACAACCAGTAATGATACCATCAATGTTCTCTGGGACTGCCTCCGTGAGCTTCTGATATGATACATGATTCGTTACCTCCTCGTTGTACATCCATAGCCCTCCCCCCGCGCCACAGCAAACAGTATGCTCCTGATTAAGGGAATGTTCCACGAGATTTAGACCCGGAATCGAGCCCAAAACATATCTCGGAGGCTCATATACGCCGCAATGCCTCCCAAGGTCACATGGATCATGCCAAGTGTAGACGCCATTATGTTCCTTTAACCTGAGCCTTCCATCAATTATTGATTCCTTGATGATTTGCGATGTATGTACAACCTCGAAGGGAACACTCAACCCGAGTTGAGGGTAGAGCCTGGAAAAAGCATAGTAGCACCCAGCGCAGTTGGTAACGAGACGCTCAACGCTGCCAAGAGAGTCAAGGATATTCCCAGCGTTACTCCTCGCCTCATCCCAAGCACCAGAAAGATAGAGAAGCAACCCACAGCAGCCCTCTCTTTCACCGAGTAACCCGAAATCATACCCAGCCCCCTCAAGAATATGACAAGTAGACCGAACCAGTCCCGGCAACCTATAGGATGTGATACACCCAGGCCAATAGAGAACAGGGTTATCAACGTAAGGATACAG
>CAZVMT010000124.1:0-8722 GCA_964628765.1 uncultured Candidatus Bathyarchaeia archaeon | reverse complement strand
GCTCAGGCTGTTGGGTATATCATAGGGCTGCCCCATCAACCACGCGACTGTAGCGGCTGGGCTCATACCGAGATCCATGAGGGCTTTACCTAGCACCACCTCGATCAACGTGGGGGTATACAGCGGCCCACCCAGCAACGCAGCCACGAGAACCCCACGTGGACCAGTCATCAAGCCCCTGATTATATCCTCTGGGAAATATGCCTGGAAATAGCTCACGATAACCAAGCCGATGAGGAAGCTGGGCAGTATCTGCCTCGCCATCTGGGCACCAAACCGTAACGCGTTCCAGAGCCTGTCATCAAAAGGCTCAACGTATAGGTCTACATCAGCCGTGGCTCCACCAGTGCCCTTGAACCTGTTCTCGAACTCCTTGCCCCACGGGGTCTTGCTGACGATGTACCCGATGGCTATGGCGCTGATGGCTCCCGCAGCCATGTCGGCTAACGCTATGGGCCAGCCCATTACCTGCACAGTGATGATATCGGCGAGCAGGTTATTCGCTGGAGCTACCAATAGGAAGGTTAAGGCTGGTCCGATGCCGCTCCCGGCGTATACAAGTCCGCCGAAGATGGGTACCATGGTGCAGCTGCAGACACAGAAGACGGGTGCCAAGAGGGTGGCGAAGAGGTAGGCTCTCCAGTCTCCGCTGCCCATATACCGGAGCATGATGTCCTGTGGGATGAATTCCTGGAACAAGCCGCTTATGATGAAGGCGAAGCCGAGGCAGAGCCAGCCATGCTGGGCGTAGTCCCAGATATAGTGCAACGGGATCTGCCACAGTGGGAGCGCCCTGAGGTCTTCCGCTGTGGCGGAGGGCATGAAGTTAAGCTTGCTTAGGATGCTCCAAATCATCAACCCTGTGACCGCGATGATTAAGCCCAGCATCAATGATGAGCGTATGAGTCGTCGGGTTTCCATCTAGAGTTCCTTTCTAGCGATGCGCTCTATTACTCCGGGGTCTGGTACCTTGCCCATTATCTTGATTGATCCATTCACCACCAGTGCGGGGGTTCTTACGACGCCGAATCTGTCCATTGTGGTTTTTGCCATGACGTCTAGTTTGGTTACTGTGACGTCGATTCCTTCTGCTCGTAGTTTTTCTGCTGCTTTGTCTGCGTTTTCTTTGGTTTCTTTGCATCTGTAGCAGGGTGGTTCGACGCCTATGATTTCTATGTTGATCATGCCCATAGGTTGTTTATTCAGGTTTTTAAATATTTAGGTTTTTAAATAATTGGTTACCGTGGCTCATTTATACACCTATCACAAGATAACTACAGATTGAAGCCATCAGACATCCCAGTCCAGCGACCAGAAAACATGGAACAGGTTCATGAGACCACGCGGGTATTCATTGAAGCAGTAAAACAAACAATGCACAGGATAGCTATCGACACATATCATGGCGAACAGCATCCAGAACAATACAGGGAGACACTGGAACACGCTCATGAACGATACTTTAGAAGCATGAAGGGAGCCACAAACACCCATCTGGAAGACGTACATGAACTCATAGAAGCCGAGACAAGGCGCCAAACAGCCCTCTACAAGAGCATCGCGGAACTCAAGCCCTATTTTGATAGCGTCAAACCTCTCGACCCAACAAACCTGTATGCGTTTCCATACTGGGATCATGGTCCAAGCCACGGGTTGAACATCGAGATCAACGGCACAAGGTTCTACGCGGCTCCACGGGTTCCATGCAGCACAGACGAGTACATCACTGTCAAGCAGGCACCTGTACCAGCCAATATAGTACTCATCAACCACGATTTGATTCTCATGCTCCCCTACAGGGAAGACCCTGCGGAAATGACCCGAAGACAACTCAGCAAGCTACTGGATGTCTCTGGTAAGGTTGAGGAGGATGGGATAGAGGCGCCTATTCACGTAGCGAAGAATTATCTCTGGGTCCACTCCGAAGAGAAGATCGATAACCGGCTCATCAACAGCCTCATGGAGAAGTATGGTGTGGATGCCTTCATGGTTGGGTACCCGGGTAGGAACTTGGCGTTTATCTACACGGGACTAGAGGAGTCTATTGATCGGCTCTGGAGGACCGTGTATTTTGATTGGGATCAGATGTGGCGGAGGTATGGATGGTATGAATAAGGAACAGATACTGGAACGGATCAAGGCGCATCTAGCGAGCCAAGAAGGAGATAAGGCAGGAGGTAGCGGACACCTAAGCAATGTCACCATAAGCGACATCACCATAGACGACGTAAAGGAAATCACCCACGGTGAACAGCTGGAGGTAACCTACAGCTACACAGTGGACATACAGTCAGAGTTCAGTATCGCCGAAGAACCCGACCCGGACAAGGAACCAGACCCATACGACCCATACCATTACAGGAAAACCGAGAAGATAGCCCTCAAACCCTGATTATCTGCTGATGTAGAGCAGCGTAAACGATGCGATGCAGGTAAATAGGTCTGGGAGCATGGCGAATGGACCCAGCCCAGATGCCCTGAATCCCGCTACACTCACCAGCAACGGATTGGATACCAATGAGTATAGCAGCAAAGCTACGCTGAAGATGACCAAGCCGAGGCTGAACTCCAGCCCAGTGTCGGAGTAGACCTTCCAGTAGATCGAGGAGAGGGCGATTAAGAGGAAGGCGTTGACGCTGGCGAGCACTGCCTTGATCTTGTAGTAGATTACGTAGTCGCCGCTCTGGTGTTGGCCCATGCCGTGTCCCATTGTGAAGCTGCTCTGGGAAGCCAAGGCATATGCAACAGCAGCCACTAGTAATGCAACCACTATGATGCCTGTTAGTGACCTATTCTCCTTCATCTAAACCATCCTCCGTATCATCGTTTTTACCCTTATTCCCAATTTTATCCCAAATCTCCTCAAAGACACCGTAATGCTCCAGCATGGAGTCACTTAACAGGTAAGCCATGCCATAGCCCTCCCCGATGGATGCCACCATGCCGTTCTTTTCCAGTACCTCAAGGTGGTGGCGTATAGTGCTGTAGTCCAGTTCCAGTAACTGGCTCAGCTGGTGTGCGTTCATGGGAGCATCTGATAATGCGTTTATGATCCTCGCCCTGTTTAATCCGCCCCTGGTTCCACCGATCATCCACTGGACGATGTAGCCGAAATATTTCTTTCTGGGGGGCGTCAATATGGGTATGATTCGGTGAGGGGGCAAAAAACCCCTTCGATCAACTTTGGTTTGATTCATTAGAGATTTGGGAATAACTTGGGATAGACCTTGGAAAATTGATTAAATATACGATGCTGATGCTTGCTCGGTGAAGAAATGAATAAAAGAAACCTAACAACCCTCGGAATACTCGCGGTAATCGCGATAGCCCTAGGCGGAATCGGATTCGCACTAGCCCAAGACACAACAGTAGAAGAAGCATATCTCTGCGACGGAACAGGAGCCCAGCTGGGACTCATGAACGGCAGGGGCTTCTGGTCACAGCTCACGGAGGAGCAGGCAACCATCCTCATGGAGCAGACCCAGGAGATGCTAGCTGCAGGCGCATCCCATGATGAGGTCATGGAGATGAAGGCTGGTCTGCTAGCTGAGTGGGGAATCGATGCTCCATTGTGGAGCGGACCCCACTATGGTGAGCAGGGTGGTCACGGGCAGATGCTCCGTGACGGCTCTGGAATGGGCGGTCAGTACGGTGGACGTGGAAGCGGAAACCGTGGCGGTAACGGCGGTAAAGGTTACAACGGCGTCTGTCCAAACTAAGATAGAGAAACTCTATCACATATTCTCTTTTTTATTGTGTTCTCTTTATTAAAAGGGGTTTACTGATATTATTTGGTTGATATGGTTGAACCCATTGGTTTGCTTATGTGGGAGCATAGATTAATCGAGAAAATTGTACCATCAATGACAGCAGAGGCAGACAGGATAGCGAAAACAGAAAAGGTAGATACAGGATACATCGAGAAAGTAGTTGATTTCCTCAGAATATACGCTGACAAGACGCATCACGGTAAAGAAGAGGATATTTTGTTCGCCAAATTGGAATCCAGAAAATTATTACCTGCCCATGAACGCGTCATGGAGGAGCTTATCCAGGAGCATACTGTGGCTCGGAGCAGGGTTAAGGGGCTCGTTGAGGCGAATACGGGATACATGGGTGGGGATGGCGGTCAATGGCGTGTTGTTGTGGATCATTTAAGGGGGTTGGCTGACTTGTATCCGCGTCATATTGAGAAGGAGGATAAGAGTTTCTTTTTGCCTGTCATGGATTATTTTAGTGTTGAGGAGAGGAATGATATGTTGGCTGAGTTTGAGAGATTTGATATGGCTATGATTCACTGGAAGTATCAACAAGTAATTAAGAATCTAACAGGGGAGATCGTTCCCATACGAATACAACCAATATGAAGAAACCCAATATCATGTAACAGGGATAATGAATTTCCCACGTTATAATAAACACAATATAACATAAAATTGTTTATACTCATACCTTGAATAAGTGCGCTCGTAAATAATTTCTAAAATTATAGATGAATACAACATTTACGCCCATTTAAAATATTAGACAATAAAGTCATATCGGGACTCTCAATACTCCATAGTTCAAAAAAGGAAATACGCTGAACAACTTAGTAATTGACAATTTTATCAGAATAATTAAACAGACTATTAATTCTTATAATATTCAAATGTTAATTATAATTTATACTAGGTTAATCCTGTTATTGATACTTTGATTGGTATCCTGATTGTCTCTATACTTATTGTAGTCTCATCACTTTTCGTAGGCTGATAAAAGACGTCCCAGACACCAGTTATGTACATATTACCTGGTCGTCTTATCTCATAGGTTTGAGAGCCGGGCATTTTCACTTGTTCTCCAGGCTCCAGCATTATTATCCACACTGGTTCCGTTACTGTTATCAGTGGTTCAAATTTTCTTATTAACCCGAATTCGCCGTAAAGTTTACAGTAAGCACTATCTACACTGGAGTAAACTGTAACATTTTCATCGTTTAGATTAGTCAAAACATATCTTAGATTGATAGATGATCCATTCACAACCTTAGTTATTACCCTCAATTCTAGACCATTCTTTACGCCAACTGCTTCAGAGTCACCAGTTATTTCAATCTTGTATGTCAACCTGGTTCGAATATAGGTAAAGGAAAATAATAGGATAATGAAGATAATAGTAGTTTTTTTTATATTACTCATAGAAAAAAATTTAGTCATACCTCCAATCATCCATATAATCTGTTCCAGTATGCCTTTCTGTGTGTGTGGAAGTGAATATGTAGAAATACACATCACTTGAAAAAGCATAATTTGTATTGTATTGAAGATCATTACTTATATCATTAAAATAGATGTTTCCAGAATTAACGGATATTCTCATTTTTCCTGTAAACTCTGTAATATTCACAATATACAAATTCTCAACATT
The DNA here is from genome assembly GCA_964628765.1 of uncultured Candidatus Bathyarchaeia archaeon. Classification (GTDB taxonomy): domain Archaea; phylum Thermoproteota; class Bathyarchaeia; order TCS64; family TCS64; genus RBG-16-57-9. The sequence continues at coordinate 3,313 of CAZVMT010000124.1, read as the reverse complement.
TCCTCCGGATAGTCTTCTTTGCACATACCATTTATTTCCAATCGGAGCATATCGGGTTCTTAGACACCTGTACCAATCATCCTCAAAAAAAGGATCATTTGTTGTAGTTTTAGTTTTAGATATCATAATAATCATTTCATAAACTATCAAACTCATCAACATCAACCTCAATGCTATGTTCACTAATATCATGTGCATCTTTGGACACTAAACCAGAAATCGATTGAACATCTGGATCTCTCGGATGTATATTTAGCTGTAATTTTTCTTGGGTCTCTACAGTCACACCTGAATTATTATTAAGATATTCCCAAACTCTAACATCTCTTCGATTATCACCAAAATCATCAACCCATGGTCCAGTGATTTCCACTTCATACCCTAAATTATCTTCGATCCCATCTAAAGGGCTAAAGATACCTTCATCAGTATCTGGGTCTTTTCCCCAGTGAATCCCACAACCCCAATAATGTTTTTCCCCAGATAACCAAAATTCTAACCAAACCGGACCACCACTGTCCCCTTTCTCGTGGTTATAATCAGTGTATACTTGCTGATACAAGTCTCCATACTCACCATTATAGGCATCACCCTTCCCAGTTATCTGTCCACTTGTTAGACCGGTCTCAGCACCTAGATGATAAACAGTCTGGCCCACGTATAAAATATTATAATCACGTCTGCCAGTTATTTCTTTGTAAACTGTTGAATCCCATAAATGGGGATTACCTTGAATCTCTGTGTCAAATTCAACCAATGCAGAATCTGAATATGGCCCCATATTCATATCGATGGTATCACCTATTTTATACGAGGATGTAGTACCTCCTTGATAGGCATCATTTCCAGAAAACATCATATTATGTGCTGCAGTTAAAAATCCATGCTGAGTACCATTATCCCAAGAGACGACAAAACCAAATGTTCCGTAAAACCAATAACCCGTATAGTTTTGAAAATTTATTTGCAATCCATCTAAAAGAGGTCTATGTAAGTCAGTCTGTGATGCTTCAAATTCAGCAGGTGCCCTGTTATAGAGTTCAATAATGCCCATCGGTATTTCGCTACTTAATATATTTTTTATTTCTTGGATCTTATTTGAATTTATATTTTCTATACCTAAAGCTAACGTGCCATTAACAGTTGTTATAATTGAGGTTATTTTTATTTCGTTATTAATTAACTCTGTTTGTTTATTCTTTAACAATTTTTTCCATTTTTCAAGTTCATTTAATGAAGCTTTTGCTTTAATAAATTTAACAGTAACTTCTTCTGATGGTTTCATAGTTTCTAAAAATGTATTGATTATAGTTTCATTAGTATTCTTGATGCCTATGAAAATAGTGTTATTTCTATCATTGACAAAAATACTTGAAAACTGACTGTTTATAATGAGATTATTTTTTCCCTCGTAAGCAAATATTAAACGATCAGCCGCAGATATCCATTCACCTCTGGGCGCATTTATATAATTAGGATCTAACCACCATGTCCTAATGGGGGAGTTATTCCAGTGAACTATTGGTTCATTTCCATATGCATTTATTTGAGCATCGTTAGAAGCAATTGAAAAATAAAACCCAATTTGATAAGCCAACAAGAAACACAAAATCACCACAGATTTTTCTTTTATTGAAGGTTTCATCGTTACACGCACCATATGACAAACCTCGAACAACAAAACATAATTATCATTTAATTTTTCCACTATTAAGTTTTTATGTAATATATATATAAAACTTATAATTGTGTATATGGTTATTGATACATACAAAACAAGACGTTTCTAATGGGATTCTTTGTTATCCCGCCCATAAAGGATTCTTGTACAAAATATACAATATTTTCCAATTGCTTCTTTACGTAAGTTATTACCTCCTCATGACCAACCACTAAGTAGTTGTGACACGCATTATACGCCTAAAGATACATAGAACCAATGACATAACCTATTATATTCCAAGCTTAAGCATTCGAGAACTACTCGACTTGTCCAAGAAAGAAAAAAAGGCACTGGAGTTTAAGCAAAGATGGGGAAACCCTCTACCTTGAAACAGAATATCAGATATTCTCTTTCATAATATCCGCTTCTCAAACATCTTCCTTATGTTGTTATTATTTATAAAATTCAACATTACAGTCTGAGGTTACAGGGATGTTATGGAGTATTATTCTGAAAAAGGGATTATTGTGTATAGCTCGGCTTTATATTGGCTCTTCTCAGTAGATTCGCGTTTGTAACCACAGTTATACTGCTCAACGCCATCGCCGACTCAGCGATAACTGGGTGTAGTAAGCCGAGTACGGCTATTGGTACGCTTATGGTGTTGTAGAAGAAAGCCCAGAAGAGGTTCTGGCGGATCTTCTCAAACGTGGCATTACTCAGGTTAATCGCCTTCGCTAAACCCTTTTTTCTTTAACAGATTTTTTTCAAGTAGATGCTGGTTTTAGCATGATTAAAATTAAGATTACTTATACGTAAAATAATGAATGAGAAGAAGGCGATGTGTAGCTTTCCTACCCTTGATGGTAAGATTGATTATGCTTCTTTTATCAGCAAAGACCAGAAGTTCCACGACTGGTGTAGGGATGTGTTTCTATCCTACTGGGAAAAAGCAGAGCCAGCTTTAATCTAGTTCATCTATGTGCACATATCTTGTGTAACAACGATATTAAATTTCCCGTAGTATAACAAAGTAAATTTGAATATAAAATCAGGGCGAATGTTAGAGAGGTTTACTGGTCTGGGATGTATCTGTAGAATGTTTTGGGAACCTGTATATCGTATCCTTTTTCCTTGTACCACTTATAGGCTTCACCAGCAAAGTACTCGAAGTTAACGTAAGATAATGGTTGATTATACCTTCGCCTCTGCTCATGAATTACATCTGTAAATTTTGCCCACATCACCATAGTAGAGTTACCGTTATTTTCTAATAGTAGGTTCCTATCGATTAACCCATTTTTCAAGGCATAACCAAGAGTATTGAATGCTTGAAATACCATGTTGCGTTTTGCATAGTTATCTTGGTTAATATCTGATCCATATTTTCTTTCAAATTCATCATAGTCATTCCACTCCATATTCAATAGTTCAATCATTATTTTGTTTACATCATAACCCACCAGTGATGTCGTTTGCATTAGGAACTGGAGTTGCTGTGTTTTTTCTGATGTTTTTTGGCTTTTTTGTGCATTTCTCACAATTAAAACGTAGTAGCTGAATCCAGCGATTACACCGAATATGGCTACTAGATCTCGGATCATTGATATTTCTATCATCATTCATTCACAAAATAGAGTTAAGTATATG
>CAZVMT010000123.1:0-9002 GCA_964628765.1 uncultured Candidatus Bathyarchaeia archaeon | reverse complement strand
AGCTAGTGGAGGACTTGGCTCGTCATGCTCAGCTCAGCGCATCCTGTTTTAATAATCAATCATGGAGATATGTTTTCGTCTATGAGGAGAAAAAACTTGAAGAGATAAAGGAAGCCCTTTCGAAGGGAAACGCTTGGGCGAGACAGGCATCAATGATCATAGCTGCATTCTCAAAACCAGATGATGACTGTCAGATTAGAACAAGAGAATATCATCAATTCGACCTAGGCATGGCAACAGCTACAATGATCCTTAGAGCAACCGAGCTCGGGCTGGTAGCGCACCCGATTGCGGGTTTCAGCCCAAAGAAGACCAGAGAAATCCTTGGAATACCGGATGAATACAGAGTATTGACTCTGATAATCGTGGGTAAGAAGATGCAGGAAATACATCCAAGCCTGAGCGAAGACCAGATAGAAAAAGAGCATAGACGCCCCGAGAGAAAACCACTCACAGAGTGGGCGTATCACAACACATACCATGGAAAATAAAAAATGTCGAAACCAAACAGACTCATCGATGAGAAGAGCCCCTATCTGCAACAACACGCCTACAACCCGGTTGACTGGTATCCATGGGGAGAAGAGGCGTTTAAGAGAGCGCTAGAAGAGGATAAACCAGTTTTTCTGAGCATCGGATACTCGACCTGCCACTGGTGCCATGTCATGGAGCATGAGAGCTTCATGAATGAACAAGTAGCTGAAAAGATGAATCAGGCATTCATAAACATCAAAGTTGACCGTGAAGAACGCCCAGATATCGATGGAGTCTACATGACTGTCTCCCAGATGCTAACCGGAAGCGGGGGATGGCCACTGACAATCATAATGACGCCGGAGAAGAAGCCTTTCTACGCTGCTACATACATACCAAGAGAGACCAGTTATGGTAGAATAGGAATGCTTGACCTTATTCCCCAGATGAAGAACTACTGGGAGAATCAGAGGGAAAGACTGGAGTCTATCAGTGAGAACGTAGCGCTGAGTCTTAAGCAGGGGCGTGGCGGTGACGAGGAACTGTCCGAGGCTATCTTTGATACCGCGTTCATGCTTCTAGAGGATTTATACGATGAGGAACACGGTGGCTTCGGAACGGCTCCCAAGTTCCCGACGCCACACAACATGCTATTCCTTCTCAGGTACTGGAAGAGAACAGGCAACCAGAAAGCAATGACTATGGTAGAAAAGACTCTCACGGAGATGAAGCAGGGAGGTATCTACGATCATATTGGTTACGGCTTTCACAGGTACAGCACCAACCGGGAGTGGCTGGTACCCCACTTCGAGAAGATGCTCTATGATCAGGCTATGCTCCTGATGACATATACAGAGGCATACCAGACTACAAAGAAAAAAGAGTATATGGAAACCACAGAGGAAATAATCACATACGTATTGAGAGACCTATCCTCACCAGAGGGAGGATTTTACTCGGCGGAAGATGCAGACAGCGAAGGAGAGGAGGGAAAATTCTATGTCTGGAGCACCGAAGAACTTAGAGCAATACTTACAGAAGAAGAATATGAACGGATAACCAAGCACTACAATATAAAACCAGAAGGCAACTACCTAGACGAAGCCAGCAGTAGAAAGACTGGGAAAAATATACTGCATCTAACCAACGGTTCAGATGATGACGAGACGCTGTTCTTGGTTAAGAACAAGATTTTCGAGGCAAGAGAATCAAGAATCAGGCCACAACTAGATGACAAACTCTTAACCGACTGGAACGGGTTAATGATAGCAGCCCTTAGTAAGGCTGGACGCGCCTTCCAAGTAAAAGAATATATTTTGGAAGCAGTGCGAGCAACAGAATTCATATTAACCAAGATGTGGGATGGCTCAACGCTTCTACATAGGTATAGAGAGGATGAAGCAGGTATCCCCGGTTTTCTCAACGATTACGCGTTCCTGACTTGGGGATTGATAGAACTCTACCATGCAACAAATGAGGAAAGATACCTAGAGACCGCTATCAAGGTAAATCAATCCATGATCAACAAATTTCAGGACCCCAATGGAGGCTTCTATTTCACAGCAGAAGATGCAGAAAAACTTCTAACCAGAAGAAAGGAGATTTACGATGGCGCTATTCCTAGCGGAAACTCGATAGCTTTCTACAATCTACTCAGGTTATCAAGGCTAACAGGGGAAACGAGGTTAGAGGACCATGCAAGGAGGCTCTCGATGTTTTTCTCATCGAGCCTCTTAGGACAACCTATCGCATACACCATGTTCCTCGTTGGGCTAGACTTCGCGTTTGGTCCTAGCGCAGAATTAATTCTAACAGGAAACGAGGATGAATTACGGCGATTCAATCTGAGGTTATCTGATGAATATCTACCAAACACAATAGTCCATGTTTGGAGCCATAGATTAGCGGAAAAAATACCTTACCTAGTTGATATCAAGCCTGGGGATATTCCGTTAATATATGTCTGCAAGGAATTTGTCTGCAAACTACCAACAAATGACATAGAGATAGCGCTAGAACTGATACATGAAAAAAAGTAGAGAATTTACTTTGTGGTTATTGTATACTTGACGCCAACCGGAGCTAGAGCCTCATCGATTTTCTCTATAAGACTCTGGATCTGAGCTACAGTTGGCTTCTTGAACCATTCATAGTAAAAGTCGAATTGTCCTACGCTTTCTCCGCTCTTACTGATGATTGAGTCACATCGTTCCTCGCTGATCTCCTCCGGACCACCGAAGTAGTTCATAACCATCTCAACTGAGTCTAGTGATCCTCCGCCACTGGCGTCTGTTAAGCCTCCCGGACTAGTATAGCTACCGATCCCGAGGGTAGCCTCAATTGCTGTGTCCATTACGCATACTTCTGGGAAATCTATGGCGACTTTTCTCAAGGCTTTCAACGCTTCAGCGATGGGGGGTCCATATATTTTGATATAACTTTTCATAAAAGGTCAATTGATCTCTTAAAATTGCGCTTTTTAAACGTTATCTGTTTTATTAAAATAATGATAAATTAAGTTAAATCAGCGAGAGTTTGTTTAATCTCCTCGTAGGGAGGCATGACTCGGGGGTCCTCTGTCACCCACCTGTACTGAACGACGCCGTCGGAGTCTAGAATGAAGACGCTGCGCTTCGCTGCTGTATATCCCTTCAACCCCGCGAAATCCTCATGATACACACCGTATTTCTTTACAACTTCCCTCGTATAGTCGCATAGAAGCTGGAAATTGAGGACGTTTTCCTCGTGAAAAGCCTTGTTTGAGAAAGGATCATTGACACTGATGCCGAGTATCTGTGCGTTTAGGTCCTCAAGTTCAGCGATCTCGTCTCTTATGGTGCACATTTCCTTGGTGCAACCCCCAGTAAATGCTCCCGGGTAGAACGCAAGAACCACACTCTGCCCCTTATAATCGCTCAGGGTAACCTTCTTCATATCCTGATTTACCAGTGTAAAATCAGGTGCCTTGATACCTATTTCTATCATTTTTAACAGATCAAACTCACGCAGCGCTTGATTTATAGATTCATGAAAAAAGTTGATGCCAAGAAACTGCTTTAAACCCACTCAGCGAGATAGATTTATGCGATATCCAGAAGCAAAGGGGGTTCTTACATTCTTCTACTACAAGGACCTAGAAAAAGCAGCCGAGTTTTATGAGAAGATCATGGGATTTCAACTGATCCAAGACCAGAAATGGGCTAAGATATTCAAAGTAAGGGATAATGCCTACATGGGATGCGTTGACGGAAACGTTGGATACCACAAATACAGCGACACCAAGCCAGTGATGCTTACAGTAATCGTAGATGACCCGGATGCGTGGTATGAACACTTCAAGAAAAATGGTGTAAGCACCATTAACGAGCCCCACGATGACAAGGAACTCAACCTTAGGATATTCCTGCTACGTGATCCAGAGGGTTATGTGATAGAGATACAGAAATTCTATGACCCAATCCCGTAAAACCGGGGTTTTCTCCTTGTTTTATATATAAATATAACGGGTGCGCATCGAAAACTGCTTATATGATAGAATGTAACTCCTAGTTTAGCTATAATAGGGATTCTAAACACTTAGGAGCATCCAAAATGGATCAACTCAGAGAAAAAATAGAGGCTGCAGTCGCTGAAACCGAGTATGACGCAGTCTTGGCGATGGGGGTGGACAACTATAATTACATCACGAGAACTGTCCTACCCTTCGCGGAAAATTATCCATCAAGAAAAGCCGCAGCCCTACTACCCAAAGAAGGAACACCAGTTGTAATACTACCACAGGATTGGTCACAGGCAATAATAGATCAGGGGTGGCAGGGAGAGGTTCTCGTATATGATGAGAACCAGGGATATGAGACCGGGGCGTTTGTCAAGGCAGTTGAAGAGCTAATAGTAAGCATGGGGTTCGATAAGAACAAGATTGGCTTTGACACCTCTAGGGTCTCAAAAGGATTGATGGACTCATTATCAGGAAAACTTCCCAACGTAGAATGGGAGCCAGCGGACCCAATGTTCAGGGATCTCAGGATCATAAAGACCAAGGGCGAGATAGAGTTCATAGAGCGAGCCTGCAAGCAGGCAGACAGGGGCATAATATACGCCCTGATGCACCTTGAGGGCGTCGTAGACAACCCGGGGTACACAATAGCCGAGATAACTGAACGCATTAGAGTCCACGTGAACGAGAACGGCGCAAGCGGAGTCGGTTTACTCAACAGCGCCTTCGGGAGCGATGGGCAGATCTATTACACGCCTCAAAGAGGCTGGGTGAAAGAAGGCGAGCTATTCCGCATGGATGTGAGCGCCCACTATATGGGTTACTGGACAAACGTTGGAAGGATGGGAGTCACAGGAAAACCGACACCAGAGCAGGAAAGCGCATACAAGGAGAACCTCACACTAAAGACAACGGCTTTAGAGATGCTGAAGCCAGGAGTAGCGTGTAACGAGGTCTATGCTCATGTTGCTAGGGTTGCCGAGAAACAGGCAGTGGGATTCTGGAAGGAGCCTGGGATCGGTCACGGTGTAGGTGCGAGCCATCATGAGGCACCGTATCTGAACCTGAACTGCAGTACCGAGCTAAAAGCTGGAATGGTGCTCGCATTGGACATCTACACGTATGGACCGAGACAGGAGCTGGTACACAGCAAGGACATCTACGCTGTAACCGAGGAGGGAAACAGGAAACTGAGCTGGTACATGCCATGGGACAAGCTGTACAATGTAACCGGCTTCAGGGCAACCCACTAGGAGGAAGAAGAGATGAAAGAAGAGATAATTGAAAAAATCAATAAGGCGATAGAGGCAGAAGGATACGATGCTCTGCTTATTTTTGGTTATGATAACCTCCAATACATGACAGGAGCATATCTCCACTTCCCACAAGTCTTCCCTGACAGATACATGGCAGTGTTCTGGCCAAGAGGAGAACCAGCCACATGCATCATACCCCATGAATGGGAGAGCAGCTTCCTAAACCTAGCTTGGATAAACAAGACGAGGGCATACACAGAGAAACCGGGAGGCCCAAGCAGCATAATCGAGGTAGCAATACTCTTGGCGAAAAACACGGTACGAAAGACTGGCAAGATCGGTGTAGACGTAAACCGGATACCATTGAACCTATACAATAGGCTTGAGACAGCCTTGGAGGATTTCCAGCTAGTACCATGTGATGACTTGCTGAGAGAGCTAAGGATAAAGAAGACACCAAAAGAGCTTGAACAAATCAACGAGGTGGTCTCCAAGACAGACCACGCCATCGCGGGTCAAGCCCACCACGTATTAGTCGTCCAAGCAACGGGCGAGATGAGCAACACAGAGAACGTACGAATCCACGCCATCGAGAGAGAACTGGATGAGGTTGGACATCAAGCCGTGGCTCAGGTAGTGGCAGGAGATAATGCCCAGAAGTGGTGGCCCGGAGCTCCCATGTACGGCATAGGATACAACCGTGTGCCAAAACATCATGAGTGGATGCGAATGGAGCTGGTCTCCACAGTAAGAGGCTATTGGTGTAACGGGGCAAGGATGCTAGCCATGGGTGATATGACCGAGGCACAAAAGGCAGACTACCAGAAACTGGTTACCCTAAGGGAGACAGCGAGAGCCATGCTCAAACCAGGTGTCAAGGCAAGCGAGGTCTACAACCGAATCAAAGAGGTAGCTGCCGAGAAGGGCATCACATTGGAGCCAAAGATCGCTTTAGGCGCAGGCGTAGGTGTGACCAACTATGAGCCTCCCTACATATCTGGAGCCGATGAGACGGTTCTTGAGCACGGGATGGTGATAATCTTCAACCCCGTGATTCATGGCGCAGACGATGAACTCTTGATGAACAAGGATACCTTTGTCATCACAGAGGATGGTAACAAGATCATCGGCTGGTGGAAGGACTGGCGTGAGCCATTCATCTGCAACTACACCTACTAACCCAAATTTTTTACACCCTTAATTCTCCAGATCAATAGGATGATTATTCAGGATACTGTCATCGAGAAAGGTCAAAAACATAGAGGCTATATCAATATCGGTGATGCCTCAACCCATGAGGTAAAACTACCATATATCGTGATAAACGGTGCCCGAGAAGGCCCAGTAGTCACTATTCTTGGGGGTGTGCATGCTGTTGAGTGCGCTCCTGTGGAGTCGATCTACAGGTTATCTGAGGACGTTTGCCCCGATGATCTAGCAGGTACATTGATTTTGGTGCCGATTGTAAACACAGAGGGCTTTCACGCTAGGCAACCCTACCATAATCAACTGGACCACCTGAACCAGAACAAGGTCTTTCCAGGTGACCCAGAGGCATCCATAACAAAGAGGGTCGCGTACCATGTCTTTGAGCACTTTGTGAGTAAATCCGATGTCTTGATTGATGCACATAGCGCTGACCTCGGTGAGGACGTCACAAGGGGAATCTATGTCTACAAGACCGAGGACAAGGCGCTTTTTGATAGAATGACGGAGCTTGCCTCTCTCTATAATCCCGTCTTGATTGAGTCAACAAGTATCTCAGGTAACACAGGAGAAGCGGTTAATCTGTATGGTATACCGTGTTTGATGATCGAGTCAGGTGCACCTTATCCCATCAGGGAGAAGGATGTGCAATATCATATCGATGGCGCGGTAAACTTGCTGAAGTATTTGGGAATGCTTGAAGGTGAGGCGAAACGATATAATCCACCTCTTGATCCACCCAGCCAACGTGTCTGGGCAGAGAAAGGCGGAGTTTGGAGGAGAAAGGTAGAGGCAGGGCAACGTGTGAAGAAGGGAGAGTATCTTGGAGTAGTCTGCAACCTGCTAGGAGAAACCATCCAGACAGTTACTGCTCCATTTGACGGTGTGATAAGCTTCCTCAGGGTACACTACTCAGTGAACAGCGGGGACACGTTGTTCTGGGTAGCCAAGGCCTAAACTCTTAGCCAAATATAACTCAATTATTACACATGAGATCAGACTACAAGGGGCTGAAATGCACTGTAATGTTTGTTGAAGAAGCAAAGAAACGGTAAAATGGTGTCAGAACAGCTTTTATAGAGCCAGCAATGTAATGCGAAATGCCGGGATGCCGTATGGTATATGATTTCCTCACCCTAGATGATGTAGACGTTTCGGGTAAGACTGTTTTTCTAAGAACAGACATTAACAGCCCCCTCGACCCCAAGAGCAAGAGGATTCTTGATGCTACGAGAATACAGGCGATAGTTCCAACGGTAAGAAGCCTCAAAGAATCCAAGTTAATCATAGGAGCTCATCAGAGCAGGCCCGGGAAATATGACTTTACCAGCCTTGAGAGCCATAGCAAGGTGCTCCAGATGTATCTGGAGAGCCCGGTGAAATACACTGATGATATAATCGGGGAGGAGGCTCAGAGGGAGATCCAGTCACTTAAGAAGGGCGATGTTTTGGTCCTTAACAATGTGAGGATGCTGGAGGAAGAAAACAAGATTGCCTCACCAGAGGAGCTGAAAGAGACAGAGCTGGTGAAGACCCTCAGCAAATACATTGATTTGTTCGTTAATGATGCCTTCGCTGCGGCGCATAGGAGCCAAGCGAGCCTAGTTGGGCTCAGCACGGTCGTACCCATGGCGGCTGGGCGGCTAATGGAGCAGGAGCTAACTGCCTTAAACAGGGTTCTCAGTAACCCTGCTAGACCCAGTGTATATCTGTTAGGTGGGGCTAAGGTTGATGACAGGATCCCTGTGATCAACAGGGTTTTGAACGATGATATAGCGGATAAGATACTCATCGGTGGGTTGGTGGCTGATAGTTTTCAGATGGCTCAGGGTAAGATGAAGAAACGATTCGATGAACTGGATGAGGAGGGCTTGAAACAGGTTTATACCTGTAGGGCTATTTTGGAGGAGTTTCCGAAACAGATCCAGTTGCCCATGGACGTAGCCCTCGATGTTAAGGGAGAACGAGTTGAGGTGTTCATAGACAGCATCACGGAGGAGAAAAACATCTACGACATCGGGTTGAACACCATAGCCCATTACAGCAGTACGATTGACAAGGCGAGTACCGTTGTCGCGGAGGGGCCTCTTGGTATGTTTGAGAGGCGTGGCTTCGATATCGGCACCAAGGAGTTGCTCCGGAGTATGGCTCGGTGTCGGGGATACACGGTTGTGGGTGGTGGGCATATGGGGGCGATGGCTTCGATGCTGGGGATCTCGGATAACATGAGTCATGTCTCGACGGGTGGGGGTGCCATGTTGAGTATGTTGGCGGGTGAGACGTTGCCTGTGGTGGCTGCGTTGGAGGAGTCCAAGAGGCGTTATGGTTAGACGTATCATTTAATAACTTGTTAGTCGTTATCGGTTTGCGCTGGGATCGTGGTCAAGCTTGGTACGATACGCGGTTTGGGTCCGCGTGATCCCCGGTTCGAATCCGGGCGGTCCCACCATACGCAAAACATTAAAATCAGGTGGTGCTTCTGATTGTTGCGCCGGGTTGGCTGAGCGGTTTAGGCGGCCGCCTGCAGAGCGGCTCCACGGGGGTTCGAATCCCTCGCCCGGCTCCATTTT
>CAZVMT010000122.1:0-9004 GCA_964628765.1 uncultured Candidatus Bathyarchaeia archaeon | reverse complement strand
TGTTGGAATGAGGACATCGTATCCTTTTTAGGGAACAAATACTATAGTCGTCGATGATGGTTCTGGAACCATCTCTTCTGCTTTGCAGGCAGCAGTTGAAAAAGTTTTATATGGAGATCCCAATGACCTTGTAAATTATCCGGGGAAAAACGCAGAAGGAATGGGATATAATATAATTGCTCCTGCGATTGTCCCTGTTGATGTTGGTGTTTCTGTAACGAGATTGCCAACTGTAAATGTGGATTTAACAGAAATTCAAACAGATGTTCAAACTGCAATAGAGCAATATATAAATATAAGGGCTCTAGGAGAAAATGTTTTGGTTTCAGAAATTGTTCGAGTCGGAAAAAATTCAAATGCAGCGGCGTATGATTTAATTGTTAATACGCCAGCAAGTAATGTCGCAATAAACGATGATGAATTTGCAAAAACTGGGTCAGGCACAGGCGCAACTGTTTCTGTGTCAGTGTCAATTGCGTCGAGTATATAATTATGGGTATAGTTGATAGAATAAATAGTAATTTACAGGCTTTATATGATGTTATAAATGATGAAATTTACAAAAGTTTAATTTGTGATAAAAATGGAACTATCCCCGAAACAATCACAAAGCCTACAGATATTGACATTGGGGCAATTGCTAGCCAAATAGAATATTTAAGAAAACAAGCTATCTTATTAGTCCAACAATTATTTTTGGATCAGGCAACTGGAGAATTCTTAAAATACCAATTAAACGAATATTTTGATAGCTTGCGATTGGAAGATGAAACAGAAGCAGACTGGGTTCAAAGAACTATTGCGACAGTTTTCCAGCATAAAGTTTCTAGAGCGACTATAATTTATTCTTTGCGTCCATATTCCAGTTTAGAACCTGAAATAACAAATATTATTCAAGAAAGTGCTTTTGCTGATTTTTGTTTTGCAGACATTTATACAAAAGGTTCATACACAATGGATGATGGGACTTATGTCGTTTGGGTTCCTGCGATTGCTGAAACATACGAAAGTTCGTTTTTTACAATAAAAATAACTCTTTATGATACTGCAACTGAAGATATTTGGACAGTACAAAACATTTTAAGAAAAATTATAGCAGCAGGAATATCATATATTCTTGTAATCCAATATACTACAACTTAGAAGGTAATTATTATGCGTGGTTTTAGAACAGTTAACATGGTCGAAGGTCAAAAAATAGAGTCTGATATGGTTTTAAAAAGAATCGGAGATATTTCATATAAAAACTTAGGGACGATAGCAAAAGCAGGACTTTTTGACGAAGGAAAAGCTCTTATCGTTGGAGATGGACTAAGAGTAGAGCCTAGCTCAGGAATGACAGTGTCTGTTCCTACAGGATCGGTTTTTCAAAGATTTGTGGATGTTATTCCTTGCATAAGTACGGAATCTCAAACAGTTACCCTTGATGCGGCTTCAGGGGTCGCACGAGTAGATATTATAGAAGCTCAAATAAAAAAAGTTTCAGATAAAAATGATATTGTTCAAGTAGGAACTGTCGGGTCTGGAACCTCTATCGCTATTACAAATGAAACTATCAAAAGAGATATAAAATATTATCTTTCTACCAGAAAACAGACAAATACTACAACTTCAACGGCTGCAACTGCGGGAACTTTGACCGGAACAATAGCAATATCAAGCACAATAGATTTATCAGAAAAATATTTAATAAATTTATCAGATGGAGAGGACGGAAGTTATCAAGAAATAGATTGTAGAGGAGCTACTCCAGAGGCAACAACAAAAACAGAAATAATTACCGCAATCAACAATGCTACAGGGCGGACAATGGCCTCAACTGGGGGAGGGGACGTTATTGTTTTAACAGGCGAAGGAACCGGTGAACCAAGTTATTTTGAAATAAAACCTCCAGTAACAGATGCAGATAAAGATGCTCTTGCAATTATTTTTGGGCTGTCAATCGGAGGCGTATACCGATATACTTATCAAGGAACAAACGAATGGTTTAAGCTTGCAGAAATAGATGTTGGAACATCGACTACAACAATCACAAGCGCATTAATTAGAAATATAGAAAAAAAGGATTCATGGGCAAGTGAAACAGAAGATATTATTGTTCAGGATTATATTTACAAAAAGAATGTTCCTGAATGGAATATTTATGACTCTACAGTAACCTATGGATTTGGCGACGTTGCATGGATAGGGAATAAACAATTTTCTTCTATAAAAGCTGCAAACAGTGGGAATTACCCCATTACAAGCCCTGACTGGTGGGAATTAGCCCCAGCCTTTGAAGATATTTTAAAAGATTATCAATCAGCCAAACCTATTCTTCCAGGTATTAAGACCATTGACAATTATAGAGATGCAGGATATGAACAATGGAACTTTATGGGGTATTATGAAGAGGACGGATATTCTTATGAAGCATATAAAGTAAGATTAGATGGAACAGTTGTTACTGGAGATTCAGATCTGGAAAACATATTTGATGTCGGGGGAACAAATGAATATTTCCTTTTGGATACTTTTGCTCCTGATGTTTTGGGAACAAGAACTTTAGTTGATCTAAGAGGAAGAGTACTAAGACCCGTTGATGCTGGTGGGGGGGAGACTGAAAATGTAGGGGTAACCCAAGATGACCAAGTTGGAGGACAAACCCATCCAGAGGCGGCAGGGACTAATTTTGTCATAAATGGTTCTACAATTTTGTATACCTCTGGTGGAAGTGGTCCTGTTTATATCGGGGGGTCTATTTCTAATGCAACAGGAAATAATAACACTGGAGCAGAAACAAGAATGGATAATTATACTGTTGGAGTGCCTTATCTCGTTATTGTTTTAAGAGTATAGCCAAAAGTCATCTTTTATTCAAATTGAATATTTATTACATGGAGTAAAGCTTCAATAGGAATATAATAGTTTTCAGCCGTTGCCTTTTTAGGCAACGGTTTGAATCCATCATATTCTATGGTTATATTGTCAATATTCCCGTTTTCTTGTAATGTTTTTTTCATTTCAAAATAGCCTACATGCTCTTTTGCTTTATTTATATAGCTTACATTAAACGTAGAGTCCATAACTATCCATTTCCCTTTAATAAAAACTTCAGTTGTCAAATGATTATCTATATTTTCCCCGTCATATGCTTTTTCTGAAAAAAGCTGCAAAACTCTTGCAGGGATATTGAATTCTTTACAAAGAGTTGCGAATGTATATCCAATAACACCACAAGGACCCCCTCTTTCTTTTTTATATAATTGTTTATAATTTTCTAAAGTTATAGGATATCCGATTTTTCCTTCACGTAACTCAACAATACTATACACATGGTTTCTTAAAATTACAGCTTTTTCAAAATTAGTTTCTGCATCTAAAATTTCGGGACAATTTTTTATAACTTCTTTTTGAAATTCGGTATATTCTATTTTATCTTTGTTACTATTTTTCTCACAATCATCGCAACCCATTAAAAATAACAATAAAAATAAACTCCATAAAAATATTTTTTTCATTTAATTTCTCCTTTATATTATTAAGATTAAGATATATATAATATATCAAGGGTTGCCTTATTTGTAAACCATTTTTTAATAAAAAAATCCATTTTCTTTAACTTTATTACACGATGTTCTGTCTTTAGGAAAAAAATATAATCCTGCTGGTTTTCCTGGCAGAATAGACTCTAATACATTAAAAAATAAACCATTTTTACTCTCATAACATTTGTCAATCTTAAGAAAAACAACTGATCCTTTAAAGTATAAATTAAATATTTTTGATATCGGAGTCCCTTCATAGTTATCTTCAATTAGTTCAAAGTTTTCTGTTCGAGCTGTTCCATGAGTCAGTACAGGTTTCACAGGGATAGAGCCAACATTTGAAATAATATTATCAATTTGTTCGTAATAATATTGAATATTTTCAAAAACAGGTTCTTCTTCTGTGCCTATATTTTCAATTTTTTGAATAGTAATATAAATATTGTCATTTGCTTTAAAGAAATTCAATAAAGAAAATTGCTCATTTCCCTCAACAGCTTCTATTTTTAAATCAACTAAACCGTTTTCTGAAAGACCAAAAAGCCTTTTAGTTCCTTGTTCTAAAAAATAATTATCAAAAATTAGTATAGGTTTTAATTCTGGTGCTGCCATAAAATATATTCTCCTTATATAAAAAAAATAGTCTATAATAACTATAGACTATTTTCCCCATATTTTATTTAAATTCAAGTCTTTTTTATTGTGCCCACGGAGGTTTTCCATCACTAGCCGGTTCTGTACTATTTTGTTGTGGAGAATTTGTTTTTGAACCATCTAATGGAAGGTGTTTTTTAACTTCATTCTTATCACCATAAACTTTATCTTCTTTAATTTTAATTATAACTTTAAGAGGTTTATTATGTAATTGGGAGCTATCTGTAATTTTTTGAATACCAACAGCGACTCCTATGGAATTTAATGTCCTTTTTGCTATTTGTACTGTTTGTTGTTTGGGATTATCAATACTAATATTTTCAAAAATTTTTCTTCCTTTAAATTGACCATCAATAACTTGGTAGATAAGATTTAAATTTTTGCCTGTATTTTTTTTGTTCGGTTTTAGGTCAGAATCTTCGATTATAACTGTATATTCTCCAACAGGTAACAGATCAAAAGACTGTTCTAATTCTTCTTGATTAACATCATAATTAAGTTGTGCCATATTATTTTTTATCTCCTTTTGTTGTATTTTTATTATTATTGTTATTTTCTGTTAGAAGCCATTCCATAATGTCAGAACAGTAATCTAATGTCACAGTGGCATCTCCAAGACCAAAGCTGTTTCCGTTCATCATTGCTGGGTTTTCGCCAGAAAGATGTAAAACTCTTTTTGCTCCAGTTGGATTTTCTAATGCTTTTCCTTTTTTAGTGTTAATCCCTGCATCATCTTTTTTAACAAGAATTTCTTTGTCATAAAAAGCAATTACATCTGCCCATTCCTCCAAAACAGACAAAGCGTTTTTATCAAGCTTCATTACAGATTTATCGTAGCTGTCTGTAGTCGGTGGATTTACCGTAATAGAATGAGAGTGTGCTACAAAAATAACATCAAACCCTTCTTTTCTCAAAATATCACAGTTATGCAGAAAAGATTTCCATGCCGACACAGCGTGATATTTCAAACCCTTAAAAAAAGCTGTTTCTTTATTATTGTCATCGGTAAGACTTTTAAATCCCTTCTTTTCGCAAATGTACTGGTGCAATAGCGGCTCTGCCCAATCTAAGGAATCCACAATGACTCTTTTATAAGTATGTTTTCCCTTTTCTGTAATTAAAAAATCAAATATATCGATAATTTCTTTATAATTTTTAATTACAGGAGTTTTATCACAATCGATATGAGCAACACGATCTTCAGTCGGGATCATTAAAGAATTTCTTGCAGAAGCAGCAAGAGTACTTTTCCCAAGTTTTGGTGGACCATAGATAATAATTTTTCTTGGCATTTTTTTAATGCCTTTTTGAATGTTATTTAAATTAAAACCCATTTTTTCTCCTTTTTTATTTTTTTTCTACAGTTATTGTAGATTTGTTATTTTTTTGTTCTACACAATTAGAAACTTTCAAATAAAGCTCATTATTATTTTCTTTCAACCAGTTAAATAGTGCTAAATCTAAAGAATAAGATATTTTTTCAGGTCGATAATTTTCTGGGATTTTAGTTCTTATCCCTTTCCATTTTGTTTGGTCTAAAGAATATTTAACATTTTTTTTAATATTAACAGAAAATCCGTTTTCCTCATTAAAAGTTTTAGAATTACCTTTAAAGCTTCCGTAAATTTCTTCAAGTCCTTTTTCTACTTCTATACGATTTTTCTTGGCTTTTTCTTCTGCCTTTTTAAATCGTATCCATTCTTTCATTAACTTTTCTTTTTCCATTTTAATATTCCCTTTATTTGGATTTTTTAAACTCTTGCCATCCAAGCTCAAAAATTTTAAAATAACCATCCTTAAAACGCTTTATTCCTTTTTTAGAAATTTCTGCTTTGACTTCCTGTTTGAAATCTTCTGTGCAAAGGATAGTTATTCTTTCCTGAATATTATCAGACATTTTTCCTCCTTTAGTAAAAAAATATTATTGCTTTAAAACAAATATATTTATATTCGGTATATTTTGTCAAACATAAAAATAAAAAAATAAAAAAAAATAAAAAAATATTTGACACAAAATGCCGATAAATATAAATTTTATTTAAAATCATTTATATTTATAATTTATAATTTATAATAATATCAAAAAAGGGACTATTTTAATATGAAACAAAAAAATATGAGTAAATTTAAAGCTTTTATAATGAATGTAATTGATATAAGATATTGGTTTTGTGAATGTGCATATTATAGTCCTTATGGGCTGGTAATTTCTGCTGACATGTGCAAAAAACACGATAGAAAGAAACTAAATAATTATGTGGAGCAGTTAAGGAGGAGAGAATGAAAAGTATTAACTTATCTAAACAAAAGGAAATAGATATCTTTGTGTGTTATAATGATCCTTATTGTAAAGGCCCTACTCTTTTAATTAATAATTTAAGAATTTGTTTAAATTATAATCAATTTGATAAATTATGTAAAATTATGAATAAATTTAATGAAAAAGCTTAAGATATGAATCATTATGAATTTTATAATAAAATATTGGGAATGGATTCAAAGATAATAAAAATTGATGAAAGTTTCTATTTAACAATGGATTTACATTCTAAAAGGTTTAAAAATTATATCACAGAATGTAAGTCGAATCAAATATGTTTACAAATGGCCATGTCTCTTTATCATCCCAAATTAGATTTATTTGAAGAAGATTTTGATCTTACATATGCTATGATTATTCAACAAATTATTAAAGAAAAAAAAATGGGGTATTTTGTTGTTATTTCTTTTCCCAGAGAAAAAAATTGTGGAGCAATTGTTTATGGAGAAACGCTACAAGATGTTTTTGATAAAATAGAAGATTATTATATTTCTCAAATCAGTGGAGAATGGGTAAAAACAAAGGATTTAACATATCAGCAAAGAAAAGAATTAGACTTTATGCTTAATAGAAAAATACAATAAAAACAAATATGACAAAAGGCGTGTTATGTAAAGTAAGGGAAAAAGATAAAAAGAGAGGTTGCAGATGGGTTCTTTGTATGAATTAAAAATAAAAAAACAAAAAAAATATTATCCAGGAGGTTTACCAAATTTTAAAAATTTTGAAATTGGTGATAAAGTTAAAATAATAACTCCTAGTGAGGATTTTCATTTTTTTAATGAAGAAACAGGTGTGGTTATTAAAAATAGTCATTCATATTTAGGGATTACTGTAAAATTTGATAAACCGAGATATTTTAAAAATGGATATATTCAGACAGAATTTAATTTTAATCCTGAGTCTCTGTTTAAAATAAATCATGAATACAAAATAAAACAGAAGGCAATTTTTGATTATTTTGCAGAAAATCATAATATTATATTAACGCATACAGACATTGACGGCATTGAAAGTCTTTTTAATAATTTAAATGGAGGTTAAAATGAGAGAATTTAAAATGACCGAAAAAGATTTTATAACAATTAAAAAACCTATAAAAATGTGGGAAATAAGTTATGATGGTCAAGGTGGTTATATAGAACCTAAATTGTGTAATGTTATTGAAGAAATTAAAAATGCGATAGAGAATGGGGAAGAACAAACTTTTAACATAAAACAAATTAAAATGAGCATGTTTGAATTTAACAAATTACCAGAATTTAAAGGATTTTAAAATGAAAAACAAACTACCTATTGATTTTGAAGAAGCTGAAAAAATATTTAATGTTTGGAGGTCCTGGCATCATTGGGAGCCTGGAGGTTTTGATCGAATTTGGTTTGGTTATAGTACTCTAAGTGATGAGATTGGAATTGAAATAAAAAAAATTAAAAAATTTATAAAATTTATGCGTGATAATGGGTTTGCTTTTCATACTCCAACTATAGATGACTGTGGAGTGCTTAATGGTTCTGGATCATTTTTATATGAAATATATATAGACAGTAATTTAGCTGAATTGTTATGGATTTTACCATGAATTATAAATAAATTGGAGTGCAAATGACAGCAAAAGAAGAATTTAAAAAAGTTAAAGACATGATTTTAGGACAAAAGATGAATTATGTAATATAAGAGAACAAAATGAGAAAAATTAAAGATTTAAAGGAAATTAACATGGAAAGAGAAAAAATAAATTTAGATGAAGAACTTGCCATATGTCAAATGAGAACAATTTCTGTTTGTTCCGAATATGGATTTAGTTACACTAATATAAAAGAAGTGCTTATGGATTTAGATTTAATTAGTAAAGAATATGCAGAATTAGCCTTTCAAGAAGACCTTTTAAATATTGCAAGTATTATTTTTGAAGAAATAAAAAGAAATAAGACAAAATAAGCATTATGTTATATAGAATAAAAAAAAGGAGAAAAATTAATGACAGAAGAAATGAAAGAACTAAAGGAAGCTTGTATTCCATTGTTAAAATTATTAAATGATAAAAATTATCATCCTCACATGACTGTAATTGTAACGGCTACAAGCATAGAACTATTTGAGGGGAAATGTAGTATTCCGAAAATTTATGATTTTTTAATAGATTAAGAGGTAAGGGAAGAAATTGTTGTATGAAGATCAATACTTCATAAGAGAATATAATAAATTTATGAAAAAGTTTGCTCCAGTAGAGGACGAAAATCAAAATAATGAAATAATTATTGTGTGACAAAATAATACTTATGTAATATAAACAAAAAAAAGGAGAAAGAATATGAAATTTAAAAATAATGAATTAATAGTTGAAGACGGAGAACCTTCTTTTCGTAGTTGTTGGGAGTGCAACGGGACGCATGACCATTTGAAAAAGGTTAACAGTTTGCATTATTGTTTTTCTTGTAGTCGTTATTGGGTTTTTGACAAAATGCTTTCTGAGTTTGAAAGTGATGAAGAAATAATTGCATG
>CAZVMT010000121.1:2266-9022 GCA_964628765.1 uncultured Candidatus Bathyarchaeia archaeon | reverse complement strand
TTCAATGAGGGAGATTATATCAAGACTGTTGACGGTCTCTTCTTCGCTGTGAAGGGTAGCATACACAGCGATGGTCTGGTTTTGGCTATTCTCAGGTATATTCCCGATGAGGACGGTGAACGAATCCTTGATGGTAAACGTTACAGGAGGGTCTATGATAATGACGCCACCACCAAGTACCTTGAGGAGAACTATAGTGACTATATCAACGAGGTTGGATGGCTGGGATTGGAGCTACAATCAGTGCCCTCCGCGAAGATAGCAGAGGTATACAAGCCAGTCAATAAACTCCAAGAAATATTATCCAATCCCGGTTCCAGGCTTGAGAGACAGATAAACCGCTTTGTTGAAGCCATTTCTGATGCTAGTGGGGTCGACACCAGTTTATTCGGGGTTTCAGGTTCAATTCTCATCGGGCTTGAGACGCTGGACTCGGATATCGATCTAAATGTGTATGGTGAATCCGAGGGACGTCGAGTATATAATGCCTTGAGGAAACTACGAGAGAACGAGGATTGGGTCTCAGCGTATGATGAGACTACTATTGAACCAGTCTTGACCTCAAGGTGGGGGGATACAGGGATTGACTTGGAGAGGTTTATACAGGTTGAATGCGATAAGGTTCTCCATGGATTAGTTGAGGGAGTCGATTACTTCATCAGGCTCTTGATTGATGAGAAAGCTTCAACATCTATACCCCTTGATACTGTCACTATCACTGCTATAGTGTCTGATTCATCTCAGGGTATCTTCACACCCTGCGTCTATAGAATAGATGATGTTGTCTTTGAAGGTGATTCAAGGAAACATGGTGTTTCTGAGTTGAAGAGTTACAGGGGGAAATTCACAGAACAAGTTCGTACAGGTGATAGGATAGTGGCAAGAGGTACGCTGGAGCAAGTTAATCAGGGTGGAGCCAGTTTTTATCGATTGGTTCTGGGGAGCCGTGGCGACTACTTATTTTCGGTATGATATTTATTGGATAATTATTTGTAAATCCTCAGGGATGTAATTGTATTCGTCCTGATGATCCACATGAATACAACCGATATCATCGACGCACTAGAAAAGCTAGGGTTTACAAAAGAGAGCATCGTCGAGACCATATTTATAACCAGAAACCAAGACGACTCGTTTAATGCTACTCCCATTGGGGTAATCAGGCACGGTGAAAGCCTAGAAGTCAGGCTCTACAAGTCAAGCAACACCTACAGGAACCTACTGAACACTACCAAGGTATCGATAAACATAACGGATGACCCGATGCTGTTTCTCTTGACAGCGTTTAAGGATGAACTCGGTGGAACACCGCTTGTAGAGGATTGGATTCTAGAAGGCTCTGATGCGACTGTTATAGTTGAAAAGACAGGGGCGAGTGCTTTCTCTGATTTGCAGGCATCATTTACATTAAAGCCCATCACGTTTATTGTTAATAGAGAAATGCCAACAGTATTCAGCCGCGGTAGAGCAGAAGCCATCGAGGCGATAATACATGCCACCCGAGTCAAAGTCCATCAACATGAACACGATGAAGCCAAAGCACAGGAACTAGTCGAAAAAATGAGGGAATCATTCAAAATAATCAAACATGTCTCTAGTCCTGCATCCTCTGAGGTTAAGGTCGTTGAGATACTATTATCTCTATTAGAGAAATGGGGGGTTATGCATTGAAACTCAGGGTTAGTACACCAGCGAGACTCCACTTCGGAATCATCGATATGCGAGGAGACCTGGGCAGGATACATGGAAGCGTAGGAGTATCAATACAGAAACCCCGGCTAATAATAGACATCGCGGAGTCTCAGGAAACCAAGATAACTGGAGCGAGATCAACACGAGCCCAAGAGATAGTTGAACTACTCAAGAAAATCTACGGCATCAAAGCAGGTGTCTCATTAACCATACACGAGGATATCCCTGAACACACTGGTTTCGGCTCAGGCACTCAACTCGCCCTAGCCATCGGCACTGGACTCAACAGGATATTCGATTTGGGTTTATCTGTTGATGATATCGCTGTGAGGCTAGAACGAAGCAGGGTGTCAGGCATAGGAACCCATGGCTTCCTGCATGGGGGCTTTATAGTTGATGGAGGCCACAGCGTGAACAACAGGGATTCTATTCCACCTGTGATTTATCAACAGGATTTCCCAGAAAAATGGAAATTCATAGTATGCATACCCAAGATCGACAAGGGATTTAGCGGCGAACAGGAACAGACTGCATTCAAAAAACTTGAGCCACCACCAGCTGACACCGTAGCGGCTGTCTCCAGAATTGTCTTGATGCAGATGATCCCAGCAATAATCGAGGAAAACATCGGGTTATTCGGTGACGCGATGACGCGCCTCGACACCACCTTTGGTGATTACTGGAAGAAGATACAGGGAGGAACCTATACCCATCCACGTATCGAGGAATGCGTCAACCACCTGCTGAATAATGGCGCATATGGGGCAGGGCAGAGCTCCTGGGGTCCAGCCCTCTACGGTTTAGCGGATGGAGAGAAACACGCAAATGCTCTCCTCAAGGAGATGAACACTTACCTCAACACTGGTGGCAACAGTGGCTCAGCCTTTATCACAGGCGCAGATAATACCGGTGCCCAGGTATCAGAGAGGTGAATCCATGAAGATACTCATAGTAACTGGGACGCTGGCGGAAGAGACCATCAAGGAGCAGGTGAAAGACCTTGATCAGGAGGTTGATGTACTTGCTCTCCCGGTCACAGTTGCATCTTTTATCACTCCGAGATACGCTGCGAGACAACTCAAGTCTCATGACTTGTCCAAGTATGATATGATCATCATGCCGGGCAACATAAGCGGCGACCTAGATGTTATCGAGGAAGCAACAGGTGTCCCAGTCTATAAGGGACCTTTGCACGCAGCTGATCTTCCATTGGTGATTTCTGAGGGCATACCATTATCCAAGATTGTGCCGGCGAATGAACTGGTCTTGGATAAATTAAGGGAAAAGGCGATAGCCGAGATCAACGCAGTTGAAGAAAACTGGAGAGAAGTCCTCTCAGAGCGCGGTGGATTACTCATCGGTGAGCTACCGGTATCGATGGGTCTCCCCATGAGGGTGATGGGCGAGATAGTTAATGCTCCTAACCTGAGCCTTGAGGAGATTGCCCAGAGGGCTCTCTACTTTGAGTCTCAGGGCGCCGACATCATCGACATCGGAATGCTTGCGCAGAACCCGAAGCCAGAGACCATACCAGGGATGATCAACACCCTAAGGGAAACAATTGACCTGCCTCTCAGCATCGACACGTTGAACGTTGAGGAAATCAGGGCATCAATAGACAGCGGTATCGATCTAATCCTCAGCCTCGACCTTGGAAACATGGATCAGGTTGCCCAGAGCATAACAGATGAAGCCGTCGTGGTGCTACCCACCAACATGAGCAAGGGAATCCTGCCCAAGAAAGCAGAGGAACGGGTCAAGACCTTATCCGAGATAGTCGAGAAACTCAAGGAGATCGGGATAAGGAAAATAATTGGAGACCTAGTGGTAGAACCTCTATTGAAGCCCGGGTTGATGGAGGGACTCAAAGCCTTCCAGTTATTCAATCAAGTATACCCCGAGATTCCACTGCTTTTCGGTGTGGGGAACGCCGTTGAGCTCATAGACGCCGATAGCACTGGTGTACATGGTGCATTGATTTCTCTTGCACGAGAAGCTGGGGCGAGCATACTTCACATCCCAGAGTACAGCGTGAAGGCAAGGGGCAGCGTCTCGGAGGCAGTGGCTGCTTCGAGGATGATCTACCTGGCTGAGAAACGTGGTACGGTGCTCAAAGACCTTG
Source organism: uncultured Candidatus Bathyarchaeia archaeon (assembly GCA_964628765.1). GTDB lineage: Archaea > Thermoproteota > Bathyarchaeia > TCS64 > TCS64 > RBG-16-57-9. Next base: position 5,208 of record CAZVMT010000121.1, on the reverse strand, counting down.
GAGTTGACCTCCTCAGATTGAAGGAGAAGCGGTGGAAGGAAGAAGAATACGAACCAACCCAAGAAGAAAACACGAGAGTCTTACAGGGGGTAGGTGAGACCGAGTACCACCCCGACAAGACTGGCTGGTTCAAGATACAGGTAGATAGGAAAGACAACCAGATAGTAGCCATACATTATCCACCGGGAAGCAATGAACCCGATGCAGTAATCAAGGGTGAGGATGCACGCGTCGTCTACCAGACGATAATCAGGGAAAACCTCATCTCAAAACACGACCACGCAGCCTACCTCGGAAAGGAACTCGAAAAAGCAGCCATAGCCCTACGACTTGGCAGATCCTATGTTCAGGATGAGCCCCTATTCTAGGACCCTGATTAATGTTATCGGGTAGTGCTCAACGGACTCCAGCATATCCCATGTAACCCCCGTGAGACTCGTCTCCATGTTCTCGCTCATGCTCCAAGCTGTTCTGCCCGCGCCTCCGCCGCAGAGCCTGTGAACTAATTTAGCGTACCAGAGCGCTCGGTCAGGGTTTATTGTCTCCCCTGAGACCGCGATTGGAGTCTGGCGTGCCTTTAGGTTGCAGAGTCTTCCTATTATGAATGTGGTTACTCCGCCGAAGTGGATCATGCCGGGGTAATCTGTTTTCCTTGGAGTCAAATGCAGGTTTCTCCAGGAATATGTGGTGTCTCCGTCTATGATCATCACAGTCGCGTTGACGCCTGTTCTGTTTCGGATTTCTTCCCTGATCTCCTCAGCTACCTCTGATGGGTGGGGGAGGGGGAGGCTGACGTATGCGTATGGTAGGTTACTGGCGTCGATCCCCCCTTCACTGTAGTGTCTTAGACTCTGAAGTAGCCCAGTCTTGGATATGGCTAGTTGTTTATGGGCTGCCCCCTCCTCCAGTGGATAATTCCTTAGATTCAATAGCGTCTGGTCTTTGAATCCCGCAGCTCTGCCTAGGGGTCCCCCCCAGAGTCGTCTGGTCCAGAATGACGATAAGAACCAAGCAATTTTACCTGGTTTGATCGGGGCTTCATCGATAATGTTGCCCATGGCGGTCGAGACTGCTTTCTCGCTCAACGCGATAATGTCTCCGTCTTGAATATGATCCCTCACTCGTTCTGTGATCGAGTCAATGTAGTCGGTGCCGGGTCTCCAGTAGCTGCATCTTAGGGTGAGGGTTTTGATCTTCATTAGACCAGCCGTTAGGGTTTGAAATGCTCAATTAGATATTTTTCCAGTTCCTTTACTGCTTTCACGGCTAGTGCGTCGGGGTTGTAGTCGATGGTGGGGACTCCCTCCATGTCCGCGTCTGCCACCGATTGATCATAGGGTATCATGGATATCACAGGTACTCCAAGTTCCTTCATCTTCTGCTGTATGAACTCCTCGTCCTTGGGGCGCATCACCTTGTTACCCACAGCGTATATAGTCTTGACCTCTATCTCCTCAGCCATCTTGAGAATCCGCTTAACCGTATCAATAGACTTCATACGTGGCTCAATAACCACCAGCATAGCGTCCATCCTGCGAGCCGTACCCCTACCCAAGTGCTCCAGTCCAGCTACCATATCCATCACGAGAATCTCCCCGCGCTGAATCAACATATGCTGGATCAATACCCTGAGCAAAGCGTTGGCCCCACACATGCAGCCTGTTCCTCCGCCCTTCACAGTGCCCATCACCAGTAGCTTCACGTTATCAGGGGCATTAACCCCGAACCTGTCAACTATATCATTGACTCTGGGATTCATGTTAAACATATTACCGAGGGCTTCCTCTGGCGAGACCCCTGTTTTCTCTTTGACGAGAACCTCATTCTCTGATAATGGAATGATCTGGTTCGCGACATCATAATCTACTCCGAGGCTGTACCCGAGGTTCAGGTTAGGGTCCGCATCCACAGCCAGCACACTGTACCCGTCTCTCGCGAGGAGCCTAGATAACGTGGCTGATACGAAGGTTTTACCTACTCCTCCTTTTCCAGCGATCGCGATCTTCATTTTTTCACCTAGTATCCTACTTTTTGGAGTATCTTTTTGACTGATTGATAGGCTGGGCTGGTCTCTGGTAGGTCGAGCAGGGATTTTCCCTCGATATTATACTCCATTATCTCTGGGTCTGCTTCTATCCTGCCCAGGAACTTGAATGGCTGGTTCTCTGCCTCCTTCTCAAGGCTCTCTGGGAACCTGTAGCCACCAACTAGATAGTAGTTATCGAATTCGATGTCTACTTCTTGCATTATCTTGAATGATCGAGCAGCGTTATCAAAGCTCTTCTTACTGGGGTCCAGTATGTTGAATACGTCTTTCACCTTCTTTGTTATCCGTCTATTCAGGTGCTCTACTCCCGCTGGGCTATCCACGATTACATATTCGTAGTTGGTTCCCCACATATCCATGATCTGACCCAGTGAACGATCAGGCAAGCAATAACAGCCCTCGATCCACTTGGTGCCGATGCCTATGAAGTCGTAATAGCTCCTGCCCTCGTAGAGGCTCTCCTGCCATAGGAATGGCTCTATCTTGTCTGTGGGCGTCATGCCGCTCATTGTAGCCATCTTCCGTTCCTCAAGTATCTCTGATAATACATCGGCTATGCTCCTTTTTTTCTCAGCTGCTAAGTCTATTCCCAACATCTCTGCTAGGCTCTCATCTGGATCAGAATCCACCAAGAGCAGAGGCTCCACTCCTTTTTCTCCGAGATATCTGCTGAGGAGCGATGTGAAGGTGCTCTTGCCTGTTCCTCCCCTACCCGTTACGACGATGGTTCCTTTGTGTTCAACCAATTTTATTCAACTACTCTGCCCACTCCAATACAGGGCAATATTTGAAAGATGTTAGACACGACGCTTAATCAGGTTTTAGTATAATTATCTTTAACTGTTTTATATGAAGGCACCATCATCGAGATCGCTGAGGCTAAAATTAAATAAAA
>CAZVMT010000121.1:0-2166 GCA_964628765.1 uncultured Candidatus Bathyarchaeia archaeon | reverse complement strand
TTTTGAGTGTTCAAGCGATTCGAAGATTCTTGTAGAATATAGCGTTAATTTGATTTATCCTGATTATCCTTTTTCAAAATACGTTGACTGGGCTCTCGCATTCGTTGACATCGGTGTCTCCATGCTGCTAGTTGGTCTAACCCTATACCTTGGATCAAAAGCCTAACAGGATTTTGTTATGAGGATGCCTCTTTCTCTTTACTATCAAACATTATGGCTCGGAAGGGCATGGGCAGGTGTATTCACATTTTTCTAAACCTGATTCTAGTTTTCTAAGCATATATTGAAGCCTATTTGGAGGAATCGCTTGTTCAATGACTTGCATAAATGCTTTCATAAACTGCTCAATTGGACAAGAAAAAGGATCATCACTTTTTCTTATATAGTCTAGGTAGGTGGATGGTGCATTAGGCATCTGAGTTTTAACTGCTTTATCCCATTCACCATACTTTGCAATGTATAGCTTCTGAAGTTCATCTGTATTGAATCGTTTTGGTGCCATCCTAGCCCTTCCATTGTGCTTTTCGAATCGATCCATACTAAGTTGGATAAAAATCGTGATTAACTCAATATCATGTGGAGAAAGAAAATTATCAATCGACCTATAACGCATGTAAGAATCATAATAATAATGGATCCCCACCGTATTAAAACTATATATAAATATTTTTCACGCTAAGACGTGTTCATCGTTTCATGTAACAAGTATATTTGAGATGTTTTTCTCAAATTAGTGTTGATTTTTCGTTATTGTTATAATTACCATACAGCTAAGATTTTACTAAAAACTGAAGTTTCATATCTCTAATCAGGTTTTAGTATATGATGGGAAATACTCCTTCTCCCCCGGCAAATACAGTGCCTTACTGTACTCCTCAATAAACTCCAAATCAACGAGGAGATCAATATACACCATGTTCTTAGCTACTTCAACTGCTTCACGTCGCTTATCAACCGATATCAATGTTGCATATGCTCCTGAGAGTGACCCATTTCCCAGTGGATGATACTCACCGTTAGGGAACTCGGGGAAGATACCGAGCAATGTTGCGTTTCCCATATCAGTATATGTGCCGAAAGCTCCAGCAAGATAGATGTGTTTGGTCTTGTAGATGTCTATCTTGAGCTTCTTCATCAACACCGTAATCGCACCACAGGCAGCTGCCTTGGAGTCGATGACGTAGTCAAGGTCTGCCTGTGTGAGCACGATGTCTTTTCCTGTGCTAGTCTCCTCAGCTGGGACCACCAAGTATTCTAAACCCCACTTCCCCATGCGAACATTGGGCATGCTCGGGACCAACTTCCCTGAGAAATCCAGAACCCCCACCTTGAATACCTCGGCGACCAAGTCGATTAACCCTGAGCCGCAGATTCCCTTCGCAGGTGCTTCTCCTATGGTTGAGACCGTTGCTTTCTTGGACTCGTCATCGATCCATACATGGTCTATTCCACCTATTGCTGCTCTCATCCCGTGGCGCACTCCCTCTCCCTCGAAGGCTGGTCCGCTGGCGCAGCTACAGGAAAATAGCCACTTGTTGTTCCCGAATATTATCTCGCCGTTGGTGCCAAGGTCCACCATGAGGCTCATCTCCTCTGATTTATGCATCTCACTCGCAATGACATCCCCAACAGCGTCTCCTCCTAGGAACCTGCTAACGTTGGGGATGCAGTAGACGTAGCCATCTGGGTTTACGTTGAGCCCCAGTTCCCCCGCTTTCTTTATGATGGGGTCTCGGGATACCTCGACGTTCGCTATCTCAAGGTAGCCTGATTCCAGCCCAGCGAAGAGGTGGTTCATAACCGTGTTAGCGCCCACAGTGGTCTCGCTTACCTCATGCGGGGCTATTCCTGTTTCCTCGTAGATCTTGAATAATACCTCGTTTAACGCGGTCATGACGACTCTCTGGAGCTTCTTGAGGCCCTCCTCGTTTCTCGCGATAGCTGTACGGGTTACAAGGTCTTCTCCATAGGTGATCTGTTTATTCATCCCAGATCCCTTCCCCAGTATCTCACCGGTGTTGAGATCCACTAGGATAGCCACAAGGGTAGTTGTCCCGATGTCGATGGCTAATCCATAGTTTCTATTGGTGGTGTCTCCTTCCTCGGCGTTGATTACCTCTGGGAACCCATTTGTGCGGCTGACAGTGACCGTTACAGTATCATCCT
>CAZVMT010000120.1:0-9034 GCA_964628765.1 uncultured Candidatus Bathyarchaeia archaeon | reverse complement strand
TAACCCTCTGAGATGAATTCATTCGCCTGATCCAGGAAACCACTTGGCCTATAGGTGTTGGCTATGTAGATCCCCAGCTTCTCCATATCTTCCAATGAACGTTTGGTGTAAGGCTTGAATATCGACTTGTGCGCTAGAGGCGAGACACACGCACAGACTCTTACACCCTGGTCCATCATCTTCTCCAGTATCTGATAATTCTCGGTCTTGTCCGGGGTATCTTCACCGGGCTGGGTTAACACAAAGTCGCTGAAGATGAACACCATGCGGTCGCTCCTGTCATTGATGTCGGTGATCTCATTATATGCCCATTCCAAGCTCTTACCAGGCACCGTCCCACCCCAGGTCATGCTCGTAAACCCATTGCAGTACCTTTTCTCCATCTCGGTCGTGGTGCAGAACATCATATTGATGAGGTCATCCAGCACCGGCATGACATCGATCTCCTCATAAAAATCCTTGATGATGTGACTATTGGACTCATAGAGCGTCAAAGCATACTTCTCCCGGCGCAGCGCCCACAGCAACGGTACGATACTCATGATGCTGTAGGTGATGCTGTTCAAACCCTCAAGATCATAGAACATGGTGTTACTGATATCCAGTATGAAGACGATGTGGCGCTTCTGCTTCTCACGCTGCCGCATCAAGAAATCATCCCAACGGATATCATCGACGCTCCTACCAAGATCCAAGATATTCTCGAGGCTCTTCTCCTCATCAATAAGATCAGTATCCTCCCCAGGCTGAAACGGCATCAAGTTCCTGCTCTTATTCCAGTCCTCCTTCCTCTCGAACTCACGCCCCAGCTTCAGGAGCTTCTCCTTCAAGAGCTCCTGGAGAACCTCACGAGCCTCCTCCTTCTTGATCCCCTTGAGGTACCGGACCCCCGTCTTGATGATCTCATCCTCACCGGGTCCGACACCGATATCCGGTTTGTTGATATAGTTCTTGAACTCCATCCCAGTGTCCTGGGCAGCCATCCCCAGCTCATTCTCAAGGCCCTTCCCATACGGTGAGACAACCACCTGCTCCTCCGCCTTCTGTTTCAAGAGGCTAAGGAAATCATCTCCACTCATATCAAGCTCCGGTAAGGGTTCATCCGGGTCCACGTTGACCAGTATATCGGCTGCTATCTTCTCGGCTATCTGCTGGCTCTCTACGTGGCTGGTGATGACAGCGGCGTTGATCAAGTCATTGAAGGTAAGGTGGCCCTGACGTAGGTAGGGTGGTAGCAGCAGGCGCCCCATGTTGATTCCTTGTCGTGGGCTGGGTTTCTGCTCGCATTCGTGGCTTCTGCGCATTCGCTGTATAAACTCTGGGATAAACCAATGGGCGTATCGGAAAGGATAAGTCATGTAGACGTTTTCCGACACCTACGCCAGCCTCTTCTCAACAATCTCCTCAACGATCATGTTAACGGTCTTGCCCTCTTCCTTGACACGCATCTCCTTGCTCAACACAGCGGGCGCGAAGAACCGTATAGCGGCGTCCTCATCCCCAAACCTAGTGATGTATTTGTTCACCAACTTGGTTAGGAAGATACCTGAACGCGGCGAAGCCGGTATCTCAAGGCTAGGTGTGTTTCGGGTCGCGTTAACAATATCATATATCTTGTCCAGAGCGCTCTCGGGGAGCCCAAAAGCCGGGGTGTTCTCCCTGATAATCTCCATCTCCGTCTCCTTAGTAGGATAAGTGAGTCTAATCCAGCTACCCATACGGTCAACCAGTACCTTGCTGAGCCGATAGGTTCCAGCGGTCTCGATGGGGTTCTGGGTGGCAACAAACGCAAAGTCCTGGTGTGCCTTCACCATCCCGATGGGAAACAGGTGATAGTGGCGCTCCTCAAGTGGAGCTATAAGGCTGTTCTGGCAGAACTCTGTGGCCCTGTTGAGTTCTTGGGCGACAAATAACCCGCCCTCGACCATGGCCCTGATGAGGGGTCCTGGTTCGAAGCTGCTGATGTTGCGGCCGTTTCTGACTACGAGGGCTGGGTCAAAACTGCCTATTAGTCTGCTTGGTGTGACGTTTTCGTCGAAGAATACCTCGTGGAAGCTTCTCCCGGTGTCCTCGGCGACTTTACGGGCGAGCAGGCTTTTTCCTACTCCGGGTGGTCCTACGAGGCATGGGGTGATGCCTGTGTCCAGGCTGTCTCTTAGTAAGTCGTATGCTCGTTGGTACTGTCCCTTGAGGACTACCTGGTGTTCGATCTTGATGTTCTCCACGATGCTTTTTTCGAGCATCTTGCGGAACCCCAGTTCCCTCTCCGCCATCATAGCTAATTCCAGTGCTTTACTGCACAGTACGATTTAAGCGTTATATAAACAAACATTGGTTTATCCCATCAATTAGGGACAAAAATTATAGTAAATACCGTGCTACACCCACTTAGAATGCTTTAAATGCCTGTAGTGATCGTTTTCTTTGAAATCGTTATTCTTAATAACCGTAAGGGAGTAGTGTAACGATTCACAAGAGGGAAAACTTTGATCGAAATAAGGTTTCACGGCAGGGGCGGTCAAGGAGCAGTAACTGCTTCGAGGCTTATCGCCATTGCCGCTTACGAGGAAGGACAGTATTCCCAGGCTATCCCCATGTACGGTACAGAACGTCGTGGTGCGCCGCTTACTGCCTTCGTCAGAATCGATAACCAACGTGTCAGGGAAAGGGAGCTAGTCCACAACCCAGACATCAGCGTAGTTCTCGACCCCCTTATCGCAAAACAGCAAGCCGTCGTTGACAACCTAAAGGCAGGTGGTCTGGTTCTACTGAACACGCACGAAAACCCAGAGGATGTAAAGCTGGGTGGCGACTTCAAGGTAGCAACCGTTGACGCTACAACTATTGCCCTTGAGACCCTTGGTAGACCCATCACGAACACAGCCATCCTTGGCGCATTCGCTAAGGTCACAGGAGTCGTTAAAGTCGAGTCCATTGAGAAGGCGCTTAAGAAGACCTTCCCAGGTAGGCTCGGTGAGATGAACATCGCGGCTGTAAAGCGGAGCTATGAGGAGGTCAAGGGACCAGTTCAAGCCACTGTCAAGGATGCACCTGCAGCTAAGATGGACATCAATGTTGGAGGATATGGTGTTCTCAAGGATGTCTCCAGCTGGAGGGTGTTCACACCCGAGATTAACACTGAGAAGTGCATCGGATGTAAGAACTGCTGGATATTCTGTCCCGAGACTGCTATCGAGTGGGATGAGGCGACAAACAAGCCATCCATTAGGTACAATGCCTGTAAGGGCTGCGGTGTCTGTGCAAACGAGTGCCCAGTCAACTGTATCGAGATGGTGAGAGTGGAGGCATAAAAAATGTCATATGAAGTAATGGTAGGAAACAAAGCAGCCGCAACAGCGTGTAAACTAGCACGTGTGCAGGTTGCCAGCGCATTCCCAATCACACCCCAAACAACCATCACACAGTATCTCAGCGAGATGTACGCAAAAGGCGAGTGGGACTTTGACTTCGTTAACGTAGAAGGCGAGCTCAGCAGCCAAGTAGTCGTCCAAGCCGCAAGCCGTGTAGATGCTAGAACATTCACCTGCACAAGCGGACCTGGATTGCTCTACATGCATCACCCTATGCAGCAGACAGGTAGCAGCAGGCTTCCCGTAGTAATGGCTGTAGTCCACAGGAGCTACAAGGGCATGCAGCCAGACCACAGCGACCTCATGAGCCAGCAATGGACTGGATGGGGCCACCAGTACGTCGAGCACGCTCAGGAAGTCCTAGACAGCCTCCTAATGGCATACAAGGTCGCGGAGGACCCAAGGGTTAGAATCCCAATCGCAGTCGGTTACGACGGATACGTTCTAAGCTATACTGCTGAGCCAGTAGAGATCCCAGATCAAGCTCTGGTCGATGATTGGCTACCACCAAACAAGGCAATACCAAGCGTCCTCCCAGACGAGGTCGATCCCAACTCATTCTCGCGTGGATGGGGCGGAGGAGACCCACAGACTCAATGGAAGGTCCACCACGAGGCAGTCCTCAAGATCGAGGATGTTCTCAAGGAGACCATGGACAGCTTCGAGAAGACATTCGGACGCCGATACGGTAACGGAATGATCGAGACCTACATGATGGATGACGCTGACGTCGCTATAGTCGCGATGGGTACCATCGCTGGTACCTGTAAGGCAGCTGTAGAGAAGATGCAGACAGAGGGCAAGAAGGTTGGCCTCATTAAGCTCAGGAGCTACATACCCTTCCCAGTGAAAGACTTCCAGGAATGGGCTAAAAAGCTAGACGGCTTCGCGGTTGTCGATAGGAGCATCTGTCCAGGCAAGGGCGGTCCCGCCTACAGCAAGCTAAGGGACGTACTCTACGACATGGATGACAGACCCAAGATACTACAGTTCCACGCAGGACTTGGCGGTAAAGAGGTAAGGACACATGACTTCGAGATGATCGGAGACAAGATCCTGAACTACGCTAAGGGCGGTAAAGAAGACCCGGTAACATGGGTTTAAGAGGAGCGAAAAAGGAGAAATTACGATGAGTGAAAGAATAACAAGGCCACAAATCCCCATGAGCGAGATGACCATCACCCCAGGCAGTGCATGCCAGGGATGTGGAGCAGCATTAGCTGCCAGGCTCGCATTCAAGGCTCTTGGTCCTAACGTTATCAGGCACGGCATCCCATGCTGTCCAGACAGCGTAACAAGGACACCGAGGGCAGGCTCAGTATTCGAGGGCGGCGGCGCGATGCTCACCGGTACCAGCAGGGCGCTTAGGGCGCTGGGTAGGACCGATGTCAAGGCAGTCGCTTTCTTCGGAGACGGTGGTACCTATGACATTGGGTTCCAGGGACTCAGCGGCGCAGCCGAGAGGAACGAGAACGTCTTTGTCATCACCAAGGATAATGAGGCTTACATGAACACGGGAAACCAGAGGAGCAGCGCCACACCCAAGTACTCTATGACCAGCACTACACCTATTGGTCCAAAGAGTAGGGGTAAGGATACTCGGAAGAAGAACATCCCCTTCATCTTTGCGGCTCACTATGTTCCATATGTTGGTACTGCGAGCGTCGGCTTCCCGGAGGACTTGATCGCTAAGGTGAATTATGCCAAGGAGATCGAGGGCTTCAAGATGCTGATCATTCAGTCGCCTTGTCCAGTCGGATGGAGATTTGACCCAGCCAAGACCATTGAGATCGCTAGAGCAGGTGTACAGACAGGTGTCTGGCCACTGATGGAGATCGAGTATGGTGACAAGTTTAAGCTGAACTACAAGCCAAAGGAGCTCAAACCAGTCAGCGAGTACCTAAAGCCACAGGCAAGGTTCCGCCACATGACTGATGACGAGATCAATGAGGTTCAGGAGTTCACTACGACTCGTTGGGAGAGCCTCCTAAAGTCTGATGAAGGCGGCAGGATTATCTTCTAATTCCCCCACTTTTCTTACATATTTTCTAGGTAAGTTTTAAACCTCTATTCGACCCCATGCTTGCGTTGATACTGTATGGGCTTGAGGAGTGTACTTAAGAGACCCGGGATAATATTCGGGGGCTTCCTGGGGTTGGCTACCCTCAGCATCATGAATACAGCTTATACCAATGTTCTGGATGACATCAAATCTGAGCTTGTGCTCAACTATACCTGGGCGGGTGCATTGATGTCCGGGTACTTCGTGGGGTACATCATCGGCCAGATACCATGGGGATTGATATCCGACAAATACGGGAGCAGGAGAGCCATGAGCCTCAGCGTCCTCGGTATAAGCCTATCCACCCTGCTGTTTGGTTACAGCAGCAACATAGTGATGGCTGTTGCCTTCAGGTTCCTCTCTGGTCTCCTCGGTGCAGGGATATTTGTGCCGGGGGTGAAGCTGGTCTCCAGCTGGTTCAACAGCGAGGAACGTGGGACAGCCCTTGGGTTGCTAAATATTGGTGGTAGCAGTGGTATGATAGCAGCGAGCTGGGTTGTGCCCATGCTGAGTGTTTCTGCTAGTTGGCGTGGGAGCCTGCGCGTTATGGGGCTTTTCGGTGTGGTCTCGGCTGGTCTCTGTTTCTATTTCCTGCGGGATCGGAGTGGTGAGGCTAGGAGACAGATGAGTTTGGATGACATTCCTCTACGTGTGCCCAGTTTCTGGTACCTGAGCTTCATGCAGTTCATCAGGCTTGGCGCATTCTACACTTTCATCGCTTGGATGCCTCTCGTCCTCAAGGAGGAATACGGGTTGAGTGTTGTGGCTACCAGCGGGGCCATGTCTTTACTGAACTTTGCGGGTATATTGGCTAACCCAACTGGGGGTATTGTGGCTGATCGTTTTGGTGAGAAAAGGGTATTGATGGCTAGCTTCTTCTCCTTGATGCTCTTCATCCTGTTGTTTACCCTTAATTTCGGAGGCCCGGTGCTCTATTTGCTGGTCTTTCTATTGGGCTGGTTCATTAACTTCACACGCAGCCCATCCTTCAGCATCATTCCTGACCTGTTTGGAGCCGAGAACGCAGGCAGCATATCAGGGATCAATAATACCTTTGCTTCCTTTGGCGCCCTGGTTCTCCCCTTTGTTTTGGGTTATATTCGGGATGTTACCCAGAGCTATACTATTGGCTGGTATTCCGTCGCTGGGTTATCCCTGCTCGCTACGGTGCTGCTGTATCGTGTGAGTCCAGAATCTAAGAATGTTTAATATCGACTCAATTCTTTTGTATTCTTGGTGAATCAATGCCATACTGCCCGAGATGTGGTAACGAGGTTAGCGAAGATGCAGACTACTGCACAAAGTGCAGAGCTCCTCTCAATGAAGACGTCCAGTATCGTCATGTTAGGAGACGCGATGAGAAAGGCGAGAAAAACGAGAAAGATGAGAAGGACGAGAAAGGAGAGGGCGATAAGTATGGATCTATCATTGGCGGTCTTATAGTAACGTGGTTGGGCACATTATTACTGCTTCAAAACCAGAACATCATTCGAGGCTCTGACTTCGGAGGCTTCTTCCTCATGGGAATAGGTGTCATCCTCATCTTCAGGGGATTGCTTGCCATGCAGGAGACCGGCTCATTTGATCAGGGATTCGGGTATATGATCGGTGGTGGTGTGTTGGCGCTCATCGGGGCAGGCATCACTTATAATCTGAGGGAGTGGTGGGCTGTCATATTTATCGGGGTTGGCTTAGTGATAGTCCTTAGGGGTCTCTCTGAGCGGGGGAAAAACCCGATCCCTTAGAGCATCCACCCAAATAATATCCTGTATATTCGGTGTTCCCAGACGGTTCTGGGCTTATCTCTTCCAAATACCCTGAAGTAGTTGTTCCCAAGCGCCTCCACCAAGTCTCCTATCCTGTAGCGGGGCATTATGGGTGTCGATATTATGAGTCTACCCCACTCCCCTCTCTCCAGCTCGTACAGCATCTTTACTCCCTTACCTGTCTCGACCTCAAACAGGTATAGATCATAGTTGGGTCTCCAGTATGGATAATCATCCATCTGCTGACCAAAGGCGCCCTCTGTCGCGGTGTACATCTCCACGACAGAGACATCTCCATACATTTTTTGGAGCACTGGCTTGTATCTTCGATGAATCTTGGCGACGCTCGTGGTGTAGAGCACCTTCATAGTCCAGATATCCCGTGGGTAGACGCCGTGTTTCTTCTTCATGTATCTGGCGAAACCGGTTTGAACAGGTGCAACACCCATTATGGTGACGATGTTCTCATCCTTGGCTGCCTCATAGATGTACTCGTATCTTTTCTCCCAATCCGAGACCGACAAACCCGTCTCCAAAGCATCTATATCATCTTGACGTGGCACCAGCCCAAGCCCCGCCATCATGGGGTTCAAACGAGCATAGGTGCCGCTACTGAAACCAAACACCAGCTCCTTATCCCCCATCTTCACGCTGCGGGTGTTGCTTGGGAACTGGAGGTTAAGCACCCCACCCATGAGGGTCTCCAAGCCCCCTCTTTTGAAGGCTGTGTTGAGGACTGCTCGTGCTCCGCCTTTTATCAGGTGGCTCATATGCTTGTCTGTTACGGGTATGATCTTGGAGTTTCCAGTGGTTCCCCGGGTCATTACCCATGTGATGGGTTCCTCTGTCAGTAATATATTGTAATCTCCCTGTCTTACCTGCTCGAACAATGGCTCAAGGTCTTGGTAACTTCGAGCCGGTACCACATTTTGGTACTCTTCCAGTGATAATGACGCCCTGATTCCCAGTTGTTTCCCGTTCTCGGTTTCACAGTAATCCTCTAATAATACCCCGAGTAAGCCCCGCTGAGCCTCAGCTGGGTTTGCTATCGCTGTCTCGTATTCCTCAAGGTTTCGTTGGGCTCTCTTTAGGGCGTCACTGAACACAACAATGTAACCGTTGCCCTCACATTTTGGGCTTATGATCGGTTTAAAAACCCATGAACCACACCTTAAGGCATGAAAAGACAATTTGTACTCACAGTAGCTGAATCAAAAAGGCTAATCGCAAAAGGAGTGGCAGCCCTCCCAGAAGTTCAAGAGGCAATGGAGAACAGGACCGTGGTAGTAGCCACAGGCACAACCAACGCCTACGTACTGGAGGAACTCTGGGGTAAAAAGATCGATAAACGCGCCTACAGGAGCGGGATCACCACCCCAAAGGAGCCTGAGAAAGACCCCAACCCACAAGCAGAGAAGATACCAGACAAGGTATTCATCAAAGGAAAGGTCGCGGACCAATACGACAGAGTCACCATCGCACCAGATCTCAAGAAGGGCGACATCTACATCAAGGGAGCCAACGTCCTCAACTATGATGATAATATGGCTGGTATCCTCATAGGGGGCATGGATGGAGCCACCATCGGCAACACAATAGGCCACATCATCGGGAAACAGGTTCAACTCATCATACCCATCGGCTTGGAGAAACTCACATTTGAGGACATCAACGAGCTGCACCTACTGGCGTCTGAGGAAGACTATGAGGGACCGAGACTTTGGCCCATCATAGGCACTATCATAACAGAGATCGAGGCGCTCAGCCTACTCACAGGCGTTGATGCTTATCTCTACGCCGCTGGGGGCATCGCCGGTGCCGAGGGCTCGGTGAGG
>CAZVMT010000119.1:0-9265 GCA_964628765.1 uncultured Candidatus Bathyarchaeia archaeon | reverse complement strand
CTATAGAGACACCGGAGACCTTAAGGCGATGCTACAAAGTACCAGGGGTTGCGCAGAGCTAGAGTACCTCAGCGGCGTTCCCGGTACAGGACTAACCTCAATGGACGCCTTCACACTTGTTCACTATCTGATAAAACTCTTCATCATAATGGGTAATATTGGATACTTCATGTGGGAAAGAAACGCTCAAGATAGAGTGAGGACTGCGATAAGGTGATAATATGGTAGAATTATACGAATTTACCTATACTCTTGTTGCCATCCTAGCCAGTTGGTCTATGTATGCTACTCTTTATGGAAAGCCAAGTCCATTTAGATCATGGGCTGAGAGCAGCTTCATCGGTTTTACGATGGGGTTAAACATAGTTGTTACAGCGGATTATGTCTGGAGAACAGCGGTACAACCTACTATGAGAGGAGAATGGTTCCCATTCATAGGGATATTTCTCGGAATCTTAATGGTGCTACGATTGTTCCCCAAATATAGCTATATATCAAGACTACCAATCGCTATTTCCATCGGTACTAACCTAGGTCTTTCGCTCAGGTCGCAGATCTTCACTGGTTTCATTAACCAGATTCGTGCAACGATCGTGCCCCTCTACGTCGCAGGAGACCTATATCAGTCACTGGTGAATACAACTATCTCAGTCTCTGTTGTCCTAATGTTGACCTTCTTCCTGTATAGCACTGAGCTTGTAGGACCACTTGGTACCACAGCTAAGTTAGGTGAGTACACTCTCTACATAGCCTTGGGGGCGGTCTTTGCGCAGACTTTTATGGGAAGATTGGGTTTGCTCGTGGGCTATATGCAAAGCATTACAGACCCTGCTTGGAAGATACCCTACTCTTTGGCTTTAGCAGCCATCGTGCTCGGTGGTATCTTGATTATGGATCGGTACGGAGTACTAGAAAAATATTCAGACTAGCTCCATTACTATTTTTTATTTTTATTTATTGATAATTTCTCGTCTTCTAGTTCATTTATTCTCTCGATTAATGCATGTACGTTTCCCTGTTTTCTAAAAAGCGCAAATACTGTATCGACTCCGAAGAATTCTAAATATGGGCCGAATAAACCTATTCCGAGCGTTGAAAAAATCCTGGTGACTGGCTCTCCGCTCTCAAATAATATCTGTGCCATCAACCCAAGATTATTATCAACTATAAAACTAGCCATCTTGTCGATTAATTCTTTTTCTTTCTCAGGGGACAGATCATCCCAATGCTGCCAGTTCTTGTCTATACTCATCAGACAGACTATGATGCACTGAATCTAAAAATATTTAGTAAATAACTCTAAAATAATGCTCAAGTAGATCAGATTAGGAGAAGATATGAAGTCGATTTTTGAGGGAATAGATCCCCTGCAGTTAATTATCTGGGGAATATTGTTAGTGGCTTACGGTGTCTATTCCTCGTTTAGAGTAATACAGGATACTGGGGAGGTTAGTGTATTCTTCAGGGTTATCCCATTCCTGGTTATAACCTTCTTTGGGATTGTCATAATAATGAGGGGTTATAGAGATGAAAAAGAGAGAAAGGATCAGAGCTAGAACTCTGATTGGCCTGTAAACTTGTATGATGCTACTTTAATGGCTGGAGTCGTCACTGATCCTAATTTCTGGATGGTTGAGCTGTCTCCCATCAGGTCTATGTTACCCATGACTTTTGGAATGGCATCTGTAAACCTCATTACCTTTATCGAGTGCTTTATCTCGCCATCCTCGATATACCAGCAAGCATCCCTTGTGAGACCGCTTATTACTGCTTTATCCCTTCTTATGGGATTCACATAGTGTAGCCGCGTTAGGTATACGCCTCTCTTGGTTTCCTCAATCATCTCATCAATCGATGCATCTCCTGGAGCCACTATCATGTTTACTGGCAATGGTACGCCTCTGTAGAAGAATCCCCTAGCAAATTTAGGGAGCGCATGCCCTGTGCTCTCAACCCCATCCTTCCTTGCATGATAGTTGTCATAGACAAGGTTCTCTGGGACACCTTTGTTAATCAGTGATATCTTCTCCTTGGGGTGCCCTTCACCGTCAAAAGCCGCTGCATTATATGTGTCAAATGATCTCCCGTCATCAACAATGGTTAGCTTCTTGTCGAAGACCTGTTTACCTATCTGGTCTGTGAGGAAGCTATACCCTTCTTGGTATGATTTCGCTGAGAAGCCCAGCATTCCTATGAACCCTGTGAAGGTGCTAACGGATGCTGGTGTCAATATTACCTCGTATTCACCGATATCTATGGTCTTTGGCTTGATGCTCTTTACCGCGTCATCTGCTGCTTTCTCAGCCATCAGGGTATAATCAAAGTCCTTTACATCTAACGAGTTATCGGAGCACCAACCCATGCCCTCCTCGATATCTGGACCCGCCCGTGTATTGATCTCGACAGTTCCAGTTGTCTTCCTCATATGTGCCTCGACTCCCTGCGAGTTGGATATCGCAAACTCTGTATCATCTATGGCGTAGCTTCCTGCAGACCACTTCACCCTCTTATCATAATCCATAGCCGTCGTTATGAGGGTCCTTACTGCTTCAACCCTGTCTTCAGGTGTGACACTCGCCGTGTTCTTATTGTAGAGCTCAGGCATATTCACTACGGGTTTAGGGTCAAGTAATGACACAAACTCGTCGTCTGGTGAGGAGACCTTCGCGATCTTTAATGCGCGTTCTATCGCCAAATCGAGCTGTTTTTCCTCTAGGCTGTTAATGGCGCTGCTGCCCAGCTTGTTCTTACCATATACCACCTCTATGTTTACGTATGGGACTATTGAGGTAACATTTTGGTGTATGATGTTCTTGGTGTATCGGGTGAGGCTTCCATCACTCAGGAAAGCAGAAGCCTCTGCTTGAGAGGCTCCAGCCTTTATGCATTTATCAACAGTTCTTTTAGCTATTTCAATTAGTTCCATTTTTACATCCTCCCTGTGATGCCCATTCGGACATTCTGAATCCTTGTTGTTCCTCCACCGTGACCCGTATACATCATCTGTCCCGGTCTTCCTTTCCCGCAGCTCCAGGTTCCGTAGAGTGTCCAGTCATCTTTTGCTGTTGCGTCGAGGCTTCTCCAGAACTCGTAGCTGATACCGGTGTATGTTGGGTCTCGAACCGCGTGGACTATTTCACCGTTCTTTACCACCCACCCGATCTCGCATCCGAACTGGAAGTTCAGTCTCCTCTGGTCTACGCTCCACAAGGTTGTGGTCCTCATTATTATTCCGTCCTTGGTGTCCTCGATTATCTCTTCGCTCTTCCAGTCACCTGCTTCGAGACATACGTTATTCATTCTCACAAGGGGTTGATTCGCTGCGTTCTGTGCCCTCATGCCTGCGCTGCTGTGATCTAGTCCCAGCTGTGCGGCTGTCTCTCTGGATGATTGATATCCCACGAATAATCCATCTTTCACGATGTACTCTTTCCTCGCGGGAACACATTCATCATCGTATCCATATGTTGCGCAACCATTTGGTATGGTTGGGTCGGCTACAAAGTTAACATGCTCTGACCCGTATTGGAACTTGTTTAGCTTATCAGGTGTCAGGAAACTCATTCCAGCTAGATCAACCTCAGTACCTAGCACCCTGTCAAGCTCTGATGCGTGACCTATTGTCTCATGGATCTGTAATAGGAGATGAGGATCATCTAGTATCAGGCTCTTTTTCACCTCTGTCGGGCATGGCTCAGCTTTTAGAAGAATCTCTGCCTCTTCCCCAGCCTTACTTGCTTTCCCCAACATATCCTGCCCCAGTACATACTCGTAGCCAAGGGTCTTTGGGTTGATATCATAGCCCCTTCTCTGGACGAGACCCGATTCAAGTACATATCCCTCTCCGTCTGCACCGGTAACAATGATTCGCTGTTTTACCCTTGAGCCCTCGCTTGTGGCGATGTATTTATCCTCCATCTTAGCCTGTATCCCGCTTGTGGTTGTCTTTGCGTGGGGGCTTTTTTCTCTGAACGCCTTATCCGCGTCAAGTACTAACTCCAGCATTTCCTCTGTGGGGACCGTGAATGGGTCCGTCTTATAACTCGAATTGTACTCATCGACAACAGTCTTGGTGGGGACAAGAACAATAGGGTCTTTCGCCATCTTCGCGCTTGCCTTCGCAAGCTTAACCGCCTTCTCAACTGTTTTCAATATATCTTCTTTTGTTACAGTATAGGAACCGGCGAAGCCCCAACCATTGTCTACTATGACACGAACTCCATAGCCAGACTCAGATGTATAGGAAATGTTCGCAGGGTTTCCATTTCTCTGACTTACTCTTCTATCCGCTTTATCAACGAAGCGAATATCCGCATATGATGCTCCATGTGATGAAGCAGCCTTTAATCCAATTTCAGCTAAATCTTCTCGCATGGTATTAATTGTCTCAAATGATTATAAAAAATGGACTGTGCTTACTATTTGATATCTATTACTGTTTTTTATAGAAGGTCTGAGTTTGTTTCTATGATCTAAATGTCAGAGTTTTCGTTACTTGTAAAAAATGCAACTATTGTAGATGGTACGGGTAAAGCCCCCTACAAGGGTTCTATTGCTGTACAAGATGAGTATATTAAAAAAATAGGAGATGTGAAAGGTGACGCTGCGGTCGAGATAGATGGTAAAAATCTTACCCTTATCCCCGGTTTCATAGATTCCCATAGCCACGGTGACATGACTGTACAGTTCTTTCCTCAATGTGAGAGCTATATACTGCAGGGAGTGACAACCATGGTTGGTGGGCAATGTGGCATGAGCCTAGCACCCATCGGTGATCGTATTACTCTCCCTGGAATTGCGAGGGATTTCCTCGAAGACATTGAGCCTTACAAATACTATCCAAGCAGGGTAGTCTTCCCAAGGGAAGAGGTAAACAAGGTCATGGAGAAGCAATTTGGGATGAAGATAAACTGGCACTCTATGGCCGAATGGTTCAACGAAGTTGAGAAGCAGAAGATATCCATGAACATGGCAACACTTGTTGGGCATGTAGCTGTCAGAAGAACCGTACTGGAGGACGACTTCGAGAGGCCCTCCACAAAGAAAGAGATAGACGAGATGAGTGTTCTCATCCGGGAGTCGATGGATGCGGGATGCTTTGGGTTATCAGTTGGCTTGGATTATGACCCAGATACATATGCCTCAAGAGAGGAGCTTGTTGAACACTGTAAGATAATAGCCGAGTATGGCAGTATCTTTGTACCCCACTCACGTCGAACAGGCAGGAGAAGAAACATAGCCGCAGGTCATAAGCAACATGACAAGATAGATGGGATATATGAGGTATTAGATATCTGCCGAAGCTCGGGAGTGAAGATGAATATTGCTCACCTATTCACGGGTTGGAGCATATCGCCTCAGGGATATCCCCACATTCTTGAGGAAGCCAACAGAAGGGCAACCCTTGAAGTGATTGACAACGCGATCAGTGAAGGATTGGATGTAAGCTTCGATGTATTGCCCTCAAACCAGATTGAAAAATTCGGGGGCGCCAGTTACCTCCTAAGTTCATTTGAGCCTTGGGTAAGAGAGAAAGGTAGCCGAGCGGAGTTCGCAAAGTGGCTAAAAGTAGAAGATTACAGAAAGGAGATTAAAGAGGCAATAAGGGCTGGTAAATGGTTCATAAGGGTAGCTTACAACCCGAACACGAACCCAAGGTGGGCGGAGAACTATACCGTATTACAGCATATGGACAAGAGCGTTGAGAATAAGACCCTTGACGAGATAGCCCAGATGAGAGGTAAGGACCCCTTCGATGTATGGTTCGACCTAATAGTCGAGGACCCTGACAGCCTAGCTGGGCAACTATTCGTCTATCCAAGTGGAAGCCCCGATATCGATGCTCCATATCACAAGATATTCTGGGAGCACCCCCGCGCCGCCCTTGGCATAGATACGAGTGTACATGATTACAAATATGAGAGCCCCAAGCCGGTAAGCTCTAAACCCATGGTGAACACCTACTCTGCTTTCCCATCATTCATCGAAAAATTCGTGAAGAGGGACAAGACATTCAACCTTCAACAGGCTGTACACAAGACCTCTACACAGGCTGCCACGCGCCACGGAATAGAGAAGAGGGGTATGCTGAAACCGGGATACTATGCAGATCTAGTGTTACTGGATTTGGATAATCTCAAGGTTATGGGGACTCCTCTTGATCCCATGCAGCCACCCAAAGGAATCGAGTACGTCTTTGTAAACGGGACACTCGTAGCTAAACAGGGAAAACACACGGGCGCGAGACCTGGCCAAGTGATACGGAAAAAGTGGAACAAATGATCATAGACGCACACATACACATAAGAAGAGACCAGCCAACGGAGCAGTGGATCAGTAAGTCTTGGCCAGGGGAGACCCAGTTTGGGATAACCGCTGAAGACTACATGGAAAAGATGCTCAACTGTAAACCAGTTATAGATATGGCACTAGGCTTCGGGTTATTCAGTCTAAGCAGCTCCACACCAGAGGATATGAAGAATGACAACGACTACCTTATCGAGGTAGTTAAAAAATACCCGAAAAAATTCATAGGCGCAGGTGTAATCGACCCAAGCTGGGGAGAAAAGGCAAAGGAGGAGCTTAAGAGATTCAGTGAAGCAGGGCTGAGAGTCGTCAAGATACGGTTCAGCTCGATACACTACCACGCTAATAATAAGGCGGCTCAAAGGATATTCGCTGAGATCGAGAAACTCGGGATGTTACCGATCTGCCACACCGATTGGACTCATTATAGCAACCCCTTGATTATCGGAGATCTGGCCTCCATGTTCCCAGATCTATTGATGGTAATGCAGCACTTTGGTGAATACATGAGCAAGGATGCGATAAGCGTCTGTAAAAAACTTGACAATGTCTATGTTGATACAAGCGCCCTGGTTCATCCCAAGAATGTACTCACGTTCTTAGATGAGGTGAGCGAGGATAGGATACTATTCGCATCTGATACTCTCAGTAAAAACGGGGGACTCCAGCCCCAGGATGCATTAAACCGGATACTATGCTTAGAACTACCCAATAAGTTGGAGAGGAAGATACTTGGCGAAAACACGATTAAACTCTTGGAGAAAGTGGGGTTGAAGCTATGAAGATAGATGTACATAATCACATAGGATACGATCCATCATACGAGGTTACCAGAACTACTGATCAGCTTATCAAGGAAATGGATAAGACTGGGGTGGATAAGTGCGTAGTCTTCCCTTTCACCAGTAACCCGGATATAGAGTCTCAGAATAAGCTGGTGAAAAAAGGAATGGATTCCCACCCTGATAGGATAATAGGCTTCTTCGCGATGAATCCACGCCTGGATGGTTTCGTAGAGAAAATGTATGCTTACAAGGATGAAGGATTCCAGGGCCTAGTGACCGACCCGAGATTCGGTGTTGATCATAACGCGAAGCTATTCCATGAGATGATGGAGTGTGCATATGTGTTGGATCTGCCGGTCTGGCTTCACTCAGATGATAAAGACACGATGAGGGTCTATATATCGAGTCTGGAGGCTATGTTGAGTAAATACAATCAGGTGCGATTCATACTGAGTAGCATGTACTATGACGCGACTGGGATAGCCCAAAGGCATCATAACACATACCTGGATACTGCAACCGCGATGTCTGGAAGCATGACGGCCTCAGTGACACAACCTGTAGGGACTCTCCGTATTTTGATGGGGAGTAACTCTCCAGATGGCATACTGATCCGTGAACTACAGAAGATCCAGCAAGCCCCAGAACTATCAGAGTTCCAGAAGAAATTAATAATGGGAGAAAACGCGAAAAGATTATTGAAACTCTAGTTTTCCCATAATTTTTTTAAAACATAATATAGTGAGAAACAATCTTGATGAATGACCAGCTTCGGGTATTTACTCGTAAAATTAGATCCGTTGGTATTGATATTGGAACCAGCACTACCCATCTTGTATTTAGTGAATTAACACTCAGAAATGATCCGTTCTCAGTTAGTAAACGCCTCATTGTTTCCGAGCGGGATACTCTTTATCGAAGTAAAATATACTTGACTCCATTAACAGTGGATAACACGAGCATAGATTACGAGAACGTAAAGAAAATACTTCTGGAGGAGTATGATAAATCTGGGTTTTCCCCCAAAGACATTGACACCGGTGCAGTGATAATAACCGGGGAATCCGTTAGAAAGAAAAACGCGGAATCAATTGTCAATTCCATCTCTGATGATGCAGGGAAATTCGTGGCTGCCTCGGCTGGCCCAAATTATGAGACCATACTTAGCGCACATGGATCAGGAGCCGTAGAGCTGAGTAAAAATGAGGGCATCAGGCTGATTCATACCGATATCGGGGGAGGAACCAGCAAGATAGCCTACATAGATAACGGGGAGATCAAACAGACTGCCTCGATAAATATCGGTGGGAGACTGATCGCCTACAACGATGAATACGTTATTACTAGGCTAGAGAAATCTGGGCAAAGAATCCTTGAGGAGTTAAATGTAGGAAAAAAAATAGGAGACAAGATCAGCGAGAAAGAGATTGTGGAAATCGCGGACTTTATGGCCAAGATATTGGTAAGCATCATAGCTCAAGACCCTGGGAAATACGGTGCCTTAGTGGATGAGTTATTCATTACGAGGTTTGAGGTTTCTTTGGAGGATCCCGAGGCGTACAGCTTCTCTGGGGGAGTAGCTGAATACATCTACAATAAGACAGATACAAAATACGGGGACTTGGGATACTACCTCGCAGATAAGGTCCTCCTTGACCTAAATCAACGTGGTTTGAAGGTAATAGAGCCACTCCAGACAATAAGAGCCACTGTTATAGGGGCTAGCAGCTTCACGATGCAGGTAAGCGGAAATACAACGTATATCTCGGAGAACTTGACGTTGCCGATAAAAAACCTCCCGGTTGTCAATCCATTTATTCAGAGAGGAAACACGTCGAGGGAATACATTGAAACCCAGATCACGAATGCCTTAACCAACGTGGATTTGGTTGAAGATACATCGTATGCACTTGCATTCCATGACCCCGTTCCCCTCAATTATAGTAATATAAGAGAGTTTGTGAAGGGAATAGAGGCAGCGGTACACACCAATATTCAACACTACAGGGTGCTTGCCCTCGTATTTGATACCGATATTGGTGGTAGCGTGGGAAACATATTGGCGAGGGAGACCTCTCTTGATAATGTCATCTGCATTGATGAGGTAGACCTCGTCACAGGAGATTTTATCGATATAAACGAACCGCTATCCGATAGCGAGATCTACCCCGTGG
>CAZVMT010000118.1:0-9331 GCA_964628765.1 uncultured Candidatus Bathyarchaeia archaeon | reverse complement strand
TATCGATACCACCGGCCGTAGCTACGAGATTTATAGCATCATCACTTGCCAGACCTGTTGATTCCAATGTAATCCCACCTACATCAGAAAGAAGGTAGATGCTATTAGCTGCCGTTCCTTGGTCACTATGTAGCTGAATCTGTTCACTCGTGCCACCATTTGCATGGAGCAAAATAGAAGGAGCAGCATCCAGCGTAGAGACTATATCAAACAATGCGGCTGTAGTGATATCTATATCGCCATTGAGGGTTGTGGTGCCCGCAACCGTCAAATCTCCCCCTAGGACGGTGTTTCCAGCGGTTACATTAAGTCCACCAGCCGCTATATTTACATCGCCTGCCGTTACATCAATATCACCAGGGTTAACAGTGACCGCAGTGAAGGTGCCCGACCCACTAGAAGTTCCGACCCAATTGGCTGAGTTGCTCGTTATACTCGCCAAAAAGTAAACCGAATTCGCTGGAATGTCCGACCAAATCGTGCCAATCGCGGCGAGGTCGTCTGTACGCGGTGCCCTTTGGGCTACCACGGGAGCTGGCGGTAATTCCACTAGATTGTCACCAATACCATATACGAACTGTTTCTTAGTTCTCTTAATAGCCACTTCATTCCTTACTCTTTAAAATTTTTAAAAACTATATAGCTATCTATAGGAAAAAATGGTTCAGATTTTGAAGCAATAACACTTGACAAGTTATGTACAAATGTACATAATGATATAATAAGAGGATAAAGAATGACCGAGTACAAACGTATAGTTATAGATGTTCACGAGCGATTTCATAAAGACATAAAGCTCATGTCCACAAAGCTTGGCATTACTATGAAGCACTATGTATTAGATGCAATTGGTAAAGCTCTTAAAGAGGACAAAGAAGATGAAACAGTGGCTCTTGAACGTGGCAATAAAAAGTGATTTCCATGGAGCTTTAAAAAAAGCCCTAAGTAAAGACATTGAATTCACAAAAGATTTCTTGGATGCATTAGAAGAAGAGTGTGGGCACGTTCATTCTAAACGTAAAAAATTTTGCTATACGTGCTTAGTGTGCTTTAAAAAGTTCTGGACCCCACGCAAGCAGGTAGGAAAATACTGCTCTCGTGCATGTAAGGATGAATCACAGCGTGGGGCTAGAATTTCTAAATTGGACCAACTATCTCCCCAGTCCCTAAGAGAGACCTTTATAAGGAGGTTGGAGCACTATATTGAAAAGAGTGATGGTTGTTGGAGATGGAAAGGTTGTTTAAGTACCAGAGGTTATGGAAAGATCTTTTTTCACCGCAAACACTGGAGTGCTCATCGGGCAGCATGGACTGTCTATAAAGGGAGTATTCCTAAGGGAAAAATTATCTGCCATACATGTGATAACCCACAATGTACTAATCCTGATCACCTTTTTATTGGAACATTTAAAGATAATACCATAGACGCGGCAAAAAAGGCTCGCCTGTCAAGGCTAGGCATGACTGTAGAGGATATACGCAGCATAAAGAAAGAGCTCATCCATACTCATTATGAGGACTATAAACAGATAGCCAAAAAGTATGGACTGACCGAGGAATACATTAAGCGTATCGCTAAGGGAGAGCGTTGGAGCGCAATAAGAATTTAACCTTTTAGGGGAAGGGACCAAGATGATCAACCACGTCAAAGCAGCCTTATTAATAGCCGAGAAGGATTTTAAGCCTTCAACTAATGAGCAATGGAATATCATAGCCGAGAAGCTCTATGGTATACAAAAAGAGCAATCAGATTTAGACGCACAGGCACGTTTATTAAAGAAAGAGCTCATTGCCCTATCTAAGGATAAAAATACCTGTGGAGCTGCATATTACTTTCAACGTGAGGAACGTCGCGGCTCAGTTGATTACGGCGTTATTCCTGAGCTACAAAATGTAGATCTTGAGCAGTACCGTAAGAAACCATCTATTAGCTGGCGTCTATACCAGTATTAGGATTAACCATGGTTCAAATGCTCCTTACTTTATGGAGTTAGTGAATTATACATAAAAAATATTTCAAAGCGAATGAAATTATAACCATTTTAGGGAAGGGACGCCCATGAACGATTTCTTAATGTGCTTACTCATAGCTGTAGGATTTCCTCTTATACAAGGAATACTCTTTATGAGCTTAATAGCTTTCTGTGCCTTTTTTGGCATAGTACTCGTACATTTTCTGCGACAATTTGCAAAGTGGTTAGATCCAGATTTCTAACTTAAGAGCCCTCCAAGAGCGCCGACACCACCTCCAATCAAGCCTCCAGTAAGTGCTCCCGAAGGTCCTCCTAAACGTGCGCCAGTCACGGCACCAGAAAGTGCTCCTCCAGCTCCTCCTCTTAGGGCTGATCCAAGCTTACGAGGAGCAGCGCCCAAAGCTGATTGTCCTATTGTTACCAATGGATTTTGAGGAGGGGGTACTGGACGTTTTAAATTCTCTCTAAACTCTTCTGCTGCTTTATCACGTACTTTTTCTAGACGTTTATCAACTTGGCGTTGTAGATCATGTGGAGATTGCCCCTTATTTTCATCAATTATATCCCACATAAGATCCCAGCCAGCCGCATTAATTTGGGCTTCTTTCATAAACTGAGCAATTAGACGTGCCTGTCCTTCTGGAGATTGCATCAAATCGGGGATTCCTTGTATGAACTGTTCAAGCTCAAGATTGGTTATCCTACCTCCAAAGAGGGGTCGAAGACGTTTCATAAACTGCTGACGTTCTTTTTTGAAAGCTTGCGTTCCGGGTTTTAACAGAGATCCAATGTTTCCTAGACCATAACCTTCGAGCATATTAATGTATCCAGGCGTATCAAGTTCGCCATTCTCTACTTTATCTCTCATACTTTCAAGCACTTCAAGATCAGCAATCGCAGCCTCTTTTTTTTCATAAAGC
This sequence comes from uncultured Candidatus Bathyarchaeia archaeon, assembly GCA_964628765.1. Taxonomy (GTDB): domain Archaea; phylum Thermoproteota; class Bathyarchaeia; order TCS64; family TCS64; genus RBG-16-57-9. Next base: position 6,438 of record CAZVMT010000118.1, on the reverse strand, counting down.
TTATCACGAAACTTTTCGCTATCTTTCCAAGCAGCAAGTTCATTTTTAGTAGCAGCCTGTTCCTTTTTAAATTCAAGATTTTGCTTCTGAAGCTGCAGTTGTTCTTCTTCGCGCTGTTCTTTACGTGTTGGCTGTTGAAGTCGCTCTACTATATTACGGGGTGCTTGTTGGGTGCTTTGCTGTAATTGTTGGAGCGCCGGAGCCTGTTGCTGGGATTGTTGAGGCATTTGCAATTGCTTGAGCGGATCAACGCGCATTCCTTCAGGTTGACGTAACATAGCTGCTATTTCTTCAATCTGACCTTTACCAGGAATTGATTCTTGTGCTGCAACTATTTCATCGGCTGGCGCAGCATATCCTTGTTGTGATTGTTCAAAATTAGCGCCTCGATATCCACGGGCTCCAAGCTGTTTTATAAAAAGCTCCATCAACTGTGGGGGAAGTTTTGAAAGAGCTCCCGCTTCTTGTTCTGAAAAACCTAAATCCATAAGTCCTTTGGTAGTTCTTTCTTTCTCCTTTTTTTGCCCATAAGCCGATAACCCGGAAGAGATTAGTGCTGCGCCTACATCTCCATATGAAGGTTGAGGCTCAAGCATCGTGAAAGACCCACCACCTAAACCACCAAGCGCTTTTATTCCACGTGCCATACTATTCCTTTCCTATAATCCAGATAAAAATGCTGTTTGGAGTCCTGATTGAAGCATAGATCCTAGATTTCCTGGACTTAAAAATCCTTGAGTTGCTGGCGTATACATTGTGTGTTGAGGCCTATTGGCACCTATTCCTAACAATGAAGCTAATAATTGACGACGATCGAGCTCTTGGCCACGTTGTTGAAGTCCAAGGTTAGCCAGTTGTCCCAAGTGTCCAAAACGCTGAGCTCCTAACGCTCCTTGTAATTGAGCACGCGATTGTCCCAATTGCTCTCCCAAAAATCCTCGCTTTTGCTCCTGCGCTCCACGCTCAATATCAAAACCTTCACGTTGTAGATTGTATTTAGATTTAAGGGCAGCTAATGCTTTTTCAAGATCTGATCCAGCACGTCCAAGCTCACCGGTGAAAGCAGATGATTTCAACGCTCCTTGGCCAGCAAAACGCTCTGCAAGACCCGGAATTGTTTGTTGTTCAAACCCTCTACGCGCTTCTGCTTCAATAGGTGCAAAATCAAATTGTTGACCTTCTCTAATAGCAGGAAGCTGTACAGGAGAGATACCCGGCGGTTGCTGCATAGCCATTTGTTCCATTTGCGTAGTATCGATAGGCTCCAACGGCGCCTTCATTTCAGGAAGCTGCTCGAGAACACTCCCAAATATTTCCTGTAATCCTTTAATTACATCATCAGGAAGCGCTTCAATTTGTTGTATTACCTCATCCTTTCCTACAAAAAACTCTTTCAGACCTTTTTTAAATTTGTCGAATCGTTTGCCCATAATACATCCTTACGCTTACCTGTCTTTAGATCATGATCCCCGTTAGCCTATGCATATACATAATAATTTTCTAGTGCAAGGAAAAGAGTAATGGCAAACCAAAGAGACATAGGGGCCTTTTTGCCCACCACTGCTGTCTTTGATACTACTCAGCTCAACAGTAAATATATTACGCCAGCTGATCTTCAAGAAGCTTTTGTACTTCAATACCAAAACTACAATAACATCGCTAATATTCTTAACGTAAAAGATACTGGCTACTACCTCACTACTGAGATCAATACGAGTCAAAAGTGGTTTCAACCTAACACTGTATCTCCTGGTGGAGCGCTTACGCGTAATGCTTATCGAGTAGTAATAGACTTTGGCGCACTTCCTAATGCAGCTACCAAATCGGTGTCGCATAATATTGAAGGGCTTACTGCTGGCTCATTTTCATGGACCTTTATAGGTGGATATGCAACTGATCCTGCTGCTATGGGGCTACCCATTCCCTATGCATCAGCTATAGATAATCAGAATATTGAACTTAATGCGGATGCTGCCAACGTCAATATCACTACGTCTATAGACTACAGTGCATATACTATCTGTTACGTGGTGTTGGAATACCTGAAAAATTAACAATTACAGCGTGCTGATTCGATTGAAGCAGCTACAGCAGCTCCTATAGCGGCACCCATTAATCCTAATACAGCAGATATACCTGCCACTGTTGCTTTTTTACAGCGCTGTTTGGCTTCCATACGCCATCGATCCGTTTCGTCACGTTCTTCTTCAATCACACCTTCGATACTATCAGTAAGAAGTTCAAATACCTTGCTGCTTACTTCCTCACTCGCCTCTTCTCCAATCGAAGGTACCCCATGAGAATGTTCATATGTTTCCCACAGTGCATATCTTACCTCGGGTCCTTGAGCTCTTACGCGCTGCGCAAGTACTACTCCCAGTCTTTCACGTACCGACTCATTATTTCCTTGAAAAAACGCATTCAAGATAGTTTCTGCTAGTTCCATATCTTCCGCTCTATCAAGAGCCGTAGGTAAGGTGATAGTTCTATCATCCGCACTCCACAAGGTAAAACTAAAAAAAAACAGCAAACAATATAGCATAGTAACTCCTATTGTAAACGATCCGCCGTAGGAATTGCATAAAAAAGCATTGCATGTAGTTGAAAATCACTAAGCGAAATATTAGCGTCTCTCATCTGATCTGTATCCCATTGAATTTCTAACTGAACGAATGAGCCATTAGCATCGGGATAAATAGAATGCCATAATTGATTCTGAAACCGTTCGTAAGGATAGATTGCCGGATCATACGGCCTAGTTTCTACTACAAAAGAATCAACCGCTAAGTTACCAGTGTTTGGTATAAGACGGGTGGTTACCTCTCCAAGCGGCGTTCTGTCTACCATAAAATCTACCTGATCTATGGAAAAATTACGCCCTTCCGGTAGGAAGAAATTATATTGCTTGGTGCGTATATCCAGCTGAGAAACCGTAGCTATGGTACCCCCTCCTGCATACGTTCCTGTTGTTACGGGGAACATATTGGTGGGGTCTACGTTAACTATACGTATGGTATTTGCGTCTACTATTTCAGATACAGCAAATACGCGATCGTTCACATTAGTCATATTACCGGTGCTTTGTACGTTCTCAATAAGGATATAGTCATCGGTCGTAAGATTATGATCTATAATGGTGAGCTCTATTTGAGGGAGCCCGGCTAACGATATACTCGTAATTTGCCTGCTTGCGGCATTGCGCGAGAACTCACGAGACATAAAAAAGGTAAATCCTTCTTGGTTACCAGCTAGAACACGCAACATCCGTGATTGATTTGAACCGGTATTCCAGGGGCCTACCCATCCTTGCCATTGTAAATAGTTTAATTGCTGCCATGAAAGTGCATTATTAAGATTGATATAGCCAAATGCAGTAACCGAATCATCCCATCGGGCCCATGAACTATTAACATAATTGTAAACTAGAAGTCGATTAGGATATATCAATGGTACTTCTTGCGTACGGACACTTGGGATAGCCCAATAGGCTAACTCAGCATCGTAGTCGCGTATACCAGCAACGCGCTCAACCCCAGCATTAGCGTTTTGTATGCTATATATATCATCAGGTATCTTCTCATCGATTCTTTCAACATGTACTCCATTGCAACTATGAATGCCTGTTTCACCCACTCCTAAAATACCTTTATCGAATGGTATCTGTGAGAAGGTAGATTCTGCTCCTAACTCTATATTTATGTTTTGCCATAAGAAAGGCAGAATTTCGTTGCCGGTATAGACCAACTCCCATGTACTCCGCTCAAAATAAACAATAAGACGATCGCGTAATATCTGAGCAGATATAATCTCTTCTTGGGTAGGAGCATTAATAAAGCCACCCTTCCCATACGTTCCAGGAGCTTGATACCAGGCATCTGTTTGAATAGGATTACCTACCTGGCTAAATCGTGCTCTGTTTTGAAACCTATTAGTTGTAGCAGCACCCGGTTCTTCAAGTGTGTTTAACAGTACAAGACGTCCTTTAAATTGGACTATAAGCCTGCAGCCTAAGATGGTGGTATTTGCAGCTGCACTATAAGACTGCGTAAATTGCGTCCAGGTGGTACCATCAAAATAGCGTATACCGTCTCCGGTAGAACTTGGGGTGTTATTGGTGGCAAAGAGCAAGAAATCGTCTGCTGCTGCACCCCGATACATCTCCGAGAAGAAAAACTCGCTATTGCTCCCAGTCCATGTAGCTGCTCCAGTGGCTAGACGTTCCCATCCTCCACCATTTTGGTATTCATAAGCAAACTGCGTATCAAACCCAATAGCCCGTTCAAAATTTATGTTAGTCGTATCAAAAGTGCCAAATCCCATAACCGGTTCTGCAGGGTAAAAATAAACGGCTGCTCCGGCTGCTCCGCCATTTGCACCGGCAATAGTAAAGGCTCCCGTACCAGTATTAAAAGTTCCTGTCGCTGCTGATGTTGAAAGCATAGCAGCTGCACCCGGGGTATCTACGGTAAACATCTCCTGATTTACAGAAAACATTTGCCCTACTTTCCAAACGATTCCGGGAACATTTCCTGCTAAATTGCCCCCGGCGCCTGTATTGCCAAGGTTAATACGAAAACGAGACAATAACTGAGGATTAGCTACGGGGTTGGTACCAATAAGTGATGCTGAACCTAAACGTTTTCGAACTCGTCCACGCCATACGTAGGCATTCTGCAAAAGAGAAAATCCATCCTCAGGCAATAACCACGGCTTAACATCTTTTTGTAAGCCAGTTTCGTATGGAGCAATTAAGAAACGTTGCGTCTTGGCCATTTTAGACCCCTATTACAAGCCAATTGAATGATACGAGCTTCGCGGTGGATGCTGCTGTACGCTGAACACACGCTACATTAAAAGTTGTACCGGCAATTTGTCCACCACTCACATAGGTATCGGCATTAACCGTAGTAGATGTATCACTTAAAAAGACTGCATAAAGAGTAGTAAACGCCTTTCCAAATGAGTTAGCATCAACGTTTCCAGCGCCATTCACCCCTGAAGTGCTCCACTTAATCAATAATCCTGAAGGTAGCATAGACCAGCCGCTTGTTGTGCCATCTCGTTCGGTCATGAGTATCTCTGTGCCACTTGAAGGACGTCGAAAGGCGAGCTCAGTCTGCGCGGTTTCTGCACTTGTAATTCCGTAAGTAGCAATCTCCGTGGCTGATGTGGCGGGAGCAACAGCTTGATCGGGCATACTCACCCATTTATGTTTCCCTTGATCAGGATCATCAAATGCTACATGGTTAACATTTACTAATGTATTAATTGCTTGAAAGTTAGCTAGTAACTGCGGTTGTGATACAGCTGGTGTATCAGTTGGCTGAGGAATTGTTGCGGTATACGCCATTATATCTCCTTTTTAAACATGCTTCCAAATTTTTCTAGCCACTATATTGCTCACCTGTGATGCAGTAATATTAAATAATTCCATTAACTGCGAGTTTTTTACCCCCTCTTTAAACAGCTTTCTGATTTTAAATACTTGGTGTGGCGTCAGTATGGAATATTGTCTTCCCTTTTGTACCATATCGATCATATTTTCTTTATGTGATCCTAGCCATAAATGATCAGGATTAACACATGCAGGTGTATCGCAGGTATGGCACACTAACATTTCTTCTTCTATAGCTCCTTTAAATAATTCATAAGATACGCGAGAAGCTACCGCTGTTTTGTTTCCGCGAAAACAAAGCTTTCCATATCCCTTTCTATGCATTGCTCCTTTCCACACCCAACAGGAATTAGTTTTCTCTACATAAGATAGAAAACGACACACATCAGAGCAAAATGCCTTAGCATATTTTTTATAACATGACATCCCGCATAGTTCGCATGGATACATTCTTACTCTTCCTGTTTTCCGAGCATAAGCGTTTGCATAAACTTTACGCTTGGGACAACCCCTATTTTTTTTAATTACTTGCGCACTACGGCACTTGCGGCATTCATTACGAAAATATTTAGCATTCTTTTTGGCAGCATTTTCACTCGTGAGTGCTAAAAAACAATGCTTACATTTTTTATTTAAATCCATTACATCACCTTAAAACCCATATGGATTGAATCCAGAACCACTTGTTTGTGCCTGATTAACATAGATAGTTGCGACGCGCTCATTAGCTTGCTGCACAATTGTTCTGCGTAATACTAAGTTTTCTTGTTTACGTAATTCAGGCATCAACATATTAACTGACTCCATGTCCATCCTATCTTGAAATACCTTAATACTAGCGGAAATTGCAATATATTGCCACCACTGTTCCAGTTGAGGGCTTTCATTTGATGCTAACAGCTCAGTAGGGCGAATATACGCATCAAGTTGTATAGGATATGCTTTATCGGGTACGGGGCGTACAAAGAACGTATTATCGTAATACAGCACCATATCAGGACGCGAAGGCTGATATGGATAGGTCTCCGAGACAATATTTTCGT
>CAZVMT010000117.1:0-9435 GCA_964628765.1 uncultured Candidatus Bathyarchaeia archaeon | reverse complement strand
GATATGTTTACTGAATAGCTCTATGTTGTGCATTACTTCAGCGAGATCATACATGCCTATGTTCCACGCGTCTATGAAGTTCTTGAACTGGAGACCCCATGTGATAACCTCGTCTCCGCGGTCCCTGAACCTACCAGCGTTCAAGAGCTTGATCACATAGACCCCCCTGCCATCCTCCTTCAACGCCCTGATAGCATCGATCCGATCCTCCAATGTGCCGTCATCCATCACGGCACCCATCATGTTCAACGTAGTGCAGACGACATCAATCTCGGGGTAATCTAACACCTGTTTGAGAACCTTGGTGCTGTGGGTGCTCAACGCTGTTGCCCTAATGATGCCTGATTCTTTCGCCTCAATCCAAGCCTTCAATGTGCCCGTTCTTTCCTCAAGTGTGCCTGAGTGGAATGGTCTGCCAAGAGCATCTTTTCTATCTACTGGGACATGTGGCACGATATGCAGAAACATGATGTCCACATAATCAGTGCCTAGAGACTTCTTGCTGTACTCCAGAGCCTTCCAGCCTTCCTCCTCAGAGTGAGCACTGGACTTGTCAGCTAATACAACTCGTTTCCGATCCACTATCTTCAAAGCCTCAGCCACATGAGGATGTGTCCCATAGTCGTCACTGGTATCCCATGTATTCACACCCAGGTCCAAGGCACCCTTGAGTATCTCCGCTGCCTCAACTGGTGTCTTATCTCCTTGTGTGCGGTTCCCATCTGGTCCCTTCTTGAAGTTAAATGGCTCTGTTCCATAGATGAGTCTAGATATCTCGACATCTGTCTGCCCCAGCCTGATCTTTTGCATAAGAAATCATATGGTTTACTCGGTTAAGTCTCTTGAGATAGGATTTTTTCAAATTCTCTTAACCCCGGGATCATGAAACCCATGGAAGAACCAATCAATATGGCTATAGCTGCAAGGGAAAACCAGAAACGAATCCCAAATAACTCAGCCACAGGACCTGCGATAGCCAACCCAATCGGCGATACAGCGATACTAGTCGCCATCACTAAGGTGAAAACCCTGCCCTGAATCTCGTGGGGGACAACGACTTGGAGCACACTGAAGAAGCTGCTATTACCGATGGCGTTCATGAAACCAAATATGAAAACACAGAGGATGCCAAACCAGAACATATCTGCTGGCGTCTGGCTGAACCCTAGCAACCCAATGCCACTTACTATTAGCGCTGAAAACGCTGTCCTACTCTTGCTCTTGAACCCACCCCAGATACCGAGGGTTACTCCTCCGAGGATCATCCCTATCCCGTTGGCTGACTGGACCCAGGCTAGTTCTATTGCGCCTCCCTTGAAATACGTGGTTATCAGTAATGGGAGCAGTGTGAAGGCTGGGTTGGTCACTAGGTTAATCATCAGTGAGATGCCCATGATCATTACAATGGGCTTCTTTGACCAGATCCACCTGAACCCCTCCCTCATATCAGTTAATACTCCACGAGTAGAGGAATCACTCCTCTCTGGCTGAGGGATCGAGATGAATATCAGTGGACCCACCGCGAAGATCGCTGTCGCGACGTCAACAGCTAAAACATACTGTATCGGGAGAAGCTCCAAGAGCAGCGCCCCAGCCGGTGGCGCGACTATCGCTACCAGTCCTTGAAGGCTCTGGTTTAGTCCTGCGATCCTTGAGAGATGCTGTTTTGGCACCATCATGCTCGTTGATGCCTGCATCGCTGGCCACTGGAATGCGCCACCAGCAGACCTGAATAACATCACAAGGTAGATATGCCATACCTCAACCCGATCAAACGCGAAAAGAACAGCAAGCACCATTATCGCAGCCGCGATCAAGCTATCAGATATCATCATAACGCGACGCCTATTCCAGCGATCAACCAATGCTCCAGCGAAGGGCGCTATCACAACCTGTGGTATGATGGCTACGATACTCGCTGTGGTTAATACTTGGGCTGAGCCTGTCTGGGCTGTCAGATACCAGACGAGGGCGAACTGGACTAGGCGGCTCCCGAAGAGACTGAATGCCTGTCCGCTGAAGATCACCAGGAATGGACGCATCTGTTTGGAGAGGAACCCAGTCTCTTCTGTCAAGTTGATTCACATTTACTTGGGGTGATCAATGGACTTCAATGTTCTGAGAAGAAGTGATCACTTTCTGTTTAAATCGTCATTGAAATTAAAAAACAATCCTAAAAACCAGTTAAGTGAGATCAGATAATCTGATAAGAGAGACTCAAGGTCCCCTGTGTTTAGTAATTGCTGAAATGGGCATGTGCAATCCTGTATCTATCTGTTTTCACGTACACGATTGTCACTGGACCCCTCTGCTGCTTATCTGAACCCTTCCGCTGGAATATCCAGTCCGCCTTAACCACAACGGATTCCCCGAATTCCTCGATCTCGACATCCTCAAGCCAAAGCCTGTTACCAGTGTCTTTTCCACCCTCCACGAACCCAAACTCCCTGTGATGCTTGATCAGGTTATCTATGCCCTTGATTAGTCCCTGTTTCTCGCTGCTGAAGTATGTTACACGTTCATCGTCAAGGAACAGTTCAGGCACCTTGTCGAGGTTGTAATTGTTCCAGATCTTGACCCATTCATCCACTATTTTTTCGTTGAACATCAACTCAATCAATGATATGATTGGGCAGTCACGATAAGAATTTAATCAATAAAAAATGTGGTTTAGAAGCCACCGTAGAAGCCTGGACCAACTAGTCCAAATCCAAGCATGGTCAATCCGAATAAAACCACGACAAGGATCACGACCGCCGCGATGGAGACTATTAAAGCACTCACCCAGCTTGTCTCATAGTACTTCTTCACCAGATACAGGTACGCGATCAACTGTACGAGCCCAGCTATCTCCCCGCCGATGAACGCAGCGATCACCGCGTTCAATATGGCTCCGATGACAGTGATCCAGACGGCGTCCATGAACTTGGCTCGGTCTGCGCCTACGATGAATCTGCCTGCTAGCCACAATGCTGGTGCCTGTACTATTATGCCTACTATTATCTGTCCGATAATGTATTCGTATTGCATACATTGATTTCGTCAGCACTGGTTTTGAACCTTACCCATAGAAACCAATAGACCTAGTTTGTTCAAATCTCTGAGTGCAACTTCTTATAATAATCTAGGCAAACCTCTTGTTGTGCGAATGGATTATCTCCGCCGAGTACTAGGCATCCTCGCCTTCGGGTTGGTAACAGCCTATTTTGCCATGTTTTATCTAAATCTAGAGAACATCTGGGTTTACATCTACCTCAAGCTCATCAGCTACGGCGTGATACCCATCACCATCTGCTTCAGCTGGCTCTACCTGTGGAGAAACGAAACAGAGCCATTCAGGTTCCTCAGCCAATACAATAGCCTGACTCAAGGCTTATTCATAGTACTTAATCTGCTAAGGGTTCCAGTCCATAGGTTGGGTTTCTTCGGGTTGGTCTACATCACGTTGTCTATTATGCTCATCATTGTTTACCTTACTGACTGGGCGTACTCCAAGACAGGCTTCTTTGTCACAGGTGGACTAATACTCCTAAACGTGTTATTCGCGTTCGGTCTCGTAATGACCACCTTTGAGCAGGTTCACCCCATTTTCATCAACGCTGGACCCGGGTTGGCTGCTTTAAGTGACTTCATAACAGAGGTAAGCATCATGGGCGCATTATTCGCGGCTAGCAGTCAACTCTACTGGCATGAGATACTCAAGAAACGACGCGAGCAAGAGATCATTGAGCGGATATTCGCTGAGCTGGACTCTGATGACTAGTTCAAGGCTGGTAATATGAATCTAAAAGGCAGCTGTGCATTGTAATCATATGTCTCGGGGGTTCCCCCAGTAATCACGACTATCATCTCGTGTTCTGGGAAGACCATTATGAACTGCCCCATGTAACCCATAGCCGTATAGTATCCGTCCCCAACCCACCACTGATAACCGTAACCGTCGAACAGGTTGGCGTCCAATCTATGCGTCGTAGCTTCATGCACCCAATCAGTTGATATTATCTGTTCTCCATCCCATTCCCCCTCTTTGAGGAACAGGAACCCTATCTTCGCCATATCGTGGGGAGTAATGTAAATTCTATTGTATCCCCAGTTCCGCCCCAAATTATCAGTGTCCCAGCTATCCAGTGTAATACCAAGAGGAGTAAAGAGATATTCCTGACCATAATCCGCTGCAGACATCCCCGTCTTTTCGGTGATTATACAGCTGAGAAGATGACTCACCCCATTGGTGTACTCGAATCTGGAACCAGGCTCAAACGCCATAGGCAGATCCAGCACATAATCCACTGCATCTGGCGCATCGTGGAGCGCGTCAAGGTTTTCCCACTCATAGAGCCAGCTGTCTCTTGCATCAAAGCCACCTGACATCATCAATAGGTCTCTGAGGGTGATGGATTCCTTCCATTCATCAAGGTTGGCTGGCGCTCGATCAGGGAATATATCCAGTAGCCTTGTGTCTAGGCTTGGGATGGCTCCGTTATCGTGGGCTATACCGAATATGGTCGAGACCACGCTCTTGGTGCAGCTGTAAATGATATGCGGGGTATCCTTGGTGTAGTCGTTGAAGTATTCCTCGAATACTATGTAACCGTTTTTTATCACTACTACGCTGTCCGTCTTCATCACTGTGGGTTGAGAGTTGATATCTTCCACCATGTCCTCAAGCATGGAGCCGTCCAGCCCCAATTCTTCGGGTGTTACGTATCTCCATCCCTCTGTCGGCCAGTATGTTTCCAACCTTCTTGGTGTCACTGGTGGCGAGAGTTCCATGCTCTTGATGAGCTGCCTCACCATCTTCTCTGAGTACTCATATGATCCCATGTACCGCAGATGATACGGCAGGATTATTCTCCCATATGAGTCCCTGAAGGAGCATAGAATCCCCGGGACTGATACGCCCTCAGTTTCAAGGTCCACCCAGCAGTAATCGACAGTCAAATCACCGATGGACATCGATTCTATCTCTTGAATAGATAGACCCGGATTCTCCTGCTTTGCCATCTCGATAATGTATTCGATTGCCTGCTCAGTGGTGCTCGCCCTATCTGTGATCCAGTAGACACCAATGATCTCTAACTCCCCCGAGACAGCTTCTCCCTGAACCCCTCCATCCCAATACCCGGGCATCCAATCTGGGGGAGTCGTGGTGTCTAAACGAAACCCTGGAGGATAACTGAATTTTATCCCATATTGCTCGGTCTCTACCCAGTTCACTGGAGGCGAGTCCCGATGCAGCCAAATGTTTCCACCAGTCAAGACTAGGCACACCACCAGAACCACGATGGTTTCCCGGTTCTCATCTATTTGCTTCTCCAATTTGTCTCACTATAAGTATTGAAGTAATGGCTTTGGATACTGATGCTTTAGCTTCTCATACTCCCTGCACAGATACCATAGGACGATTATCCCCACACCCCAGAACAGCAGCGTCGTGGATAGGTCAAGATAGAATGGTGGTCTCCCATCTGTGGGGACGAAATCAGGCCAGCGCAGTCTGTAGAGCCATAGATGGGTGAGGTAGAAGAACAGTGGGTTACGACCGATGGTCAGTACCCCTGATACTACCCTGTTTCCAAGTAAGCCACGTTCCTCAAGGACTATGCCTGTGCCAAGCATCAAACACATGCCTCCAAGAGACCATAATAGAAAAGCAACGCTCGGGGGATACTTGCTGACATATAGCCAGTCCACCAGTGAGTTTCCCATTCTGGGGAGCAGGTTCCCGTACCCATTCAACGCCCGTACAACTATGAAAGAGATTATTGAGGCTGCTCCTGTGATATATAATGGGTTTCTAAGCTTTCTTATCTCCTCCCCTGTCTTGGATTCTAGGAAGTTTCCAAACGCCCACCCTATGCTCGTAACCCCTATCCAAGGTATAATTGGGTAGAGACCGAAGTATGGGAACCTCTCAAAGTTGGGTTCGTGGAGTATTATCCTCAGATACCATCCCTAGTCTGGGCGAGTAGGGATGAAGCTCAGGTCAAGGAAACCGTGGTTAAGCACAATCAGTACGCCAGCTGCGAGGATCAGTTTGGTCGGTAGTTTCCTTGCTACACTGAATATTATCAGACAGACTCCGATGCACGCGATTACACCGAAGTAGGTCCATGGTAGGCTGAATGCCGGGGATACGATCATCGCCTCAAAGAATAGGAGAGCGACGCCCCTCTTGATCAAGTGTAATGTGACATTTTTCTCTGTCTCCCCCCTTCGGAGCCTTCTGATGGTTGAGATGGCGAGCACTGTTCCCGCGAGGAATATGAACGTGGGTGCACAGTAGTGGCTTACAAAGCGGAGTAGAAACCATAACGTGTTTGCGAAGGGAGGTGCGCGTCCAAGTATCCCTTCCCTCCCGTGGTGTAGCTCGTTCCAGAACCCCGAGACATGGTCCCAAGCCATGATAATCATTACGATTCCTCGGGCAAAATCTATGAAATCAAATCTTCTCACGGTTTTTCTAATTTTTTCAGCTGATGTCTCCGTCAGGGCCACTGTATCCAAGCTATTTCGCCAATGGTATATACCGTATTACTCTCTTAAGACGTGTTCATGATTGATCTTGTAAACTCAAGACCATTTGGTGAAACAATTTAGTCAGGTTTTTTGAGTAGGGGTCAACGCGTGAATCAGCTCATCCCTGCTGATATCAATGCGGATGGTCCCGTTCTCACCCGTTATAGTCAATACCCTATCCTCAATGAGCTCTACATCCAGTATCAAACCCAGTTCACCTTCAAGAAAGACCCCATCCTTCTTCCTGTTTACCGCTATCCCGGATACGCTCTTTGTGTTGGTCATTTGAACCGAGAAACTGTGATTCATCTACTACCCCCACGGGTATTGTGATAGGATATGTGTATAACCTCATTGCATGAGCGGTATAGGGATATTAATATCCGTGTTGGAAAGATAGAATGGATGTAAATGTCACTGGGGAACCTATGCGACCTATTCTTCGAGTTCAGCAACGAGGATAGACTTAGGATACTTAGAACCCTCCAGAATGAGCATCTAACAGTCACGGCACTGAGTAAAAAACTCAATTTAACTACCCAGGAGACCAGCAGGCATCTCTCCAGGCTTGGAGAAGTTGGGTTAACTCTCAAGAACCCTGATGGAACCCACAGCTTGACCGGATATGGTGATTTATCCCTCAAGCAGATGGCTGGGTACAAGTTCATCACAGCCCACAGGGATTACTTCCAAAACCATGATCTCAGTCATCTACCAACAGAGTTCATCTCAAGGATCGGGGAACTTGAGAATTCAAGATACGTTGATGATGTAATGGTCATCTTTCACCTCATAGATCAGATGATCAGGGAGGCCGAGGAATATGTCTGGAGGGTCACCGACAGATACATAATAACAATAATCCCATCATGGGGCGAGGCGCTCACCAAGGGAATACAGGCGAGGCTCCTCGAACCAGTCAACCTAGTGGTACCACCAGAATTCGACCGGGGACCAATTATACGAGACGCTGTCCAAAACCAGCAGTTCCGCATACGAGCCCTCGAAGAGGTCCCAGTGTTCATGAGCCTCAGCGAGAAACAGGTCGCAGGCATCTGTTTCCCGGCTCATGATGAACGCATAGATTACCGTGGCTTTGTCTCTGAGGATCCAGTGGTTTTGAAGTGGGCTAAAGACCTCTATGAGTATCTCTGGGAAAATTCGCTCTATAGACCCATCGAATGATTGGATTTACTGTGAGTCTCCCTGTTTGGAAGGAAAAACAATGGCAATCATATAATTGTCATTATTTCAGGGAAACTCCCCGAGTATACTATTTATCGTTTTTAAACCCTACCTTGCAACCACGCTTAATCCATACTAAAATTACTACCCCGAGTAGAATCGCTGGTGATGGAAAACCAGGAACCCCGTTGCTTGGTACCTCGCTCTGGTCTTCAACTCCCTCAGCGAGCGACCATGTGCCTGACTCCATGTCAAGTATCCACGTATCCCCATAGTTAGTGTGACCAAAGTGGCTTCCACCAAATAGCACGATGATGTCTCGTGAGGCATCGTAAGCCATGGCTGAGTTGGCTCTCCCAGGTGGCTTGTTCTGGGTTCCTATCCTCGTCCACGTGTTTGACTCATAATTATATTTCCACGTGTCTTGTAGTTGATCATCTCCGCCCCCAGAGCCCCCGAATAGTACCAGTTCCCCATCCTCTGAGTCATATGCTAGGTTGAACCAGTATCTCCCATCTGGTTTTGGACTGGTCTCAATCATAACCCAGTTGTCTCTTTCATAATCATATACCCAGATCTCGTCCCCATATCCATGGCTATGCAATGTGCCCTCTGATCTTATGCTCCAGTGACCCGGATACATGAGAAGCTTCTCATTAACCGAGTCATAGACCATGTGCCCACCATACTGTGTAAGAGGTTTGTTCTCAGGTGTTTTCTCTACCCAGTTCATCTGGGTGAAGTCGAAAACCCATGTATCATCCAGTATCTCATCGTTGAGCCCATATCCCCCAAACATCACAACCACACCATGCTCAATGTCATAGGCTATCGCTGCATCGCTTCGTCGAGGCGGTGATGTCTCCGTGACCACATGTGTCCATCTGTTGTCCGTGATGTCGTAGATCCATGTATCTCCTATTCTGTCGCTGTTGCTGAATCCCCCGAATAGGAAGATCTGGTGGCTATCTGGGAGGTAGACCAAAGGGATATTGAATCTTCCCTCCGGTTTTACTCCAGGTACATCTATCTTGGTCCAGACTCCGTCTGAGTAACTCCAGAGCTCATTATAGAAAGTGTATCTGTTATTCTCCCATATACTGCCCCCGAATAGCATGATTCTCTCTCTAACCGGGTCATAGATCATCTCGTGCCCCATCCTCGCTGACGGCTCCTCCAAGGCGCTGGTCAATTTAACCTGGTTCAGACAGAGAATCCCAAGAAGTAACAACGCTATCCATTTTGGTCTCAAATGCCTCATGTTCCATCTGTGATTTAAGTTGATAATTGGTTTGAAAGAAGAAACATGGGAACTCATTATCGGTTAGGGAGAATAAGTCATCATGGATACACTATTTTTCCATCGATAACCGTCATCACAGTCCGTACCTTATTCAAGTCATCACCGTTTATCATCAAAGGGTCCCTATCAACTACCACTAGATCGGCCAATTTACCAGCCTCCACAGTTCCCTTGACGTCCTCTTCCCAAGCAGCATAAGCGCCATCAATACTGTAAGCTCTTATCGCCTCAAGCACCGTCACTCCCTCAGGGGCATAGAGAACCTGTCCACTGCTGGTCTTCCTCGTGACCATGCTGTAGATTCCTAGCCACGGATTTGGGTCACAAATGCTTGCATCACTGTGCCCAGGCGCCGGTATTCCCCTGTCTATGAGGCTTCTATGGGACCACATGTACCGCATGGCTTCTTCACCCCTGTTTTGCTTGTA
>CAZVMT010000116.1:0-9464 GCA_964628765.1 uncultured Candidatus Bathyarchaeia archaeon | reverse complement strand
GGAGCCAACTACACATCCTCTAACTGGGAGTGGAACTGGCTCCAGTACACCATGAACGGCTCACTGGGATCATCAAACATCTACCTATCAGACTATGATGCTCCCAATCGCGAGGAACTACCACAGGGTCCATTTGGGTTCCTATGGAGACTCCTAGGTTTCGATCTCAGGAAATACATCCCATGGCTCTTCCCACCAGAACCGATAGTAACTGGGGTGGACATGAGTGACTTCAGCATAGAATTATTCAGAGCCAGATACGAGGCACAGAGAAACTACAGATACAGGAACGAGCCATTAGAGGAACGCCACCATTACGTCTTAAGGATAGAGGACGGAAAATCACCTGTCTTCTGGCACCAGACACAGGCACAGTACACACAAGCTGATGACTTCGCCCAAATACCATACATCACGCCTCCACTCGCTTCAGGATACATAACTGTTAATCGGTAACGCTATATCTCGCCGAAATGCTCTCAGGGTTTATGACAGTCAAGATAACTCAGATCGAGGGATGGAAGCTCAAAGCCGAGGCAAAAGGCTTCACAGTGATCAGCGGAAAACCCGATCTAGACAGCCCATATGAGGGAATGAGCCCTGGTACATTGATGGCTGCGAGCCTTGGGCTTTGCACTGGAATGCATCTAGTATCTTACATGAACAAGAATGGAATAACGCATGATGGATTCGAGATAACCGTGGATAACTCCAATGCGAAGAACCCCAACAGATGCACAGAGTTCACCACAAACATCAAGATCAAAGCCCAGCTAGACGATGACACAATAGAGGGACTCCTCATCGAGGCAGGGAAATGCTACGTGGGTAACACCATAAAGGGCTCCCCGAGTGTAAACATCGGTCTATCGTGCGTTTAAAGACCCCAACTTCGCATTAACAGTCTTCAACTATCAAGTTAGGTCTAGATAGATTCATAGAAGCCCTTTTAGACTAGTAATTTATCCTGTACTGCATTAAATGAAAATCCTGTACGGTGCACATCCATATGGTGATAGACGAGAATAGATTAGACAAACTAGAAGCACAAGCAGCTGAACTCAGAAACACAAGAAACACACTATTCGAGCAGATCAAAAAAATCAAAGAAGAAAGAGACCGACTCAACAAATCCGCCAAGGCTGCCAGAGACCAAGCCCAGAAACACCGAAAAGAAAGAGACAGGATCAACGCCAAAGTCCAAGAGATAAAAAAGAACCTCGGACCATTATTCGAGGAACTGGACGAGAAAAACCAGGCACTAGCAGAGGCAGATAAAGCCATCCGAGAGGAATACCGAGGACGCCCCAACAAGAAAAGAATCCAAGAAGACCTCAACCGCATCGAGTGGGAGGTAATGACCACCCCCACCAAAGAGATGCTGGGAAGAGAAGACGAACTCATAGCAAGAGCAGCTAATCTGCGCAGGACCCTTGAAGGGTTCAAGGATATCGAGCTGAAACAGGATAAGAAGATGGATTACATCGCGGACAAGAAAGTAACAGAAGCAGAGATAACCGTAATGAGGGACGAGATAAACCAGCTAGCAGAGCAGAGTCAAGAGCACCACGAGAGGATGATCCTATTCTATGAGCAGGCTGATAAAGAGAAGCAGAAGGCAGACGACGCGCACAATCGCTACGTTGAGAAGATAAAGGAAGTAGAGGCTATCAAGGAAGACATCAACCTGATGTTGCCCGAGATAAACGCCCTAAGAGACGGATTAAAAGCATCTGACCTTAAAATCGAGGAGCTGCGAAAGATGAATACACAGCAGCGAGCAGAAGCCATGAAACAGGCAGCCATCAAGAAAATGGAGAACGGCGAGAAACTCACCTTCGAAGACCTCAGGCTCATCTACGGCGACGAAGACGACGAAGAATAACCAAGAAAAGGTTTAGACTCTTAGAACCGGGCAGGTCATGCAGTGTATGCCACCCATGCCCTTACGCATCTCTTCACCAGGGATCTGAACGACATCTATCCCACGCTCCTTAGCCTCCCGCATAACACGTGGGTTACCAGTGTAATGGAACGCCAAGTCTTTATCGATGGTTAGGAAGTTTGCCGCCATATCGAAACACTCCTGATCAGTGATCTCCAGTATGTCCCAGTCCTCTTCGCGTAGCCACTCTGTGAAGCTACCCTCCCATTTCTCATCACGGCTTCTGAAGATCGTTGGGACCGTCTCCATTACCTCTGGGTGAATCAACGCAACCTTACCGGGAAGCTCACAGAACTCACCATCAATATGCACGATACCCTCAGGCATATTCAACTGAACATAGAGATCAACCAACCTGTTCCCCAGCAGGTAATCACCCATCTGATCCAAAGCACCCTGAGTAGACCTTTCACATAGACCAGCGACAGCCACACCACCCTCAAGGAGGGCAAACCCACCCCCCTCAAAGCTATCAGGCTCCTTCATCTCCAAAGCGACTGGAACCCCATTCGCCTCATGAGCTGCTCTAACTACTGGAGTCTCAACACGCCGACTCGGCAACCCCATCCTGAACAGCATGGCGCCATTGTCTGTCATGCTGCTACTATCCCGTACAAAGACCAGGTTGGGAGCCTCGTAGCTCTGCTTAAGAGCCTCATGATTGTCCGCGATCAAGTCTCGTACAAGCAGTGTCTCCACCCCTGCCTCAACCAGTGCGTCAACGAGTTCCTGATGGTCACTGATGAAGCGTTTGATATCCACGGGTTGATCAAAGTGATGAGCCACAGGGTCAGCGTTGGCCAGCTCCAGCTCCTTCCCCGGGTGATGCACCATCACCTGCTTCAAAGAACCTGATTCATGATTAATCCCGAAACTAGGCATAACATACCCTACAGATGGATAACATAAAACATTATGCGAAGAGGGTTCCTCTAAGTCTTTGCCGTCTTCTTATCTGCCCTCGCCTTACGCTTTGATGCTGCCTCGTTCTCTTCCTCTGTGTTGCGGTACTTGCGCTGCCCATCGGCATCCTTGAAGTTTACAACCCTGTCGTTCTGGAACATGTTCTTGAGCAGACTATATGCTTTCTTCTCCGTTACCTCAAGCTCCTCAGCGACTTCCTTCAAAGACAATGGATTCTCAAGCAGAATAACGCCAATCTTGTTACGTAGTGTTGATGCGGACATATTCCCCAGAAACATGTAGCGGGTGTTTTATTAAAAACTTGACTCGCCGGACACCCCCAGCTTATAAAGAAACACAAAACAATAGACCCCAACCCAGCCAAACAGGAATTAAGGATATAAACAAGAACACACCCAAACAATACCCAATATGCAAAACACAACAACCAAAACACAATACCTCTGCGAAGACTGCTACGAAACCTGGACCAGCACCAAAAAAGAAACAACATGCCCATACTGCGGCAGCGACATGATCACAGCAGAGAAAAAAAGAGAAAAACAATAAACAAAGCTTCCTATTCTTTCCCACCAAATCACACACCAAAAAAAAGCACCGAACCACCACCAACAGACCCCAACAAACAGTCAACCATTAAATACCAAGACACAACCTACATGGACAACCAGAGGAAAACCAGATGAACACCGAAGACAGAACCATCATCGCAATATCAGCAAGCCACGGCATCATGCACGCATACCTAGTACTACTACCAGCCATGATGCCCATCCTAGGAGGAGAACTAGGAGACATAGCCACAGTAGGCATGCTAGCAAGCCTAGTAAGCCTATTCTACGGATGGCTAAGCCTACCAATAGGATTCATAGCAGACCGCTACAGCAAAAAAATGCTCATCATGGCAAGCATGATACTATGCGGAGGATCAAGCATCATCATAGGCCTCAGCCCCAACATCCCCATCGCAGCCATCGGCCTCATCATACTCGGCATAGGCGCAAGCCTCTACCACCCATGCGGCTACGCCCACATGAGCCTAGTCAGCGACGCAAGCCGAGGCAGATACATGGGAATCCAAGGACTAGGCGGAGACATGGGAATGGCAGTAAGCTACCTAACCTCAAGCCTACTAGGCGCAAGATTCGGGTGGAGAATGACCTTCATCATCTGGGGAGCACTCGGACTCACCATGGCAGCCATAGACCTCATAGTAGCACAAGACATCCCATGCGAGATACCAGAAGGAGGACACGCAGGCCCAATAGAAACACTAAGAAAGATGTTCGGCACCACAGACAGATCAACACTCCTCAAAACACTGGGAATCGTAGTCCTCAGCGGAATGCTCTGGACAGGAGTATCCAGCTTCATCATGGCGTTCATAGAAGAACAAAAAGGAATCAGCTTCGTAATCGCAGGAGGCCTCAGCACCCTCAAATACACAGTAGGAGCCTTCGCAATGATACTAGGAGGAGAACTCAGCGACAAGATAGGCCGAAAAAGACTATTAATGTTCGGCTACGCAGGCTTCGCATTATCACTCATCGGCTTCGTTCTATCACCCAGCAATCTACCAATGCTAGTACTGATAGTAGTAATACTGGGATTCACGTTCTTCATCACCCAGAGCCCCATGAACGCCCTTCTCGGTGACATAGCCAGAAAAGACACAGTAGGAGTAACCTATGGAGTCAACTTCACACTCAAATACGGCATCGGTTTCTTCACCCCAGCCATAGCAGGATGGCTAGCCCTAAACTACGGCTACGCAAGCGTATTCTACTTCTTCGCAGCCCTCAGCGCCATCGCGTTCGGAATAGCCACGCTGATACGAGAGAAAAACTAGAGAAGCATGGGGATTAGTTCCCCGATGTCTCTATAGAAACTTGTCTCGGATAACTTTGAGACATCACCTAGAGATGCCTCTAGAGCCACATCATAGGCAACAGAGCCAAGATACCTGACACCAAGCCCAGCCACATCAGAACGAACATAACCTGAGGCTTTCATAACCATGTTCTCCACCACGCCATTAACCTTTATCCCAAGATCCTTGAGCAGCACCAGCATACGCCTCACAGACTGATAAGCCACAACGCTGGGCGTAGTAACCACTAGAAACTCCAGACGGGGAATGAGACGAATAGTATCAAGAGTAGCGTCACCGATACCCGGAGGCATGTCAACCACCAAGAAATCCAGCTCCCCCCAGCGAGTAATGGCCAGCAACTCGATTATCGCGTTACTAACATCTTGACCACGCAATGGAGCAGGTTCATCGAGGCTGTAATGGGTTATACTCATATACCTCAAGCCATGCGCCATGGGGGGAACTATCCCATAATCCTCCTCGGGGTACAAACCATCCACGCCGAGAATCACATGGGTAGCGGGACTCGTAAAGTCGAGATCAAGAAGCCCAACACTGTAACCCCTGTCCCTTAGATTTAACGCCAAGCAAGATGCGACCATGCTCTTACCCACGCCCCCCTTACCGCTGGAGACAGCGATCACCTTACCGACCTTCTCGAGCCTACGCTCGATCACCGCAAGCCTAGGGTCACTCATCACGTTCACCCTTGATGGTGGCAAGCCAGACGCCCCTTCCCTCCTTTACCTCAAAGTCTGGGCTCCCACACTCAGAGCATTTGATATACACATGAGCCATCTCGGGCACAAAGTGGATAGCCTCTGATACTTCATCGGTCATCCCATGGGCCTTAAACATCCACTCGTTTCCACAGTTACGGCACTTGAACTTGGCTGGCTGTGATTTGAGGATAAATTTAGCGTCATTGAATAACGGGGTTTTGAGTTGCTCGAAGGCAAACTCCAACACATCATGCTCCACCTGCTGGAGTTCCCCTATCATTACCACTACTTCAGTAACCTTTGTTAGGTTGTTCTTCTTGGCAAATTTCTCCGCAGTGGATATGACCCCCTCAGCGAGTGCCCATTCATGCATATGGCTTTCTCCCCCAAGCTACAATATAGATGTTACCAACCAGTGAAACAACTGATAAATAGAGTCAATATTACGGAAAAGCATCATCGTAATATCAATCTCCATAAATCAAAGGTCAAAGAGTATCTTTACTAGGGCTAAAAATACCCATCATCTATGTGATCATAAATGTCAGGCAATGTATCAAGAATAAGCGTTTCCATAGACCCAGATCTACTCGAGGAATTTGACGAGACCATCAACAGTATCGGGTGCAATCGATCTACTGCGGTCCAATTAGCCATGAGGGACTTTCTTACAGAACACAAGTGGAAAGACCTCGACGGGGTTCTTGCGGGAGTCATCACTTTGATGTATGATCACCACATCGGAGGCGTAACAGATGTGCTGACTCATCTTCAACATGGCTATACGGATATAATCAACTCTTCAACCCACGTTCACTTGGATCATCATAACTGCTTGGAGATTCTTGCTGTAAAGGGAGACACAGTAAAAATCAAGGAACTAGCCGAAGTATTAAGCGCTACACGTGGGGTGCAGCAGATAAGAGTCTCACTTATGCGGTAACCAGCAGCCATGTTTCTCAGTGAATATTATTCAAAAAACGGCTATCAGAGTCTAAGCTGTGAAAATAGGACTCAACTGGGCAACCATTAACCTAGTGATAGCGACTGGACTCACAGTCTTTACGGAGATACTCTTCCTGAACTATCTAAGATTTCGGCAGGGATACAGTGTTGCCTACTGCTACCTCCTCTGGGCCCTAGTGGCTTGGTATATTATGATAAGGAAACAGATCAGCGCAGTGATAGGCTCAAGGCTGGGAAACAATGAATAAAAACCACCATCGGTATCAATATGCTATCATATGAGCCATTACCTCGAAACACTAGAAAAAACCGGAAACAGCCTGATGATCTATAAAAACGGTGAATTGATCTTCGAGAGCAACCTAAAAGGCATTAGACCCCATCTAAAAGCAATCAATGAACTAGGCTCAGAACTCAAAGGCTCATTGATGGTGGATAAGATCCTGGGAAGAGCTGCTGCGTTTCTATTAATTTATAGCGGGGCAGTGGAGGCTATTACAGTTGTTGTGAGCACCCCGGGAAAAAGATTACTGGAGGAGTATGATATCAGGCTCAGTTACAATGAGGAGGTGCCTCATATAAAGATGGAGAACGGAGTAATCTACTGCCCATTCGAGAGAATGGTTCAAGGGATTCAAGACCCAACAGAAGCCTATTTGGCGATAGTTGAGAAGATGAATAGCTTCAAGGCTGCTTCTTCCGCATAACATAGATAACCGGCAGAGTACCCAGGTTCAAGGCTGCTCCAATCAAGAATATAGTACTATAGGGAAAGAATACTGTTAGTATACCTGACGCTATGCTACCTAGGGTGCTCCCGAGACTGAATACACTGGATAGGTAACTTATGCTCATGGTTTTTACCTCTGGCTCAACAAGGTCTGTTAGGAATGCCCACTCTACAACTGCTCTTGCACCCCAGCAGAAGCCGTAAAGCACCATGGATACTGCGAGTAGGGTGAAGCTGCCAGTATAAGCCATCATTATGAAGCTAATCACCAGTATAGCGTAAGACACGTACATGAGGGGTTTTCTACCAATCCTGTCGCTGATGCTTCCAGCAGGGTAACGGGACAATGTGTTTGTGAAGCCTCGTATGGTAAACAGTAGCGCTATGCTTGAGTCGCTGAAGCCTAGCTGGTTGGCTGCGTAGATGCTGAATAAGGCGAGGAAGATGGATTGGGAGGCACTAAAGCTGACCCTACAGTAGCTGAGTAGCAGAACGTTTCTGTTTCTCATTATCATCTTTAAGGACTCTGATGTGGTTATGCTGGGTTTCGCGGTTTTGGTTCTCTCCCGGATGTTCTGGGGGGCCATGAAGACCAGTAACGTGATTCCCATGATGGGTATGGCTCCTGCCATCCAGAATAACCCAGTGTATCCGAGGGATTCTACGAGCCATGAGCAGATGGCTGGCCCTAGTAACATGCCCAATCCGAGGAAAGTGAGGTATCTGCCCATGGCGTCGCCTTGTCTGTTGGGTGGAGCTGCGTCGCTTATGGTGCTCATGGCGGTCTGGTTGAAGCTGCTGGCGGATATGCTGTTGAAGGCGACGACGAGCATTAGCTGGGTGTAGCCGTGTGCTGGTATGAATAGCAGTGTTCCTAGTCCGCTGATTATTAGGCTGATGATCATGGTGCGTATCCTACCGATGTTTTCGATGAGTCCGCTTAGGGGGATTCTGAGTACCAGTGGTATGAAGTTCTGTACGCTGAGGAGTACCCCGAGTTGTATTACTGTTATGCCTTTCTGTGTGAGGTAGAGGCTGTAGATGGGTTGGATTAGGGTGAAGTTGAGGACGAATGTGGTGGCTGCGAGCATGAGGGCGTAGAGTCTTGGGTTGTAGTTGCTCGTGGGTTTCACCTTTGGGTTTTCCTGTATGTGTGGGTGATAAGTGTTGTGGGGAGGCGATGGTTTTAAGAGTCTTGGCGTTGATTTGTTTGGATTTATCTGGCGGTGAAAGGGTTTGCTCGATGAGATACTGGGTTTTCTGGATCTAATACAGGATGAGGGGTTAAGGGCGAAGACTAGGGAGTTTTTTGTTGATCCTCCTGCTGGGTTTGACGCGCCTTTTTTGTCGCTTGAGGTCTGTCCCGCTGGGGCGTATCAGCATCACTGCTATGTGGGGGGTCTTTTGCAGCATACGTTGTCGGTGGTGCGTGTTTCGTTGACGTTTTGTGATTTGGTTGAGGATTATTATGATGGTGTGGTTGATAGGGATGTTGTGGTGGCTGGTGCGTTGCTTCATGATGTGATGAAGTGTTTTTGTTATGAGGAGTCTGATGAGGGTGGTTTCCGTACCAGTGATTTTGGTGGTCGTGTGGATCATTTGAGTTTGATGGTGGGGGAGATGGTTGCCCGTGGTTTTCCGTGGGATGTGGTGCATGTTGTGGCGGCTCATCATGGGGATGTGGGGGCTACGAAGCCCAAGACCTTGGAGGCTTTGATTGTTTCTTTGGCGGATCTTATGGATAGTGAGTTTAATGGTAAGTTGTTGAGGGCGGCTGAGTATTTGTTGAGGCGTGTGGGTGTGGCTCGTCCTAGGGTTGATGGCGGTGAGGCTGTTATGGTGGTGGGTGTGAAGGCGCGTGAGGGGTGGGATGGGTTGAGGCGGTTGGTGGATGGAAAGGGTTAATTGATGGCTTGTTTGGTTTGTCTTGGGCAGCTGTGACAGAGTGGTTATTGTGCTGGTCTCGAAAACCAGTGGTCTTGTGCCTCATGGGTTCGAATCCCATCGGCTGCGCCATTGTTTTGGGGTCTGTTGGTGGTGGTTTGGTGCGTTTTTTTTGTTGGGTTTTTTATTTGTTTGGGTCCGGGTGGGGTGTGATTGAGAGGGGGTGTTTGTGGATGGGGGGGTTCGCTGAGAACACTGGTCTTATTTGGTGTCTTAGGTTGGGTATTTGTTTATGCAGCTTGTATGGATGTGGCGTTTAATCTATTTAATTAAGTGTTCTCGGGTCCGGTTGGTTTAGATTTTTTTTGAAAAGCGGTGAGTGATCTAGTTATTTGTTTATATATAAAAAAGAGGGGGCGA
>CAZVMT010000115.1:0-9562 GCA_964628765.1 uncultured Candidatus Bathyarchaeia archaeon | reverse complement strand
TTCTGATAATTGGAGTGAAGATATTTATTATTTAAAATTCTATAAACATAGTTATATTGGTGGAGTATTAGAAATCCCATTTTATATAAAAAAGCACTATGTTAACCTATTAGAAAATAATGAAGCATAAAAAAAAATAGTAACAAAAGAAATCCAAAAATATATTGATTGGATTGGAATAAATAGAAATAGCCGGTTTTGGCAAAAATTTAATATGAAACTAATAAAAAGGAAACTTGAATTTGATAAGTACGGAAATGGAAAAACCAATTGTCTTAGCTTTTGCCCTAAAGACAGCTCAAAAGTTTTTTCTTTGCCAGTAAAAAGATACTCTGATGCCTGTGGATTTAATTGTAAATATTATTATGCGCATAATAGAAGGCTAGAGTTTATATTATGTAAAAAAGATAGGGAGTAATTGAAAGGCAACAAAATATATTTTTAAAAGGAGGTGTAAAAATGTTTAAAATTTTTATGATATGGTTAGGAGTATTATTACTGCTTATTGGGTTCATTTTTGGAACTGATTATCTTGGACTTCAATGGTTCAAATTTATTGAACCCAAAAGAGAAAATATTAAAAGAAATATTTTTGAAAACACTCAATCTTATGTAAGATCTAAAAATCAAGATCTATTACGTTATTATCGTCAATTTTTAAAAGCGGATAATAATGAAAAGCAAACAATAAGCGAATTTATTAGACAAGAATTTGCTAATTTTCCAGAAGAGAAAGTAAACTCAGAAAAACTGAGAGAATTTTTAAAAGAAATAAAATATAAATAAAGGATAAAAATATGAAAAAATATTTATTATTAATTTTAACTTTTGTAATTTTTGTTGGATGCGAACAACGGAATCAAAATTCTGACCAAAAACTTGCTAAACAAACAGAAAAATCTATGGCTGAGGCTAATAGACAAATAGGAATGCCAGCTATTAAGAATTTTCAAGAAAGAAAGCTTATGAAAATGATCCTGGAATTAAGAGACAAAGAAGACCTTATCTGTTATTGTTATATTATTACCATAACAGGAAAAAAAATATTTTTAGGGAAATGCATTGGTTTTGGATTGCCATATTCTGTACAATATACAAATCCTCAGAAACTTGCTGTTTTGGCACCTGTTTATTCAGATGGAAGTACAGGAGTAGAGGACTATTACATTGTCCCTCAGCAAGACCCTAATGGTCTTTTTATGCCTGAAGGATTATCCGCAACATGGGTAATGTTAATCAATCCTAAAACAAATAAGCCGCACCTTGTTTACGTAGAAAATGAAATAATTGTATCACCATTCCCATTAAATTAGGAGATAATATGTTTTTAAATAAAAAAAATGATCTTTTTTTTAAAGCTTTTAATTTTATATTTATAACTTATATTGTATTATTTGACTTTGATAATATTTTAATAAAAATTAGTTGTTTAATTATTTTAGATATTTTATTTATAATAAGTTATAAAATAATGAATAATAAATTAAAGGAGAAAAGTAAAAAAATATGAAATTTAATGATGCATGGGATCAAGTTTGGGACAAAATACCTGAAGAATTTCTCCCAAAGGCTAATGATAAAATGGTTATTTTAATACCAAGACTTTTAGCAATGATGTGGAACATTATGACTGAAACTATTACCAAAGATGGAAAAATTATGCTTGACGATATCGCTTATATAGATAATAATTTACAGGTAAATTCAGTACCGTTGCAAAAGTCTTCTACACAAAAGACAGCAACAACAAAGACTGTTAAGGATAAAAGTGTAGAAGAACCAGATGGAGCAAAACCTAAAGAAAGCGAAAACCCAACAGAAAATAATTGATTTTGCTAATAGTGACGATTTTAAAAATGCTTATAAACATGCTAAAAGCTCTATAAAACAATTAGATCGCAAAATAATGAAATCTGTCCCCAAGGGGATTAGATACGACTGGTTAAACAATAGTTCTTACAATAATGTCGTCCTTCCAAAAGATAAGATCCCTGATAGGCTGTTACGTCTGGTTGAAAGGCGTAACGGCATTGTTGGGGCAATTATAACTCTCAGGATTCAACAATCTTTAGAATTTTGTCACATTTCTACAGATAAAGATATCCCAGGCTGGGAAATACAGCTTAGAGACCTTAAAGCTAATATTAAACCTGAACAGGAAAAACAAAAAACATTTCTTGAAAATTTAATTAAAAATACTCGGACAGAAGAATATCAAGATAATTATATTAAACATGATGACTTTAGAGAGCTTATTACTAAGTTTGTTCGTGATAGACTTTTAATTGATAAAATAGTTTGGGAAATAGAGCGCAACCAAAAAGGCGAAGCTATTGCATTGTGGGTCTTGGATGGTGCTACTATTCAGCCTGTTTTGCCTGGTGGTTATTATGGATCTATCACTAGTATAGGATATCCTTCTGCCGCACAGCCTATTTCTGACGTTATCAGGCAGGCACGTCTGGAAGCTACCCCGCCTATTGAAGAAATTTCTTATGTCCAGGAATTAATTTATGGATCGTCTGGTGGTGGAGTTGTCGCGGCTTTTAAAGAGGACGATTTGATTTATGATCTTGCAAATGAATTAAATGATGTAAGATATTACAAACAAGGACTGTCTGTTACAGAAAAAGCTAATTCTGAGATAGTTGCTTTTATAAATTCTTTAACATTTAATTCCAATGGGCTTTCTAGAGGAGCTATTCCTAAAGTTGCTATTGCAATGGGAAAAGATAGCGGGTATACAGAAGAACAGCTTGAAGATATGCAGGATGAGTGGTCTGCTAATTTTGAGGCGATGGATGGGCAATGGAATATCCCGATTTTAAATGGTGATGCGAAAATTCTTAACATGCTTCCTACAAACAGGGATATGGAATATCAAAAATATATGGAATTTACTGGAGCTTTGACCTGTTCAATTATGGGGGTAGATTCTGCTGAACTTGGGCTCAGGCTTAACCAGGCACAAGCCGTTCTTTCTGAGAATCAAGACGCAAAGCAACTTTTTTCTAAAAATCGTGGAGTACGGGAACTTTTAAGTGGATTTGCTTATATTGTTAACAACTTTCTTGCTAAATCAGGTTATGATTTTGCTAAAGATTTTGTTTTTCGATTTAACGGGCTTTCTACAGAAGATAAAAATTTCGAAGCTGATTTAAGAAAAAAAAATGTAGAAACCTTTAAAACAGTTAATGAAATTAGAACAGAAAATGATCTTAAGCCTATTGAAGGAGGAGACATTTTGCTTAATCCTGTCTTTTTACAAGCTCAACAAACAGAACAGATGTCTGAAGGAGTCGAAGAGGAAGGCTTCGGAGGTTTTTCTGACGAAGATATAGATGATATGGTAGACGATTCTATGAAAAAGGCCGTGAGGTTAATATAGGAAAATTAAAAAATTTTAAAAATGATAAAATTATTTAGTTAAAGCATAATTACCTAAAAAATTATTAAACGTTTGGTTGCAAATTAAAACAAATTATGTAAAAGGAAAAGATGTATGCGTATAGATCAAAAAAGTCATGAATATTATAAAAGTAATTTTCTTGTTATGTTTAATAATGTAATAGAGCCATACGTTGTCGAAGCTGACTCTTCTGTGGGATATATTGTAAAATATATCTTAGATAAAGAAGGGGATATCGTTTATCCTTTTAAGTATACAAAAAAAATTTATGGTCATGTTAGATTTATAAATGTTCAAACATGTAGAGACCCAGAGAGTGACTATGTTTTTAATTTTGAAAAATATAAAAAAGAAAGAGGACTAAAAAAATGAGATTAATAGGGACACCTACATGGCTACATATAGAAATTTAAGATATTGTGAAGTTTTACATGATGGGACGTATTATGATGTAATGGTAGCTGTAAATAATTTAGACGAAGTAAATGATATTCTTCAAGAATGGGCTTTGGCTAATTCTGACATAGGGACGACTTTAGACCTTCCAGAAGCTTTAGTACAAACTGATGATGCAAAAAATATAAATTTAATAACCAAAGATATTGATAGTTTTGTTTATGTCAAATCAGCTTCTACAGGATATATGGATGCTCCTTATTTTTCTGGTATTTCTGGAACGTTCCCAACATTACCTAAAGTATTAGATGGTAGTAGTAAATATGTTGTTCCAGCTAGTACTGCAAATTTATGGTCTACTGCAACATTTTCTGGTGTTTTTTCCAGTTATAATGTTGTGAGCGCTGATTTAGACCTAATTGCTGACAGCGTAAATTTTATTGGTATTGATTACAACTCAGGAAGTCCGCAATATACTGTTTATACAGATCAATCTTTTTTTAATTATTCTAGCATAATCCCTGTTTGCACTGTTTTATATTTTGACTCAGAATTAAATGTAATTCCTTTCGGATCAGCCGGAAATGGTCTTGCAGAAAAAATATTATTAAATCAGTATTATTGGAAAGAATTCGAGATAGTATCCGATTTTACGTTAGCGGAAGGAGCTGATAATTATGTAGAACTTGGAGCTTTAACGGTTCACAATGGCGTACAGACTATAGATTGTTTGGCTATGGACACAGAAACAGCAGATAATGACATGTGGTTATATTATCAAGATGCTTTATTGGATTGGCAAGTTTCACAAAGCGATACAATAAACAACACTCAATACCAGGGAGACGGAACAGGACTTCAAACTCTTGGAGCAGGAAAATTTGTAATAAATTATTTATACAGAGTTATAGATAATACAAATCTCTTAATGTTCAATGTTTTATCTGGAAGCTTTGACTCTCTTGCGGAAGCTAAAGAGTCTGATATGATTACTAATTTGCCTGATACTATAAAAGAAAGTGCTGTTTTAGTTGGACGGTTTATAGTTGAGCAAGGGTCGGCTGCTCCTACGGTTCAAAAAATACAAAGAGTAAATCCATTTGCAACAGTGGTATAAATCATGAGTGATATTAGAAATATAAACATTCCATTTGATGATACAACATGGTCTTTTAATTCATCGGATATAGAAATAAATTCAGGAATTGCACAATTACGATTACAAAATAATCCCAATCAAAATTTTACTGAAAATTTTGACAATAGTTCGGGACATGAAACAGATGATACATTAGAATTTTCTGGAGGGAAATTACAACAAATAAATCAGCGTCCCGCTAATGCAGTTCTGTATAATAATTTTGAAGCTACAGGAATGAAAGTAAGTCCAGAAGACATAAATTTTGGCGATGGCACAAAAACGGGTGCATTAGGAAACAATGCGACTGTACATGATGGTATTCTTGATATCTCTTCCGGGGGGTATTGGGAAGGAAATATTGACAATTTGTCTTCAGTCGGGCAACAAGGATGTATTCTCGTTCGTAAGCGTTTCGGATATATTGGAAGTGCACCTACAACTCAATATTTAATACAAACATCTACGAATGCAGATAGTCGAGTATATCTTGTTCATAACAATGGATTTATTCAGTGTTATATTACCGCACAAAATACTTCTAATATTTTCAGTATGACATTTTCCTGGACACCTACGAATGCAACGAAATTCTATGAATTTGCTGTTAATTGGAATGCAACAACAGGACAAGCAAGATTATTAATAGATGGCGTCACTCAGGACACAGATACCGGAACAGGTACGATGAATGCCCCAACTTTATTTCGCATAGGAGCAGGGACAGATCAATTAGGTGCTATTGACCAGGTATTAGTATATGATACAGTACAGCATACCAGTAATTATACGCCAAATTGGTCGGGTATTCCTGATGCTGATTTTCTTGAAGGATACGATACGCTTCCTGAGATGGTATATACAGGTGCTGGAACACTAATAAGTTTGGATGAATTAAATTATACGCTTTCTGGAAATCTTTTATTGGCCTTGCAAATTGGGCGTTCGGGAGCATGGACTTATTGGGAGGGTGAATGGAAAACAGGAGATGGGACAAAAAATTATATGTGTAGTTTTGTTGATTTTGAAGCCAATAAGGCATCATTAGATGTTGAAGGTGAAATATATGGACAATTCAGGATTTATTTACCAATTTCGTACACTCAAGGGTATATTTCTGAATTAACGGCTTCTTTAACTGCGCAGATATATCCTACTACTAATCCTACATTAGAATATATAGGATCTATTTTATCAATGTCATCTTTGATAAGTTTTGTAGAAACTATAACTGCGTCAGGAAGTGATTTAGCCAGATTTATTTTAAAGGTAAATGGAACATATGTTTATTACTCAGCTATTTCAAGTTCATGGGTGACATCAGATTTATCATTACCTCAGACAAATTCAGGAAGTGAGATAACAGCAAATGCTTCTACTTTATTTACTACAAATTATATAGAATTAGGGATGTTGGTAATATTGCATTCTCAGGATGGAACTACAACCCCAACTATTTCAAATATTGCACTTTCTTATAATTTTCATGCGGTAACGCCAGCTGATGCAGATTTATGTACTGTTTTTGGATATATTTCAGATATTACAGATGAACCTGTAGAAGACGTGACAATAACTGTGCAGTCAAAAAATGTAGCTTCGTATGGTGATGAAAAATTAGTTACAACGACAACAAAAACGATAGATTCAGATTCAGACGGATATTGGTCTATTAATTTATACAAATCGGCAGAATTAACACCTGTGACTCAATATATTTTTACGTTTACGGGAATTGAATTTTCTTTGATTGGAATAAAAACTATTCCAGACGAAACAGATATTAACTATTTATTATTGGAAGAATAAAATATGGCAGTACCAAATAATAGTGGAGGAGGCTTTTCAACATGGGCATGGTTGGCTGCTTTAGGGAGTCTTTTTGCTTCTTTATGGGGGATAATCTGGGGACTTCAAAATAAAAGAATTGGAGATTTAAAGATAGACGTTGAAGAAGACCTAGAAGAAAAGGCTTCAAAAGATCATCTGGAAAAAATTAGTCGAGAAGTAGAGATGTATGTTAAAGCTCATGGTACAAACTTAGAAGAAATGGGAAAAAGTCTTACAAAAGAATTTTCTTTAAAAAATGAACTGACTATGGAAAAGCTAAGGGATATAAAAAATGGGCAACTAGAAAATAAAGGTTTAATTCAAAATCTTTCAGGACGTTTTGAAGATATGAACAAAAAAATGATGGTCGAAAGGATAGAAACAGCACGTCATCGAGAATGGGTAAGATCTAAGTTTGTTGAAAATGACGCTAGTCGCAAAAGAATAGAGAAAGATATAGAGTCCTTAAAAAAATAAAGAATTAATCTTTCTAATTAACTTTTATACTTTAGAAAATTAATAGACCGCCGACAACATCAATTTTTGAGTGCTTTATTTTATGTTCAACTAAAAAACATAATAACTTATTTACTTCTGTAGTAATATCATACCCATTTTTGAAAGGATTTTTGAGTGCAATTATATAAAAGTCACTTTCTCCAGTATAACTACCTTCCCCATATGAAAACCAGACATAAGGGGTGTTTGATAATATGGAATCAAGATATTCTTCTATATTGTCAAAATTATTCTTTTCGTTCAGACATTTATTGTCTATTTCTGCTCCAATTCCAAAATTTGCTTCAAAATCTACTCCCATATCGAACCTTCCTTTCACTTGCTCTACCAATTAAGCTACGCCAGCTTAAATTATTTGTTACTTTACAATTATTGTAAAGTAACAATAAAAGAATAAATTTAAATATTAGTTGTCAATGTTTTTTTTATTAAAATCTATAATAAAATCATTATCAGTAAAGATTTCTATTTTTTTGAATTGATTCAAATATATTAACGCTTTTGTAGCAACAATATTTTTTTCTGTATCAAGCAAAATTATTTTTTTATCTGTTTCTTTTTCTATCCCGTAAATCTTTATAAACATTTTACATTTCTTTTATTATTTTTCTAACAATTTATACCATAGAATTTTATTCATCTGTATTTTATCGGGATCCCAAATTCCCCCACCGTTAATTTTAGAACTTCTTTTTTTTTGTTCTAATTTCCTTTTCTTTTTCCTTTTCAGTTCATGTTTATGTTTCTTATTTATTTTTGCCATTTTTCCTCTTTTTTTATTTCCTTGTCATTTTTGTCTATAAATATACAGGATAGTCTGAAAATATGTTATATTCCTAAAAGTTATATTGTGTAGACCAGGTAATTATTTTTTATCATTCAATCTCTACACAATTAAAAAATTGTAAAAATTCTCTGAGCATTTTATTTCTATATAATACAGTAATTTTTTTACCGTTCATTTTCATGTCGATTAAACATCCTATAATTGATATATGAGGAATATGATTTACAAAATCCACAAAGATGTCCTCTTCTTTAATGTCCCTTAAATGTTCCAGATGCTCAATTGTTTTGGGACGGCATATTAATTTATTTTTTATTTTTAGTTTTTGCATTTAATAAAATAATTTTTTTAAAATTTGGTTCATATGCTGTTGCTGTTTGTTTTTTGTTCCAATTTTCTATAAAATCTCTTTTCTTATTAATTTCGCCCTTAATTCATCAAAAATAATTGTTGCAATACTTAAAAGATCTTCTTGAACAGCTAATTTTGCATATTTTTCGCTGATTAAGTCTAAATCCTCGAGTATTGGTTGTATATCTATCTTTTCATATTCTGCACAAACAGAAATTGTTCTCATTTGACAAATTGCTAAATCTTCATCTAAATCAATATTTTTTTTCAAAAGATCCCAAACCTTTCCTGGATCAATAAACCCTTTTTTAAAATCAGAAAGAATACTTTCTAATCTATTTTTATTTATTTCCATAAATATTTCCTTTATATTCCTATTCTAATAACAATAATAAGTTCTTTCATTGCTTGTTTCAGCGTTTATCTTGAAAAATACTTTAAAATTATCTGTATTAACAATAGCTCTATAGACAGTCCCAAATTCATCACATGTCTTGTTAAGACACTCAACATAACAATAATTGTCTGTAACCCACTCATGCATCTCTTCTTTTCAATATAAGCAATATAAGCAATATATTTTTTTTCTTTTACTCATTTTATAAATTCCTTTTTATTGCTCAATTTTTTCATTTATAATCAATTTCCAATCTTCATATTTATTTGTTTTCTTATTGAAATTACTTTTATAAACCATCTTAGAAAAATGAGAAATAACCGCACCATATTCAGCATAACATTTTGTACATCTTATTTTAGTATCATATAAAAAATACCAAAATTCATCATTCCCGCAATCACATCTAAAGCTCTCATCCATTTTCATTCTCCTTTTTAATTGCCGGTCTTTCCCGGCCGTCAACGCTTTCATTTAGTTTTTGCCTTTAATGCAACATTCATGATAGCGATTAGCCGCATCTTAAATTTGAAGATTTAAAAGGTCTTATGTATATTAGGCAAAATTACTGCAAATAGGGACAGCCTTCTTTGACGACCTGTAGGAAAGACAGGATTCGAACCTGCAATGCTTATTCCGACTGGATATAGATAACCTTTTTTTATGTCGGGTCAATTTCGTTCCTATATCAGATGTGTCTGCCAATTCCACCACTTGCCCTTTAGTCGATTTTTA
>CAZVMT010000114.1:0-9631 GCA_964628765.1 uncultured Candidatus Bathyarchaeia archaeon | reverse complement strand
TTATTTACGAGGTCTCTGATGTGCTTCTGGGACATTTCTTCAAGTTGATTTTCTTTCTCCAGTCTGTAGAAGGCTGTTCCAACGTGGCTGGCAAGTGTTTCTAGGAGGGTTTTATGGTCCTCGTTGAAAGCGGCTACTCTGTTGTTCTCCACATTCAATACAGCCACTGTATTTCCCTTAACCATAACAGGGACATCGAGTTCAGACAATGATTCCGTTGAACCCATCAGGTAATTCGGTTCCTCTCTGGTGTCCTCCACCAATATCGTCCGCTGGGTCTTGGCGGCTTGAACCGTCAATCCCTTGCCCTCCAAGGGGATCGAGTACCCAGTGTAACCCGGTTTATTAGTATGCATAGCAAGCCTATCTTCTTCCACTAGGAGGATTGATGAAAACTCGAATTCCAGAGCCTGACTCATCGCTTCAAGAGTTGCAGCGATAATATCATCCAACGTCTCAGCACGAGCAAGCTCCGTAATATGCCTATGAAGCGCCTTTAGACTCGATCTGTATCGGATCCGTTCTTCTATGTTTCGCGCATATGTGACTGTTATCTGCTCTCCATCAATCTCCGTTAAGGCTACATGAAACTCGACATCGATGACGGTCCCATCTCGCTTTTGGAGCTTTGCCTCATACTTTGGTGGGGGGTTAAGGCCCTTGAGCCGTGCCTCTGATCTCTCCCTGATCAATTGTTTATAATCAGGGTGAACAAACTCAACGGAATCTCTGCCTATCAAATCATCCGGAGAATCGAATCCCAGCAGTCTCGCAGCTGTAGGGTTTAGGTATACAAAGATGAGTTCTTTGAGGCCAAATACGGCGTCCTGTGAATTATCTAAAAGAATTTTGTATATCTGGTCACTATGCAATGCTTATCACTGGTTTGGCCCTCAGCCCCGGTCTCTATGAACTGTTTTTCTTTTTAAAATAAATGGATTTCAGACATTCTAATTATATTCTAATCCGAATCTGAGCAATAATCAGGAATAACGGGTCTAATAGACGGTTATTGTCCGCGTGTTTTTCACATATTTACCAGCATCTGGCGTACCGAGAGCCAGCCATTCCCTCTGGAACATGAAGAACTTCTCGCTATCGTTGGTCTCAAACACGATGACTATGTGCTCATTTACACCCATGGGCATACCCGAGAAGAGCACCTTTACACCATATTGCTGGGCTATCTGACTCCACTGAGGCACAAAGCCTTGTCTTTCATCTAGGGGCTTACTCAGGAACTCTGTCGTCATCTCGCAGAAGGTAATGTATTTCACGAGCGTCTCGTCTTTCACTTGCCAGAGAACCCTGTAATAAGGTTTCCCATTGATTCTTTATTTCCGCTGATATTCGTCTA
This sequence comes from uncultured Candidatus Bathyarchaeia archaeon, assembly GCA_964628765.1. Lineage (GTDB taxonomy): Archaea > Thermoproteota > Bathyarchaeia > TCS64 > TCS64 > RBG-16-57-9. The sequence continues at coordinate 8,274 of CAZVMT010000114.1, read as the reverse complement.
TGAGTTTACTTGATTTCCCGGTTTTTCTCCTTGATGCTGGCTTCTATTGTCTGTCCTGGCCAGACCTTTGTGCCCTCCGGAAGCTCCACACTATCAAGTACCACGACGTTGTCCGCGATTACCGCGCCCTTTATCGATACATCATCACCGATAATACACTCCCCACCAATTATGGAGTCAACTATCTCCGTGTTTTTACCGATCACCGTCTTCTCCCAGATTATACTATCCAGTATCCTGCTTCCCTTGCCCATGCTGGTGTCTGGGCTGATCGAGCTGGCTCTCTGCTGTTTATTGTTCTGGAGCATCCTGTTGGCTTGGAGATAATCGCTTGGTACACCGATGTCGATCCATTCCCCGTAATACTTGTATCCCTTGAGCATGTTCTGGGGAGCTAAATTGGAGAATACCTCCCTCTCAATAGAGACCTTACCCTCAGGAATATAATCAATTAATTCAGGTGACAGGGCGTAGCAGCCTGCGTTTATCCAGTTGCTCGGAGCTTGTTCTCTTGGAGGCTTCTCAACGAACTCCGCTATGGTGTCCTCCTCACCAAATCTAACTACACCATACCGCGAGGGATCCTCTACCTGTTTCAATGCAAGGGTGGCTAATGCCGTGCTCTCCCTATGCTGATGCATGAGTTCCCGGTAGTTGATGAAGCTGAGAATATCTCCGTTGAGAACCAGGAAATCGTCGCCTCGAAGCCTGTCCTCAGCCAGCTTGATCGGGCCACCTGTTCCCAGCGGCGTCTCCTCCAAACTGTAACGCAGCTCTATCCCATATCTTCTATCTCCAAGATAATCCTCGATCCTATCCGCGAGATTATTCACAGCCAGTACTGCCTCAGTGCAACCTGCCTCCGCCAAGTTTTCGAGAAGATAATCAATTATTGGCTTGTTTCTTATCGGGAACAAACATTTTGGCCTGTTCAGGCTTAGAGGTCTAAGTCTGGTGGCGAGACCGCCGATTAGGAGTAGGGCTTTCATTTTAGATGTAGTCCCGTTTTGGGGTATTTTGTCTTTCCTATTGGTTCCCGTGTTCTCAATGGATGATTATCGTGAAACGGGTTCGATTAACTTACCTTGTTGTGGTCTTCCTCTCTTTGGGATATGTTACCAAAACAGTGTGACAAATTCCAAGACTGTTGCTCGGGAAACAATTATATGAAAAAAAGGAGGTCGGGTTAGCTATGTTCCCAATTTTTTCCTGTGTATCAGTCTAGAAAAAAAGTATATCTAAGATTTATGGAGCAGTAATCAGTTTTTCAATCAGCCAACTGATTGGCGATCATTTCCAACCGATGTTTATCAACCGCGTTCTTGATCCGCCTCAAGAGCAGCGAATAATGAAGCGCATCATTCTCCTTTTTAATATAATCATTGACCCCTGCGTCAAAAGCTTCATCCAAGAGCCCTGGCTCTGTATGATTCGTGTATAGAATCACCGGCACCTGAGAGGTCTGCCTCAATCTTCTGGTAAGCTCTATCCCATCCATCTCAGGCATCTTATAATCCGATACAACACAATCTGGTGAATTTTCATTCACCCATCTAATAGCATCTTTTGGAGAAGTTGATAATACAATATCAATATCGTTTTCATAAATGGATATAATCTCCTTAGTAATGTGGAGACTATTTGGTTCATCGTCTATAATTATTACGCGTAGCAGTTTCCCTCACCAGCTAGCTTTTGTTACTATAATTTCTTTTTAGTATAATAAGAACCCCTTTAGAACGAATTGGAATGATCGTTCCATATTACCAACATGTATTTATCACTCTGTTTTTAGTGCTAGAATGACTAATGCATGTATATTCACAGCGAAATCTCAGCTAAAAATAATACTAGTATTTTTAATGAAAACTTCATCCATATTATCATAATCTAATCTTGTGAGCAACATCTATTTTCGTGATGCTATAATTATCAACGCTACTCCAGTTAATGGCAAGACAATTGCAATGTAACTCCATGGGACAGGTGCTTCTTGCAGTTCTATAAGCTGGTCGGTATGCTATGTTTTTTGATTTACTGTGTCGATTCTATGTTTGGTTGTTAATTGTTTTTGTCTTTTTTATTGGTTTTCTCGTTTTTATTGTTTGAGTGATTCTCGTGTTCTTCTTTCTTGTTGTTCTTGTATTCCTCTTTTGCTTCCTTGATCTCTTCTTTTAGATCCTTGATGGATTCCTCTTCCTCGGTGGTATCTATGCCTTTCTTTTCTTTCTGCTCTTTCTCTATCTTGACCTTGGCCTCTTTGTCCTCGGTCTTGACGATCTTCTTGATGGCTTTGGACGCGTTCTTGTCCTCCAGGTAATCGAGGTCGTCCTCAAACATACCCAGATCCAAATTTAACATCGTGATAGCCTCATCGAGGCCACCGTCCTCAGCTTTTTCCTGTATCTTCTTCAGCTTCCCCAATGCGTTCTGGAATGTATTCTCTACCTTCTTAGAGTCATCCTCTGGAAGATACTCCATGATCTCTGTGATCTCCTCATAGTAGGCAAGGTATTTTTCCTCGATCCGTTTCTGGAACTTTGTGAGTAATCGTTCTTTGTTTTCCTTTATCTGTTCATCAAGTTCATCCTCATCTGGGCTTGGCGGTGCCCCTGTTTTTATCACAGGCTCTAAAGTGTTTGTAGATGATTCCTTGTTTTCCTTGAGATATCTGCTCAATGTTTCTCTGAAGAGTTTCAATGCATCTAGATAATGAGCCATCGCTGATTGCGGGTCCTCGACGGCCTCTGCTAACGACATCTGATAAAGGGCAGCCTGCAAGGTTCCCATAACTTCAGGTGAGAGATCCTGATCCAATAGGTACAACAATTCGTTTTGCCTTGCCTCGGCTGCTTCCTTTATCTGAGAATAAACTGATGGAACTGGGTTACCCGTATCATCCTCGGCGTATGCCAACTGAATGGACACACTGAGGCTGAGAAGCGCTATCAGCGCCATATAGGCATACCTAGTTCTCATCTTTCTCGAACAAATATGGTGTAAAACTAATATAATAAGAACACATTGAAACGGTCTTTCCTATTGTTTCACATCAATATAGGGTTTTTATGTGAAATCAAGTATTTACCAGGGATATATATCCAAAATATGTATCCAGATTCCATTATTTATTATGTTAAAACCTGAAAAAGTCATCATTATATTTTATGGTGTTTGAGGTAAATTCATGTAATTACTTGTCCCTGCCCAGCATATGATTATAGAAAAATGGGAGATTAAGGGGCTCCATACAGGCTCTATATGCCCGAGACATCCCCGTAGTACAGGTCTCGTTTTATCGTCTCGCCCTCTGTGGAGTATCCGTACATGGTCTCCTGGTTGTCCGATGTGTCGTATAGATCGCCCAACCCGAATGCATGGCCCAGTTCATGAGTTGCGATATTCTGAAGATCCATGACCGATGAGTCGAGTTCACCGTCTCCCCACTGGAAATCCGTTGTATCAAAGAGCATGTCAAACTCAACTATCTCTCGTTTTGAGGGTGGCCCACCGAATATACCCCAAATAATCGTCACAGCTATGACGCCCTCATCTGGGTAGTCACCGAACATTATCTCATTCAAGCCGTCTGGCGCATTCTCGTCTACGCCATTACAGGGGTAGGTCTCGATTAATCCATAGAGGTCGTATGATGCGTTGTTTTGCCATGTCTGGGCTGATGTTGCTATGGTGTCTGTGACGAATCCCTGCGTGAGACCACTCGGGATGTTTGTGTCAACCAATACGTCCTCGGTGGATTTCCACATGACTCCCTTGGCTAGCAGAACATAGGAGCCATCTTCTCCTGTCTTGTCTTTATCTGGACCAACACCTGGGGTCCCGGCTGGTTTGCCATAGCCTTTCTTGTAGTGTATTATCACCTTTTTCTCTAGCTTGGGTGATGGCTTGGCGAGCACTGGTATTATAGATGTTGCCAGTATGGATATGATGAGCAGTACAGCTGTTATGTGTACCAGTTTTTTATTCATAATAGAACCTCAAATAAAGAGTTTAAAACAGGAATATAAAATATGAGAAAAATTTATGGCTAAACAGTACCTTCCTGCCAACTGGTGAGGTATTTTCGCTGCTCCTCGCTGAGTTCATCGATCTTGAAACCCATAGCCTCAAGCTTCAACGATGCGATCATGTGGTCGATGCTCTTGGGCACCAGATGTACCCTGGTCTCTAGGTCCGTCTTCATCAACCACTCGGCGACGAGCGCGTGGTTCGCGAAGCTCATATCCATCACCTCCGAGGCTGAGCCATCTGCGGCGGCTAGGTTTACCAGCCTTCCCTCCGATAGCAGGTAGAGTTTTCGTCCATCCTTGATGTGGTACTCGTCAACATCTGGCCTGATTCGTATCTTCTTTGTGCTCAGCTCCTCTAGGGCGGGGATGTTGATCTCTACGTTAAAGTGCCCGCTATTAGCCAGGACAGCCCCAGACTTCATGACCTCAAGGTGCTGTTTATCTATGACATGTTTACAGCCAGTGCTGGTTACGAAAATATCACCTATCTTCGCTGCATCCATTAGGCTCATCACCCTGTATCCCTCCATAGCAGCCTCAAGGGCCCTAACAGGGTTGACCTCCGTAACTATGACACTGCATCCCATGCCCGAGGCGCGTTTGGATATCCCCTGTCCACACCACCCGTAGCCGCTCATCACAAAGTTCTTACCAGCCAGCAACATGCCACCAGTTGCCCTCACAACTCCATCTATGGTGCTCTGACCGGAGCCGTATCGGTTGTCAAACATGTTCTTGGTGGGTGTGTCATTTACGGCTATCATGGGGTACTTGAGGGCGCCGCTCTCCTCCATGGCCCTGAGCCTGATGACGCCCGTTGTCGTCTCCTCGCTGCCTGCTCTAACTCCCCCTAGCAGCTCCTTTCGCGCACTGTGCACCATGCTAACCAAGTCACAGCCATCATCAATGGTTATATCCGGCTTATAGTCCAGCACACTGTTGATACACTCATAATATTCATCCTGGGTCTGACCCCTCCAAGCATAAACATTGGTCCCAGTCTTAGCCAACGCCGCCACGACATCATCCTGTGTCGTCAGAGGATTACTTCCAGCGAGGGCTACCTTGGCGCCTCCCGCCTCCAGCACCCTGACGAGTACCGCTGTTTCCTTGGTGCAGTGGAGGCTGGCTGCGATGGTTACCCCCTTGAGGGGCTTCTCCTTCTGGAATCTTTCCTTGATGATCCCGAGTACTGGCATGTGGCCTGTTGCCCAGCTGATGTTTAGTTCTCCCTGCTGGGCTAGACCTATGTCCTTTACTTTATAGCTCATGGGATACAAGAGTGCACTTTCTCTATTTTACAGTATAGTCGTCCAGATATTCCCATAGTAATAACGTGTCGCCTTGACTAGTCTCCTATATTGGACTTGATGGCTCCCTTTAACCAGCCACCCAGCTTCATGGCTGCGAGGGTTGCCGTCTGCTCAGGCTCCCGGTCATCAAGGTCCGTGAGGAATAATACATTGTCATCGTCATCCACGACAAGGAAACGTCTACCATAACCATCAAGAACTATGTACAATGGTCTATCAACTCCAAAGCTCATTAGAATCGTCCTGTCTCCCTTGCCTGAGGGAAGATTCCCGCCTATAATGAGTCCAGCGAGCCATCCACTTCTCTTTATAGCCCATTCTATTGCGGTTCTCTCTGGGTTCAAATCTTGAAGGGACGTGATGAATAGGATGTTTTCTTCTTTATCCTTCACCATGAAGCGCCTCGGGGGCGTATGAAGTGTATCTGGGATAACGAAGAGGGGGGCGATCATGGTTGAACCTGCCAAATCATCACAATGCTTGCATCAAATAAGTGCTTCCACATTGAATTATTCCCGCACAGAGTCCCTCAACCTAAACGCGAACACGACAGCGATAAAGCAGATAGCTCCTGATACCAGAAATGGCGCTGTCTCGAAATAGTTGATATAGAAATAACTCGCTATTAGGGGTCCGACGGTGAACCCCAGCCTGTTTCCCGTGGTGTTTACTCCGAAGGCTGCTCCAACCAGTTTACTTGGAACCGAGTCGCTGAGGAGCGTCAACGTCGCTGGCCATGTCATGCTCCAGAGTCCGTAGGCCAATGTGTTTACCAAAAGTAAGATCCTCCAGTCACCGATGAAATGCCAAGAAGAGTAGAGTATTGGTAGTAAACCTATCAATGTGAGCACTGTGCGTTTTCTGCCGAACCGGTCCGCGATGGCACCACTGGGTATCTGGGTGACCAGGTTCAGCAAGTTCTGCGCCGTGAAAAATAACGCTATCTGTGACGCAGTTAAGGCATAGCTCGACTTGAGGTATAGTGGTATGATGAGGTTTATCCCTCCTAGAGCAGTCGTTAAGAGCATCCCATAGATGAAGAAGATCAGTAGCACAGAGCCAACATCACGCTTGAATAGTTCACGGAATCCGGTATCCCGGGAAACATGCTGGATTTCCTGTTTCTCCAAACGCAAACCGAATAGAATACTTATGGCGTTGATCGCTGAGCCCAATAGAAAAACCTGTTTCCATCCAGTGGTCTCCACCAAGTAGCCACTGATGAGAGTGCTCGCAACTCCAGCTATAGGCCAGGCTGTGTTCATTATCCCGAACACTGACGACCTTTTCTTGAGGTCAGAGTTTGAGGTGATCATGGCCATGCGCGCAGGCATGAACAATGCACCAGTTGCGCTGTAAATCATAAACCACGGCAAGACTTCCTGCCAAGTAGTTGCTCGACTCATGAGGAAAATTACTACCATGTTTACGACTGAGCTGCTGATGAGAAGCACCCTTCTACCTATCCTATCCAAAAAGAGGCCCGCAGGCAGCATCAACGCCGTGGCAACCAACCCGCCGAGGCTTATCACCAACGCATTCTGTGACGCGTTTGCCCCGATGTCAGACAAATATAATGGAAATAGCGGTGTTATCAACTGAACCGAGAACCCGAAGGCGATGTTTACTATGAAGAGGTACCGCAGGTTTCTGTTCAGTGATGAGAACATGTTGAGGAGACTCAAAACGTTGCGTAATATAAATGGGATGCATAATAGAGTCGCAACCTCTATCTATGATAAGGTTGGTATTGACTTGGTGAATGGAAATTGGCATATGATGTTACCATAATACTTGAGAATACGCCCGGTGAGCTCGCCAAGATGGGTGAGGCCCTCGGAGAAGCAGACATAAACATTGAGGGTATGTGCGGTTTTCTCGTCGAGGGAAAAGGCGAGATACACATATTGGTCAGGAATGGCTCCGTGACACGCAAGGTACTCGAGAAAGCTGGATTCGCCACCCGAGATGTACGCCCCGTACTCGTTCGAGACCTAGAGAACAAACCCGGTACACTGGGTGAGGCAGCGCGGAAGCTGGCTAATGCAGGTGTAAACCTGTCACTTCTATACCTTGCGGCTGACAACCACCTCGTGCTTGGAGTGGACCCGGGCACAGATAACTGGGATAAAGCCAAAGCCGCGATCTAGCGCCATCTCGATTTTAATGGATAGCAGGGGATACTTGTTTGATTCCCCGCCAAATTTATCTTGCTTATATTGATTTGTATGTCTTTTCTGATACAATCAAATTATAATATTGGTTATCAATCTAGATTACTGTATGACAAAACAGGTATTCTCCATCGAAAAAATAGCAAAAACCTCGGGGTCCAAGGGGGAGCCAGTTAAAATACTAAGGTTGCTGGAAAACATCTTCTCCGATGTCAAGCTATACAAGATCGATTGAACTCGTGTCCGCTGATTTATAAAACAGCAAAGTAGCGATACAATTTAGGGTTAATTTCTATGGGGTTGTTATTCTCAGGGTTTAACGATTTTACTTCCTAACATGTATGCTTCCTGAAGCAACTCCTTGTTGCCTTGAACATCACCTGCTTTACCCGCGCTACCATAGACCATCCCAACAGGGTTGGCCCTCACATATGCAAATATATCTTGGAAACTGCGCAACGCATTGACCCCACCAGAGACAAAAGCGTCTTTGTCTTCATACGTCAGTATCACTCCAACATCCTTCCCTGTTAAAGCGTAACCATCATCAGTATGCACAGCATAGGTACGATCGATAAAGCACTTCATCTGAGCCGAGACATTGAACCAGTATATCGGCGTCGCAAATATGACTCCCTGAGCCTCTCTTATCTTCTGATACAGGGGTTTCATGTCGTCATCTATGATGCAACCAGCGTCTGGGACAACCCTGCAGGCGTCGCATGCGGTACATGGGGCTATCTTCATGTTCCCAAT
>CAZVMT010000113.1:0-9904 GCA_964628765.1 uncultured Candidatus Bathyarchaeia archaeon | reverse complement strand
AGGTGCGGGAGGAGGGACTCGAACCCTCGAAGTCCTTAGACACGAGATGTCTCATCCCGAAGCCTCGGATCTTAAGTCTCGCCCCTTTGGCCAGCCTCGGGTACTCCCGCACATCGAAACTACATACAAGTGGCGATTAAAAACTTACCTAACAAAAACCTAGCCTAGAAAACACATGGTAATAAAGAATAAAGTCGAGAAAACTCGACGGCTATACTAGGCGCCTGCTCCGCTGCAATGGCTTCCTGTTTACGCTGGGGTTCCTGATCCGTGAGGTTGATCCATAGCCGCATGCCGCGCATTGCTTCTTCTTGACGTGGTAGGACCTGCGTCCGCAGCGCCTACATTTAATATGAAGCGTCTTTCCGTGATGTATTGGTTCTTTTGATGGCATCTCTTGTCACTCTACTCTGGTGGCGGACTGACCATGATGACGTTGTCCCCCCGGAGCACGATGTCACCGATCTCTAATACATTCATGGGGTCGCTTACATCCTCTGAACTCTTCATATAGAGGTTCACGTGTTGATCAAAACCCTCCAGGGTGCCCCTGAGTGTCTTTCCGCCTCTTAGCTTAATGAGCACGGTTTTTCCTACGCTGCGCTCAAGTACTCGTTCAATCATATCCGCCATTATCTGCACATTCCTTGTATACTGGGCTCTAATCGAATAACAAGGTTCCCCTATAAAAGTTTGTATTTTAAACACCCGAAACCATTCGCAATATTCATAAACCATGAGCCTAATTGATCCATTGAACCATACACACCCTAGATGATAGTAATAAAAACACGAATAGGAAACATTTTTTAGTAAGAATATAGCCTACTGTATAGCCTCTGCAAGGTTAGTATGGATTCTGAATAGGTGAATATTGGTTAGATGAATGGATCAGACCCTGCCTTTATCCCCACGACTACACTAACAGCTTGCAGTATTAATCACATTCAAAACAGGATGAATTAAATTGCTTCTCTCAGAAAACGACCACTGGGACCTGATGAAGTCCTTCTTCACCGAAGAGGGCCTCGTCAAGCAGCACCTAGACAGCTACAACGACTTCACTAGGAATACGCTGCAACAGATTATCGATGAGATCGGCGGCATCACAATCGAGGTGCCCAACCACGTTTATGATATTAAATTCGGAGCCATAGAGATAGGAGACCCCCGAGTAGTCGAGGTAGACGGCACCGTGCGTGAAGTCTACCCACGAGAAGCCCGGATAAGAAACCTCACCTACAGCGCGCCTCTCTACTTGGAGATCGAGCTGGACGACGAGGGACGCGAGACCTATGAGCGCGTCAACATCGGCGACCTACCCATCATGGTGAAATCAAACCTCTGTTTATTGAGCCGACACACCGAGGATGAGCTGATCAAACTCGGGGAAGACCCCAAAGAAGTCGGGGGATACTTCATAGTAAACGGATCAGAGCGCGTTATCGTCAGCCTAGAAGACCTAGCCCCCAACCGAGTACTGGTCGAGACAGATAACAGGGGCGCCAGACCCGTCTACAAGGGCAAGGTATTCAGCACAACCGTGGGCTTCAGGGCGCGAATCGAAGCCAGCCTCAAAGCCAAGGGCGAGATGAGCGTAACCATCCCAGGAGTACCTGTACCGGTGCCTCTGGTCGTGCTCATGAGGGCGTTGGGTGTCGAGACCGACCGTGAGGTAGCCGAGATGGTGAGCCTCAACCCAGATATTCTCAACGAGTTGGAGCCAAGCTTCCGCGAGGCATCAACCATCCAGACCATCGAAGACGCCGTGTTATTCATCGGAAACAGGGTAGCCTTCGGACAGGTCAAGGACTTCAGGCTCAAGAGAGCCGAGACCATCCTCGACAGAAACCTATTGCCGCATATCGGCAGGGAACCAGAGGATAGATTCGATAAAGCAGTCTTCCTAGGCGAGATGGCCAGCAGGATCATCGAACTCAAACTAGGCGGCCGCCAAGAAGACGATAAAGACCACCTCAGGAACAAGAGGATCAAGCTAGCCGGACCACTCCTTGCAGAGTTATTCAGGTCCGCCTTCTGGAGCCTCTACAGGGACATGAGGTACCAGTTCCGCAGGATGAGCACACGCAGGAAAGGCGTCCTCATCAGCGCAGCCGTCAGGCCAGGAATCATCACGAGCAGGATCCAGCACGCCCTCGCGACTGGAAACTGGAGAAGGGGCAGGGTCGGGATGACCCAGCTCCTCGATCGTACCAATACTTTAAGCACTCTTTCTCACCTACGCAGGCTTCAGAGCCCCCTGAGCAGGTCACAGCCCAACTTCGAGGCACGAGACCTTCACAGCACACACTGGGGAAGGCTCTGCCCAAACGAGACCCCTGAGGGAGCTAACTGTGGACTAGTCAAGAACCTCGCGTTGATGAGCAGCGTGAGCGTCGGTACAGACGCCGAGAAGATCAAGAGGACCCTTGAGTTTATGGGGGTCACCCGGAGCAAGGACGTTGATGAGCAGCTCAGGCACACGGGGACAAAGATATTCGTTGAAGGTTACCTGCTGGGCTACACGACGTCCCCTGATATTCTCACTAATACTTTCCGTGAGATGCGGCGTAAGGGTGAGATCAGCGGTGAAGCCAACATCGTATACTACCGCAACTATAACGAGATATACGTCAACTGCGACGAAGGCAGAATCAGAAGACCCCTCATAGTCATAGAGGACGGAAAACCACTACTCAAACAGCGATACATACGCAACATCAGGCAGGACAGGTGGGCGTGGAGCGACCTAGTGAGAGAAGGAATCATAGAGTATCTGGACAGCGACGAGGAAGAGAACGCCTACATCGCCATCGACCAGGATAACATCTCACCGGACCACACACACATGGAGGTCTGCCCATACACCATCCTCGGGGTAGGATCAGCCATAATCCCATACGCTGAGCACAACCAGAGCCCCCGTAACACATATCAGGCCGCCATGGCCAAGCAGGCGCCGGGCGTCTACGTCCTCAACTATATGGATAGGACAGACACACGTGGACACTTGCTGCATTACCCGCAGAAGCCGCTGGTAGCGACGAAGCCCATGGATGTAATCGGTTATAATGAGAGACCGGCTGGGCAGAACTTTGTAATAGCGATCCTCAGCAGCATCGGTTACAACATGGAGGACGCCATCATTTTCAATAAAGCAGCGGTCCAGCGTGGACTGGGCAACAGCAGCTTCTTCAGGATCTACAAGGCCGAGTGCAAACAGTACCTCGGCGGAAGCAAGGACAGGCTAACCATCCCAGAGGCTGGTATCCGTGGATACCACGGTGCAGACGCCTACAGGCAGCTGGAGTCCGACGGACTCATCGCCAACGAAGCAGAGGTAAAAGGCGGTGACATACTCATCGGGAAGACCAGCCCCCCTAGGTTCATGGAGGAATACCGAGGCTTAGAGGTCAGGGGCCCACAGCTCCGAGACACAAGCATCGGCGTCAGACCCAACGAGGTTGGCGTCGTAGACAGCGTATTCATCACCAAGGACATCGAGGGAAGCCAACTGGTCAAAGTAAAGGTCAGGAGCAACAGGATCCCAGAGCTGGGAGACAAGTTTGTCTCAAGGCACGGTCAGAAAGGCGTCATCGGAATGCTGGTCCCACAGGAGGACATGCCCTTCAGCACAACTGGAGTCATTCCTGACATCATCATGAACCCCCACGCATACCCCAGCAGGATGACCGTAGGACAATTCATCGAGGCCATCGGCGGAAAGGCCGCGGCCATCAGGGGCGAGATCGTGGATGGTACACCATTCGCTAACGAGGAACCCAAGACGCTTCAGCAGCACCTCATCGATTTCGGCCTCCAGCCTGGTGGACGAGAGATACTCTACGATGGCATGAGCGGTAAAAAGTTCGAAGCCGAGGTATTCGTAGGAGTAGCCTTCTACCAGAAGCTACACCACATGGTAGTGGACAAGATCCACGCCAGAGCACGTGGACAGGTCCAGATGCTCACAAGGCAGCCAACAGAGGGACGTGCAAGGGGCGGTGGACTCAGGTTCGGAGAGATGGAGCGAGACTGCTTGGTAGGTCACGGCGCAGCCATGCTCCTCAAGGACAGGCTCCTGGAGGAGTCAGACGCATACACTATCTATGTCTGTGAGCGCTGTGGAAGACAGGGCTACTATGATATCAGGCAACGGAAATACACTTGCCCAACATGTGAGACCAAGAGCGACATCGAGCCAGTGACCGTGAGCTACGCCTTCAAGCTGCTGCTTCAGGAGATGCAGAGTCTATGCCTATCGCCTAGCCTTGTTCTGGCTAAGGAGGTCGTCTAGTTGAGCAAGGTTATTGACGCAATTAAATTCGGTTTGCTCCCACCAGACGAGATCAGACGCCTCAGCGTAGTCGAGATAGGCACAAGCGACACATATGACGAGGACGGGGCACCCATTGCGGGTGGCCTCATGGACCAGCGTCTCGGGACACTGGAGCCAAGGCAGAGATGCCGTACATGTGGAAACATCGCCATCAACTGCCCAGGCCACTTTGGTCACATCGAGCTAGCTGTACCAGTGGTGCACGTGGAGTTCGCGAAGCAGATCTACAGGGTGTTATCCGCGACTTGCAGAGGCTGCGGAAGCATTCTACTGGATGAGGAGATAAAGGAGAAGCTCCAGGAGCAGCGCCGCGTGGACATCGAGATGTTCGGCAAGGTCAGCGACGAGACCAGCGCGGAGATCATGAAGCAGGCCAAGAAGTACAAACGCCACAAGGAGTGCCCATACTGTGGCATGGTCCAGACAGTTGTCAAGTTCAATAAACCCACCAGCTTCATGGAGATCGAGAAGGAGGAGTTCTTCGACGAGGACATCGAAGCCGAGGAGGAGGTAACCCGCAGGCTCACACCCAACATGATCAGGGAGTGGTTCGAGCGTATCCCAGACGAGGATCTTGAGATGCTTGACTATAACCCAACTGTTGCACGCCCAGAGTGGATGGTACTGCAGGTTATGCCTGTGCCACCAGTGGACGTAAGGCCATCAATCATCCTCGAATCCGGCATCAGGGCAGAGGACGACCTCACCCACAAGCTGGTAGACATCATCAGAATAAATCAAAGGCTCAGGGAGAACATCGACGCAGGTGCGCCGACCCTCATCATCGAGGACCTCTCGGAGCTACTACAATATCACGTTACGACATACTTCAACAACGAGGTATCTGGTATCCCACCGGCTCGCCACCGTTCAGGGAGGACCCTAAAGTCCCTCGCGCAGAGGCTTAAAGGAAAAGAGGGAAGATTCAGGGGCAACCTCAGCGGTAAGCGTGTAGATTACTCGGCTCGTACAGTTATCAGCCCGGACCCTAACCTGGATATCAACCAGGTCGGTGTCCCTGTGCACATAGCCACTAAGCTAACGGTGCCGGAGGTTGTCACCGATAGGAACATGGATGAGATCAAAAAGCTGGTATTGAATGGTCCTTACAAGCACCCCGGTGCTCTCTATGTTATCAGACCGGACCAGAAACGTATCAGATTAGAGTTCGTCCAAGATAGGAACATTATCGCTGAGGGAATCGAGCCCGGTTTCATCATCGAGCGCCACCTGAAAGACGGGGACATCGCATTGTTCAACAGGCAGCCCAGTCTTCACAGGATGAGCATCATGGCCCACAAGGTCAAGGTGCTGCCATACAAGACGTTCAGGATGCACCTCACCGTCTGTCCACCCTATAACGCGGACTTTGACGGGGACGAGATGAACCTACACATACCCCAGAGCAAGGAAGCCCAGACAGAGGCACGGATGCTGATGCAGGTACAGGACCAGATCCTGAGCCCACGCTATGGTGCACCCATCATCGGGGCTGGCAAGGACTACATCAGCGGAGCCTATCTGCTCACACGCAAAGAGACCATGCTTAAGGCAAACGAGGTGGGAAAGCTGCTAAGCTACGTGGGCTACGAGGGTGAGATACCCAAGCCAACGGTTACAGACCCGGAGCCACTCTGGAGCGGAAAGTGCATATTCAGCCTATTCCTTCCACGGGACTTTAGCTTCGTCAGCAGGGCAAATATCTGTATGCACTGCGCTGAGTGCAAGTACGAGGCATGTGAGCATGAAGCCTACGTTATGATTCAGAACGGTGAACTCAAGTCAGGTATCATCGACAAGAACAGTATCGGCGCGGAGCGCCCAGACACCATCTTCCACAGGGTCATCAAGGACTATGGTACTGATGCGGGTCACGACTTCCTCAACGGGGTCAGCAGGCTCATTAACGGGTTCCTGACATTGACAGGGTTCACCTATAGCTATGATGAGCTGGACCTTCAGGAGAAAGAGGTCAAGGATATCAGCAAGGTAATGCGCAGCATGGAGAAGAATGTCTCCAAGCTCACAGATGAGTACGAAAACGGTGTACTCGAAAGACTCCCCGGGCAGACACTGCAGGAGAGCTTTGAGATCAAGGTAATGAACGAGCTAGCAAAGGCTCGTGACGCAGCTGGTGATATCGTCCAGAATGGACTGCCAATTGAGAACAGCGGTATCGTCATGACCCGTAGCGGTGCCCGTGGTAGCAGCCTCAACATCGGTCAGATGATGGGCAGCGTAGGGCAGCAATCCATCAGAGGCAAGCGTATCATGAGGGGCTACGAGGACCGTACCCTGCCTCACTTCAAGGAGAATGACGCAGCTCCGATAGCTAGGGGCTTTGTCTATAACTGTTACAGGGATGGTTTGACGCCGTTGGAATTCTTCTTCCACGCCATGGGTGGCCGAGAGGGGCTGGTAGACACCGCTGTGCGTACCCAGCAATCTGGTTACATGCAGAGGCGGCTCATCAACGCGTTGGAGCATCTCAGGGTCGAGTACGATGGTACCGTCAGGAACAGCGTGGGGGACATCGTCCAGTTTACATATGGTGAGGACGGCATCGACCCAAGTAAATCAGACCACGGCGTAGCCGTAAACGTAGCACAGCTGACAGATCGTACAAAGATCAACATGGAGAAGGGCAAGAAAGCCACGGATAAATACGTCAATGATAAGATCGATGGAATCCAGATAGTGCTACCCGAGCTCCTCAAAGAAGAGCTACGTAGAAGGCTCACAGAGGAATCCCTAACAAAGCAAGCCGTAGACGACATCATTGCGGCGGTGCTGCGAAACTATGATTACAGCTTGGTTGAACCAGGTGAAGCAGTCGGCATATTGGCGGCTCAGAGTATCGGTGAACCCGGTACCCAGATGACCCTCAGGACCTTCCACTACGCTGGTGTCGCGGAGCTAAACGTCACCCTAGGGCTCCCAAGGCTTATCGAGATAGTTGACGCACGTAAGAGCCCATCGACGCCTGTTATGAACATCTACCTGGATGAGAAACATAGCAAGTCTGAGAAGAAGGCACGTGAGGTGGCGCAGAAGCTAACATACACGACTATCGATGACGTGATTGACAGCGTAAACGTTGACCTCAGGGAGGAAGCAGTACAGGTCAAGCTTGACCCAGTGCGCATGGAGACCTTGGGCGTCACAGTCAAGGAAGTAGAGTCCGTGTTCCCATACGATGTCAGCATGTCTGAGGACTATGAGTTCCTTGTGCCACTGGATGAGGAGAAGAGTCACGACCCCGAGCCCATAATTAAAACCATCACCGAGACCCGTATCAAGGGAATCGAGGAGATCAACAGGGTTCTCACCACCATCGAGGACGGTGAGTGGCTCATCAGGACAGACGGTAGCAACCTTGAGGGTGTACTGAGGATCGATGGAATCGACCCCAGCAGGACTAGCACGAACAATGTGCATGAGATCGCCGAGATATTCGGTATCGAAGCAGCTAGAAACGCCCTGATCAAGGAGGCACACGCTGTGCTATCTGAGCAAGGCTTGGACGTAGACATACGTCACGTAATGCTGGTCTCAGATATAATGACCAAGACAGGTGAGGTACAGCAGATCGGGCGCCACGGTATCAGCGGCGAGAAATCAAGCGTGCTGGCTAGGGCAGCCTTCGAGCTAACCATACAGCACCTTGTCGAAGCGGCGATCAAGGGTGAGATCGATCCCCTTAAAGGTGTGATCGAAAACATAATCGTCGGACAGTCAATGCCCCTGGGAACGGGAAGCGTTGAATTGTTCATGACACAGAGAGGAAGAAGCGATGAGTAGCAAAGATCAACAGCTGAGACTCGCTCTCTCCACTGGCAGGGTCCAACTGGGCTCCAAGCAGGCGGTAAGAGAGCTCAGGAGAGGACGGGCAAAGATGGCTATACTTAGCAATAACTGCCCAAAAGAGATGAAAGAATCCATAGAGAACTATGGAAAACTTGGAAATATACCGATATGGCACCATGATAAGGACAGTGTGGACCTTGGTATGTTATGTGGAAAACCTTATCCCGTATCAACCATTGTCATAAACGACCCCGGAGACTCAAGGATTCTTGACATCGTGAAGGAAGAAGAGTAGAATGCTAGATAACGTAAAGATCACAGAGACCGAGATGAAGTATATCCAGCTCCTGCAGAATATGACGGGAGCCACGATTGTTGACTGCATCGTAGACGAAGAGAATGACACGATAATTTTCACTGTCAAGAAAGGAGAAGTCGGCTTAGCGGTTGGCAAGGGCGGGGAGAAGATCAAGCGATTCCGCAACATGACCAACAAGCAGGTCGAGATCTATGAGTATATGCCAGAGGCGGACAAGTTCATCAAGAACGCGTTGAAGCCAGCCAAGGTCAAGGACATCCGCCTCGTTGACCGGATGGAGGGTAAGAAGATCGCCATGGTGAACGTGGAGCCCAAGGACAAGGGCATCGCCATCGGCAAGAATGGTTCAAACATCAAGAAGATACGTTTCCTCGCTGAGCGATACTTCCAGCTCGACACAGTTGTAATAAACTAGCCTAGCTATCGTCCCTATTTTAATCTCTTTATTAGATGCTCACCAATTGCTGTGGGGATATTGATCAAAGCATATCGATGAGCATGCCAGCGAGTTCAAGGTTGGTTATCAACGGTACACCGAGCTCCACGGTTTTTCGCCGTATCAAATACCCATCGCTTATGACTTGGCTATCCGCTGTCTCTATGTTTGGGGTGTTTATCACAAGCTTCAGCTCCTTATGGTCTAATAGGTCCAGTATGCTGGGGTCTCCTTCCTCACTCACTTTATAGACAGTAATGCAAGGTACCCCATTCTCATACAGTGCCTCCGCTGTATGCTTCGTGGCATAGATCTTGAAACCCTTAACATGAGCCTTCCAAGCGATTTCCACTGCCCTCGACTTATCCCCACCCACAGTGACCAGCATGCTATCACCTGTCTCTGGGAGTCTCACGCCACTAGCAACAAGTGAATCCAAGAATGCTTCACGGAAGTTATCTCCAAAACAGGCTACCTCACCGGTTGACGCCATCTCCACTCCAGTCAGGGGCTCCGCTTTCTCAAGGCGCATGAAACTGAACACAGGTGACTTCACTCCATAGCGCTTGGGGACAGCGACTCCGGGGTTTATCTTGCTGCCTAGAGCCACCTTCGCGGCAAGCTCCATTAGGTTCACCTCGGTGGTCTTGGAGACAAATGGCATGCTCCTGCTTGCCCGGAGGTTGCACTCGATGACGAATATCTCACCGTTTTTGCATAGGTACTGGATGTTGAATGGTCCCTTGATGTTGAGACCCAAGGCTATCTTGGCTGTGGTCTCCTTGATATTCTTCTGCACTCGTCTGGATAAAGTGAGGCTCGGGATCGCCATGGTCGCGTCCCCAGAGTGGACCCCAGCGTTCTCAATATGCTCGATGATGGCTCCGATGAACACGTTCTCGCCGTCAGCGACCCCATCCACCTCGACCTCATGGCTATTCAAGCTGAACTTGGTGATGACCACCGGGTTATCCATGGAGAGGTCCGCGGCCTCGGTTAGGTA
>CAZVMT010000112.1:0-9995 GCA_964628765.1 uncultured Candidatus Bathyarchaeia archaeon | reverse complement strand
TCGCGGACCTATTGAACAAAGAGCAAATACAGCGACTAGCCGAAGCAGATGACATTGATAAGTTCATCGAAAGACTCAAAGCGACCCCCTATGGGGAGATCGAGGTCGAGCATAACGACAAGATCGCCTTGAACCTCGAGAAAGTGTTCATCCAAAAGTTCACCGAGAGGATCGAGGAGATAGTTAAGATCACCCCGGCGAGCATGGGTGAATTCCTTCACGCTTACTTCGACTTCAGATTCGAGGTCTTGAACCTTAAACGCATATTCAGGGGAAAATTCACTCAGAGTAGCTCAGAGGAGATCTCTGACTCGTTAATACCCATCGACCCTTACATAATCAGGGATTATGAGAGCCTTATCGGTTCAAATACTCTAGAGGATGCGGTCATGAAGCTTCATGGCACCAAGTATGAGAGTCTCATCGAGAAACTCAAACTGTACACTGAGTATGATGCCCTCTGGCCACTGGAGCTGGAGCTCAACTATATCTATGCGAGAAACATACTGCGCCTCACAGAGAGCCTACCATCAAAAGATAGACACATCGTCAATAGCCTCGTCAAATACGAGACAGACGTCGAGAACGTACTCATCGCCATCAAGCGGAGAGGAAAATCAGAGGTAAACCTAGACGAGATATTCCCGGTTACCTATGGTATTGATAAGGATGACTTGAAGGCGATCATAGAGGCTGAGAGCCTAGCAAAGGCCATTGATAACCTTGAGGAGCCGTACAAGTCGGTTCTTGAACCCATCAAGACAGGAGACATCGCTCTAGTCAGGGCCATGCTTCGTAAGGGAAAATATGATGCAGCGACCAAGGCTCGTGCAGGAAACCAGTTTGGCTTCAACGTGATATTGGCGTTCCTCGTCTACAGCGAGATCGAGAAGGATAACCTCGTTGGTCTCGCCTGGGGTGAGGTGCAGGGTCTGAGTCCAGAGGACTTGCTCAAGTACATCGTTATTCCCTGGGACTAACCCTTTTACTCTATTCTTTACATTATTCTGCTATGAGTCAACGAGTTGAGACCGTCTATTTTGATGGCAAAGGAAAACAGTTTACCGAAGAGACATTGAAGCTAGCCAAGAAACGCGCAGATGAGCTTGGCATCAAGAACATCGTAGTAGCATCCTATACTGGCTACACTGGTGTATTAGCGTCAGAGGTATTTAATGATCATAATCTGGTAGTCTCCGCTGGTATGATGGGTTTCACAGAACCCAATGTCCACAGGATGATCCCAGAGAACAGGGAAAAGATCGAGGCCAACGGTGCCAAGGTATTCTATCACCTCCACAGCTTCGGAGGCTTAGGGAGAGCGGTAAAACAGAAATTTGGACCAATCCAAGTCGATGAGATCATAGCCTATACCCTTAGAACCTTCAGTCAGGGGGTCAAGGTGTGTCTTGAGATTAGCTGCATGGCCTGTGACGCTGGGATGATAAAGGCTAATGTACCGTGTATCGCCATCGCTGGTAGCGGTGGCGGCGCTGATACAGCTCTGGTGATAATGCCTGTGAATACGCATCGCTTCTTCGACGTCAAGGTGATGGAGATTCTTTGTAAGCCGAGGATAGGGTAAATCCCTATCTTCTAAGGTGAAAAAGGGCTTATTGTTTTAGGAAGATGGTCTTTGCCCACCATTTGATGAGCGGTGCCATGAGTATTATCCAGTTTAAGGCGAATGTTATGTTTTGTAGATCCATTTCCTTGTTCTATATGATCTGTTTTATCGATATTTAGTTTGGGTTTATACTGGTAATATCGATCAGTAATACATATCGTGAACCTGTGTTATCCCTCTGTTAACTCGCGTTTTTTAACACTTATATCTGCTAAAAATCAGTAGTTAACACTGCATATATTAACTTAAAACTATCAATTTATAGCCATCAATATATCAATAAAACCCGTACCCTTTATAAAGGAAGTATATAAAAAATCAACACATGAACCCAGAAACCACTGAAATCCACCATATTCTGGAGAAAAACCTACAAGAAATTTATCGCGAAAGATACCAGAAGACCGAGGTCCAGGACATAATGCAGTACCCTATGAAGGAGAACCTGTATCTTGTCACCTATAACCTGTCATTAACAGGCTCTCCCCCGATAATCAGGGCCAAGATAATCATCGACACAGCCACCGAAGAGCTAAAACCCTACGACCCAGCCCTCCTATAGGCGAAACCCTTGATCATCATAGACCCAGAAGTATTCACGGCGATGCAGGAATTCGCCAAGAGCAATCACCCCAATGAGATCATAGTATTGCTCAGGGGAAGCAAGAAAGGCGATGATATCCATGTCACTGATTTCCTGTTGCCTCCCTTTGGCTCTGGGGGAAAGGGGCATGCTTCATTTCCCAGCCATATGTTGCCCATAGATTTCACTATAGTGGGTACAGCCCATAGTCACCCCAGTGGGGTGTTGAAGCCATCGACAACAGACTTCCATAACTTTTATGGCAGAATTATGATGATAATCGGTCCACCCTATGATGAGCCCCGGGCTGCTGCATACTATAAGAGTGGTGAGCAGGTTCCTGTTAGGGTTGCTAGCCCCCAACGATGATGGGGAAAATAGTGACCTTGTCTCCTTGTTTGAGCACGGCTGAGTCCCAGAGTTTTTTCTCGTTGACTACTACCCCGATGACCCTTCGATCATAGGCATATAATGTGTGTTCCCCCAGTGATGCGATGAACTCCCTCAATGTTGACTTCGACTCTATCAAGTATGTCATGGGCTTGGGGTACATCGATACCATGAATGATTGGTTTTCTTTATACTTTGTCTAACCCCATCTCCCTGCGCTTCTGCTGGTACCGTTTGTACCATGTTTCCACGTTCTCGCGGGTCACATGGTCCTTGTGGTGCCTGAAGCCGCCTTTGGCTGTCTGGGGTACGTGCATTAGTTCATGGATGAGGGTCCTATCCTGTGACTTCAATGGATAGTAGTCGAATTGCTCATGGATGACCTCTATGATGTAGGTGGGTTTCATGCTCAGTGCTTCTTGCCATATCCTGCCCAGTCCATGGATCCTGGCTATGGTGCGTTTGCTCTGGCTGCCCCTGCTCCTGATGCAGTGGATGTGTTTTAGGTCTATGTGGTCGAATTTGAGTATGTCAACGATCTCTGTGATTCGTTTCTGTATGTCTGGGGCGTCGTAGTATTGGATCATCTTCCATTACTCTGTGCATGAGTTTTATTGGGGTTTGGATCGAAACACTTTATTGGTTGGATGATCCATCCAATAACTGGTTTGGATCAACCTAAAATCAACCCAAGAAAAATAGCACTCGTAGCAGTACTCACAGCCTCAGCCTTAGCTACTAACTACTTGATGATCGGCACACTGAATGTCAAACTCATGGACCTAATAGTATTCACGGCGGGATACATACTGGGTAGCGCACTGGGCGCCCTAACGGGTGGACTTGTCTGGCTCGTCTATGGAACCCTTAACCCTTTCGGGTTCAGCTTACCCGTCTTCTTTTCCACTGTACTGGGGGAAGCTATGTATGGCGTAGCTGGGGGGCTCTTCTCAAACCGGGAATCGGGTGTGGGGTTTGACCCTTGGGCAGCTGTAGCAGGGTTCCTCTTGACCTTTGTCTATGATCTGTTCACTAACATTGTGTCTGGGGTTACCGCTGGAATCTCGATCCCGGTTGCCTTGATCACTGGTACCCCCTTCATGTTGGCTCACATCATCAGCAATACAGTGTTCTTTGGCTTCGGATTCAAACCCTTGGTGAATTCAATAAAAAAAGTAATGGTGATAAGAAATGGATGAAAACACGTACAAACTCATGGCAGTAGCCTTCCTCTGCACAACAATAGCAGCGGGAGCCCTCGCTGTAAACTACAATTATCAACTCACGATGCTGAAAGCGGATTATGAGACAGTTTTAGAAGAACTGAAGGATTTCACAGCAGTGGTTGATATAATGATAGATTATGGGGACGGTAACATCGTCTGGTATAATGATACAAGGATACAGACAGGAGCCAGCGTCCTCAATGCCACTATACTAGCATGTGAAACCGAGTATCAGACCTCTGATTTTGGCTCTTACGTGACCTCTCTCGATGGAGTTGCTCAGGATGGGTCTCACTTCTGGTTGTGGAGCTTCTATGATGAGGGTTGGGAGAGCGGTGCTGTGGGTGCAGATCAGTATTATCTCCACGATGGAGATATAATCGGGTGGACTTATACATCCTTTTAGCGTGTATACTGCCATGGAACAGGTAAGGCTCCTCGATCAACTTGTTTCCAAGACCGCCCCAGGGCGTAGTCCTGATTTTACTAAGGCGCATCTACTCTATGCGTTGATCCTTCTAAAGGATCAGAGGATTGGACGGAAACAGTTGGCCGAGGAGCTTCGACTGGGAGAGGGCACTGTAAGGACCATTCTGGGTAGGCTCCAGGATGAGGGGCTAATCTCCATCAGTCGCCCTGGTGTGGTCCTCAGCAACAAGGGTGAAGACTATCTAAAAGCCATTGAAGGAGTGTTGAAGTGGAAGCCACTGCCTAGGACAGATATTACAGTAGATGAGGTTAACTGGGCTGTATTGATCCGTGGGGCATCGAACCGTGTTAGGCTGGGGGTCGAGCAAAGGGATCAAGCGTTGATTCATGGAGCCACTGGTGCAACAACTTTGGTCTACAAGGCTGCCTCCTGGGCGATCCCGGGTCTCGATGAGAAGGCTGAGGATCATATTCTCATGAGTCTATCTGACTTCGATCCACGTGAGAAGGATGTGGCGGTAATAGGTTCGAGTAGTGATGGATTCACGTCTGCCATCGGGGCCTTGGCTGCTGCTATAGCTCTTCTCAGCTAAACACGTACCCAATATGCTTGTTACATGAGATTCTTGAGCATGGTATACCTTTTTTACGTGCGCCTACATGAGCGTGATTAATGAAAAACCTGCGTAAGATAACAATTGGTGTCATCTTTATCCTTCTCCTTGGAACCGGGGGATTGGTCGGTTGGGCAACCTTGAGTTCCCAAGAAGCGACAGAACGTGCAGTTAATGTGTTACAAGAAAAAGGTGTCCATCGGGAAAATGGACGACTAGTATTCCAGCCGCGTAATCAAACAGATAGAGGTCTAATTTATTACCCGGGTGGACTGGTCGAGCCAGAAGCATATGCAGTAACCGCACAAGGCATTGCAGACGCAGGTTATCTTGTTGTTATTCCAAAAATGCCTCTAAATCTCGCGTTCACTGGTATAAACAGTGCAAACCGAATAAGGGCAGATTATCCCGAAATCGAGTCATGGGTAATAGGTGGGCACTCTCTTGGTGGTGCGATGGCGGCTGAATACGCAAAAAATAATGTTGACAGCCTTGACGGACTAATCATGTTAGCATCATATCCCGCGAACAACAAGGATTATGTCAACTTTCCCATTCCTATCTTGACCATTATAGGATCAAATGACCCGGGTGCTCCTAAACAAGAGGCGTTCTATGAGGCGGTCGCTGACTCCACTAGTCTCTTTGTTATCGAAGGAGGTAACCATCGCCAGTATGCTGATTATAGTTTTCAAAATAATGATGGGGTTGCTGCGATTTCTGTGGCGGAACAGCAAGACCAAATTATCATCGCTGTTGTCCAATTCTTGGACTCATTAAATTAATCTTGTTAATGAGGCGCGCATATGTTAAAGATTAGTTAGAGTTCATTTTGGCACTCAAGACTTACCCGTACTCAAATAACCAAGTTTGGACTAGATGTTATTAAACTCATAATACGGATTATCATGTATGTTTCATTTCGGTTACGGGTCTAACCTGAACCAAGGCTTTCTCCGCGAGTATGTTCCCAGCGCGGAGTTTGTGATGAAGGCGTATCTCCCCAACTATGAGGTCCAGTTCCGTTTCTGGAGCAAGAGACGACAGGGCGGGATAAGCAGCATCATCGAGAGACCTGGAGGACTGGTCCACGGAGTCATCTATGAATGTGATGAGAAAGAGCTGTTGGAGCTTGATATTCTTGAGAGCGTCCCACAGGGACTCTATAAACGTGAGACCTTCAAAGTAATGGGGGAAGACCTAGAATGGCACCTTGCAGACCTCTACAGGGTCGCTAAACCCAAGGGACCATTTACACCCGCAAGGGGCTACGTCGAGTTGATGTTAAAGGGTGCCCGTGATCATGGGTTGGACCCAGAGTATGTACGGGTGATTGAGGCTATGTATGAGCGCTCAATCTGAGTGCTCGTAGACGACCTCGCCATCTATTATGGTCATCAAGACATTGGCTTTCAGTATCTCCTCATGTGGCAATGTCATTATGTCCCTGTCAAGTACCACGAAGTCACCGAACTTACCAACCTCTATAGAGCCCTTCTCGTGCTCTGTTCCTTCAAGATAAGCTGCATTCCAAGTATAGGCTCGTATTGCGTCTAGTATTGGAATCGCCTCATCCTTGCACAGGTATCGTCCGCTCCTTGATTTACGCGCAACACAGCCATAGATGCCAGTCAGAGCATAGCTGGTGCCAAAGCCATCACTGTTTCCAGCAGCGACTATCCCATGGTCTCTGAAGCTCTTCATAGGGTAGTACCCACAGAGCCTGTCTGGTCCAAGGGCCGCGATGTGGCTATCCCCGATGGGGTAACAGAAGCCTATCGAGGCGCTGATGTTTACACCCAGCTCCTTCATCTTCTCTAGCTGCCTTGGAAGCACATATCCCGCGTGTTCAATGCGGTGCCTGTGGTCTGGCCAAGGCTTCACTTTGAGGGCTTCCTCTATGGCATCCAGTGACATGTCTATGGCTCTGTCACCGATGGCGTGAATACAAACTTGTAATCCAGCTACATGGCATCTAGTCACCTCATCGACCAGTTCCTCTCGGGTGCACCTGATTATACCCTTGTTCCCCGGATCATTCGCATAATCCTCATGGAGCGCTGCTGTGAGGCTGCCCATTGCGCCATCTGTGCCCACTTTAACGCTTACTACCCTGAGCTTGTCACTCCACTTGAATGGGGTGCGAATTCCTTGTCGTGATAGGTCGCTTGTGGCGTATCCCTTGTAGGGGGTCATCCCATCCAGCATCAAACCTATTCTGATGTTGAGTTTTCCATCTCTATCCAGCCTTTGATACGCCAATGCCTGCGGTGCCTTGATGTGAGCCTCGTGGATACTGGTCAAGCCCCAGCTCAGATACCTTTTCTCCAGCACGGGCCAGTTCTCCGCTAGTTTCTCTGTTTCCTCCTCAGGACCCGGGGTGGGGATTATCCCCCTAACCATATCCATGGCCGCGATCTCATCCAGCCTACCCGTGGGCTCATTGTTCTCGTCACGCTCAATGTTGCCTCCCGGTGGCTGTGGGGTATCCTTGCTGATGCCTGCTTGTTCCAAGGCTAGGCTGTTGGCTACTGAGTTGTGTCCTCCTGCTCTCCCAAGGTATATCGGGTGATTGGTTGATGCCTTGTCTAAGTCGTATCTGTTGGGGAAGCGCTTGTCCTCCCACTGGGATTCATCGAACCATGAGCCTATAACCCACTCGCCTTCAGGCTTGGACTCTGCTTTTTCTTTTAACTCCTCTATGACATCCTCCAGGCTCTTCATGGGTGGTGTACCGCAGTTCACCCAGTCAAGCTGTAACCCCCTCCTGATACAGTGCTCATGGGTGTCGATAAAACCGGGAAGCAACAACTTTCCCCCTAGATCTATTTTCCTTGTACCCTCATGGGTGAGCTCCAATACATCGCTGCTCTCGCCTACCTTGATTATTTTACCATCCTTGACGGCTACTGCCTCTGCTTCCGAGCCAATCCTATCTACGGTGACCACCTTCCCATTGTACAGAATCAGGTCCGCCCCGAGATCCACTAACTTTGACATAAAAGGTCCCTGAAACGAGAAAGTGATTAACCTATTTAACATCAACCTCTATACAGAGTGGGAACAACATGAGCGACTGGATAGTAGCCGTCTTCCTCGGTGACAGCCTCACCGCGGGGTTCCAGCAGGGACCAGGGTACCTGCCCCCAAGATATTACCCTTTTACCAACCTTCTGGAGTCCAGCCTCAGGATCAAGCTCCGCGACCTAAACACAGACAAAGACATCGCGGTAGTCAATCAGGGCATGGACGGCGACAGCACCAGGGGAATGCTTGAGCGCTTTGATCGGAGCGTTGAACCGGAGAACCCGGATATTGTGTTACTCTGGGGTGGGATCAATGATCTATCATCAAGGATCCAACCCGAGACAGTCTTCTCCAACATCGTTACTCTCGTGGAGAGGACTATGGCTATCAACGCGACCCCAATAGTGCTGAATGTTGCCCCTGTTGCTGGGGCTCACTTCAACGAGACCGTAATGGATTTGAATAAATTAACTGGGACCTATTGCCACGATAAAGGTGTCATCTACGTGGATATCTTCTCCGAGCTAAACGATGGGGAAGGTAAACTAGCAGATGAATACTCAAACGACGGCATCCACCTCAGCGACCGAGGATACCAGAAAATACTGCCCACAGTATTCGAGTCAATTATGAGCTGTTTAATTCCTCTTCTCTGATCCACGTAGCATTTATAACGAACCTCAGTATATCGGTGGTGAGGCTTGGGAAATGACCAAGAAAAGAAGCAGCGGTGGACGAAGCAAGGGAGGGAAAGGACGCTCAGGCATGGTCCAATGCAGCTACTGTGGCGCCCAAGTACCACGAGACAAGGCTAAACGCCAGACAAGATACACGAGTCTCGTTGACTCAAGAGTATTAAAGGAGCTACGTGATCAGGGAGCGAGTGTAAACCGCACCAAGACCACAAAGTATCTCTGTATCAGTTGCGCGGTTCACCGCGGTGTGGTAAACATCCGGAGCAAGGAAGATCGTAAATATGTTCCTAGACGCCGGAGACCCACGAGAAGAAGCTAGTTCTTCTCAATCTCTTTTTTAAAGTAAAGAACCCTTTGTATCAGGGTTATATGAGCCATTATTGCTAGGATAATTACCCCATAGTTTAACGCCTCTAGCCTCCAGTAAGCCGCGAAGCTACACAACACGAGAAACATCATTCTCTCAGCCCTCTCGAAGAATCCTACCCCAGCCATCTTCACCCCCTCCATCTCTGCCCGTGAACGCGTATAACTCACCATCAAAGACCCTGCGATGGCAGTCAGCCCAGCGGCGACACTGCATGTTCCCCCTATGATGATCCCAGAAAGAATCAGCATATCGCTGTACCTGTCCATGACTGAGTCAAAGAAGCCCCCAAATCTGGTTACTCTCCCAGTTGTCCTCGCGAGAACCCCATCCACCGCGTCCAGAAGACCCGATACGAGGATCAGTAAGGCCCCGTAGATCAAATAGTATCTGTTTCCATCCCAGTCAGCGTAGAACCACGCCGAGAACCCCGCCACGATTAACCCAGCGAAGGTAATATGGTTTGGAGTAATACCCATCATCTCTAGTGGCTTGATGAATTTCTTCACTACTTCCTCGAACTGTTTCTTGAAGACGCTGCTGACCAAGTTACTGTGAAGAGGGGATAAACAGATTAAAGTTTATCCAACTGCTGGGCGATCCCCTGAGCAGCTACCAACCCGGTAGCTGCAGCCCCCACTATTCCCCTACTCACTCCGGCGCCGTCCCCCGCCACGTAGAGGTTTGGTATCCGTGTTCTGAGGTGCTTATCCGTGGCTATCCTCATGGCGTAAAACTTGATCTCAGGTCCATAGAGCAAGGTGCTGTCGCTGTTGATCCCAGGCATGACCCTGTCCAGCATCTTCAATCCCTCCATTAGATCAGTTATGATCCTCATGGGATAAGCCATGGTCAAGTCGCCTGGGGTCACATCCCTGAGCGTAGGCGAGACATAGCTCCTATCGATCCTCTCCCATGTGCTCCTCTGATACTTCCTGAGGTCCCCGAGGCGCTGGAGTATGGGCTTGTGCCCACCCAATGTATTGGCGAGTTGAGCAATCCTCGTACCATAAATCGTCGTGTTCTCAAGGGGCTGT
>CAZVMT010000111.1:0-10005 GCA_964628765.1 uncultured Candidatus Bathyarchaeia archaeon | reverse complement strand
GGATGGATCAGGGGTTATCCAGTGCACCCTGAATAAGAGAAACATAGACGACGAGGTATTCAGTAACGTCGAGAAGTATCCACTGGAGACCGCCCTCGAATTGAAGGGCAAGATCAAGAAGGATGAACGGGCACCGGGCGGCTGGGAACTACGAGTCAACGGCATCGGAGCCGTATACGAGTCAAAGCCTGATTATCCTATAGTGAAGAAGGAGCAGGGCTTGGAGTTCCTCATGGATAACAGGCACCTCTACATCAGGGAGCCCAAGCTCCAGAACATATTTCACATAAGAGCCAAGTTCTTACAGGCTGCACGCGACTGGTTCAAGGAGAACGACTACACCGAGATCCAGACACCCATGTTCATGACCGCCTCAGTCGAAGGAGGATCAACCCTCTTCAGCGTAGACTACTTTGAGCGAGAGGGCGTCTATCTGAGCCAGAGCTGGCAGCTATACGCCGAGGCGTTGATCAGCAGCCTGGGCAAGATCTATACTATTGCCCCTAGCTTCAGGGCAGAGCCGTCAAGGACTCGTAGGCATCTCTCTGAGTTCCTTCACATGGAGCTTGAGGAGCCTTGGAGCACCCTGAGCGATATACAGGATTCTGGTGACAGGCTTGTGAGTTATATCGCGAATACTTTGGCGGCTGAGATGCCTGAGAAGGTTAAGGCAGCTGGAAGAGACCCAGAGTACTTGGCTTCATTGAAGGCGCCGTTCCCTAAGATCACCTATGATGAGGCTGTGGAGATAGTCCAGAGCAAGGGTGTCGAGATGTACTGGGGAGACGACTTCGGTTGGCAGCAGGAGGGACCATTGACAGAGGAGTTTGAGACACCCTTCTGGGTCGTGGGCTTCCCAAGCGGCATCAAACCATTCTACCACATGCCTGACCCCGACAGACCCGAGGTTACACTTAGCTCAGACCTTTTGGCGCCTGAGGGTTATGGTGAGATAATCGGCGGTGGTCAGCGTGTCCACAACTATGAGCAGCTGTATCAACGGACCATCGATGATGGACTTGATCCGGCTAACTATGAGTGGTATATGGATCTCAGGAAGTGGGGTACAGTGCCTCACAGCGGCTTCGGGTTGGGCGTCGAACGTGTATTGATGTGGATGCTCAAGCTTGAACACATCAGGGACACCGTGCCATTCCCAAGGGATATGCGCAGAGTATACCCCTAATTTCAGTCGAATTCCTCGGGCTCTTCAAGCCCATACAAGTAGAGACCCAAGGCTACCTGCCATACTCCGAATGGGAATAGCGCGACAAGCTCCTTAACAGCATCAATTGAGCCACCCATTATCCACGGTATTACTCCGAATATCGTGGCTATGGCTCCGACTGCGGCGTATCTGGTCAACCCCATCTTGTATAGGCTGTATGATAACATGGCTGCGCTTACCGGTATCATCACGAAGAGCAACGTGGAGATTTGATTATGAAGATCACCTAGGTCAATCACTGCTATCCCTAGAACACATGCTGATATAGCGTATATTAGAAACGATGTGCTCCCGATCTGACCGACAATATCCCCCTTGGTGAACTCAAACAACCCGGCAGCGTAGAGCATCGCTAATGAACCCGCCATCAATAACCCGCTGTTGAAGATCACTGAGCCGAATCCATCTGACCCCAAGTCGCTGAGGGGCTGGTTGAGGCTCCAACTGGGCGTCATCGATATGCTGAGCAGTATGATTATGGCTCCTATCACTGGGCTGGGTGTCCCGAATCGAGCCATTACGCGGATTATCTTGACGTTCACGGTGGTTTAGATGCGTAACTAATTCATAAGTTGATGCCCATTAGGCAGAATACTCTGTTGGGTCTGGTATCCCTGCTTCCCTGAATGCCTTTTTCCTGTTGTTGCATGACTCGCAGACACCGCAGTGCTTGGGTCCGTTGAGGTAGCAGCTCCAAGTCTTCTCCAATGGTACCCCAAGCTCCACAGCCTTCCTGATGATGTCTGATTTCTGGACATCGCTAAAGGGCGAGAGTATCACTATCGGTTTCTCTGTGCCGAGCCTAGCTGCTTCCTGAAAAGCAGTGTAGAACTCTTTCCTGCAGTCTGGGTAGAATGGTTCATCGCTCCCATGGGCTCCGTAGAAGATGTGGTTGGCGCCTATCCCATCCGCGTAGGCTACTGTGACAGCCATGAATACCCCGTTCCTGAATGGCACGATTATGGGGTCGCTGAACTCGCTTGATACATCAATGTCATGGTCAACGAGGCTCGTCACTCCCTCATATATCTCAGAAAGACTCGATAAGTCGATTACCTTGTGCTTGATCCCGAGTAACCCAGATATCTCCTCTGCTACATCTATCTCATGCTGCGCCTTCTGACCGTAATTGAACGTCACAGCAGATACATCGTATCCCTGAGCCTTCGCCCAGTACGCTACAGTCACTGAGTCCGGTCCACCGCTAAGAATGACCACGGCTTTCTCCATTACTCCCACCACTCGTACCTCGGCTCTATGAGCTTGAATATGGTTGAGCCTATTATATTGATCAACTGCTCGCTGATGAATAATCCGGGTAATGTTGCTACTATGGGTAGGTTGAACAACTGGTTGAGCATCCACGCGACACTCAACGGGATAATCACCGCTATCACCACGCCACACACATAGTAGTTCCTGTTGAATCTCTTGGCTAACTCATAACCAGCGAGTCCAGCGATGAGGCTCATAATGGGCATGAAAAGCAGCTCGTAGATACCCGCGAAAGGACTGAATATGTTAGCTACCACAGTGCCAACAGCATACGCTATCGCCAACTCTCTTTTTCGGGCTATACCGGGTCTGAGCACACCTGCTATCCTGAACTGTAACGCGTAGAATGATAAGGGCTGAAAAAACACAACCATGGCAGCGTAGAGCGCTGCATAAACAGCTATTAATGCTATATCTTTTGTCTTCACTATTTTTCTCCTCCTTGCCTCGGGGTTTATAGGGCGGAACGGGTAGGAGGTCCCACTCACCCGCCAAACGGGATGATACTTGGGCTGCTTTTAACCATTACTGTCTGTATCCATTTGACACAGAAAACACGTTAAAACCATCATCGTGGTATGCCTCATCAAGGATTCTCAGGGGCTCTGGGGTTTCTCACCTTTCCCCCGTCGCGGGCCCCATTTTATCTGGCTGAGAGATGCATTATCTTGCTCCAGATCTCAAGGACCCTTCTATCGATTACTTGCTCGAATTCCTCCATCTCTTCGAGGCTTATGGGGTCGCGGCTGTGCATCTTGTAGTTTACAAAATAGTTGAATGCCTCGGCGTATATCTTGCCGAACATAGCGCTTTCCGCTGATTTTAGATATCCTTCTTCCTCGAACCGTTTGAATGTGTTTAGGCTGAGTTCGAGTCTTCTCTCTGTGAGCTCGTCGTCTATGGCTTGTTCTATTACTCCGCGTGCTACTGCTTCCATTGGGCTCGTGCATCTGTCCCTGTTTTTATTTAAAAGCGATAACGGATGGATGAAAGAGACCAATATAAGGCATTAAGAATCAGTACCCAGACTCGATATTTCGCCTATATAGCAATACTGCGGCGAGAAACCTTCTAAATACACCATGCCCATCATATGCGGTATGCGGGTTGCCCGATTCGATTACCATACTCACGAACACTACTCACAGGATGCAAGGGACACAACCGTAGAGCAATACATCAAGGCAGCAGAAGAGAAAGGCATAGAGGAGATCGCCATCACCACACACCAGATCATCACTGGCGAGTTCAGTGGTTTCGGGGTTCAACCAGCTGAGGTTCAAGCCTATATTGATAACATATACAGGCAGGCGGAGACCACTGATGTGGTGCTCAGAGTCGGGTTAGAGGTTGACTATTTCCCAGATGCCGAACGCGAGCTTGAGGCATTAATCAATGAATACCCTTTTGATTTCATATTGGGGAGCACCCACTTCGTCGGCGCATATGATGTGGGGTCACGCCGAGACACCCCAGCCTACTTCAGTGGCAGAAGCCTGAGGGAGGCAGTCTCAGAGTATTATGATCATTGGAGTAGGGCTGTTGAGAGCGGGTTGTTTGACTCCATGGCCCATCCGGATTACTGGCGCAGATTCCTGTACCTTGTCAGACCAGAACCCGTTGATTTCATAGATTATGGTGGAGCATTGGAGGCTATCGACGCTCTCGTCAGTTATGATGTTGGCTTCGAGGTTAACACATCTGGTTGGAGGCATCACCAAGAGACCCAGTACCCGATTAGGGGTTTTATCGAGGCCGCCTACGAGGCTGGTGTGAAGAAGGTGACCATTGGTAGTGATAGTCACCTCCCGGATCATCTTGGTTTTATGCTCCCTGAGGCAGTTGACCTGCTACGGGATGTTGGATTCAAGTATATCAGCAGCTATGAGGGTCGTAGAAACCGGCTTAACCCAATCGACTCTGTGGTAAGAACAGTGAAAAACAAGTAAACCCATCCTTACTCATGTCTGAACATCCACTAGGCAAGATCATTGATGGTTTTCATCTCTACAGCTACTATGCTGGGATTAACATGGCTTTCGCGGAGGTAGTTGGAGCTGGCTGCAAACAATTGGCGCTCAGCAGCCCATACAGCCATGAAGTAGCTGAGCAGATGCTTCCCGCCACCAAGTTTGCAGCTGAGGAATACGGTGTAAATTTATTGGTTGAGCCTGATCTTCTCAGATCAAAGCTCTTCCCAAGGGACATAGCCAAGGACAAGACCGTCATACTGATAGCCCATGACCAATCAGTGCTCGACGAGTACATGACGCTCAAGAAACTCAAGAAAACCAGCGACAAGGAGAGAAACCCAGACGACCTGGAGCTTGAGATAGCCCAACGATTCGGAGCCCTACTCAGCTACGATGAGGCTACAATAAGCAGGTTGATAGCTAAAAACGGTTAGCTTGGTGGCGGTCTGGTACCGATGGTGAAGTCTATCTCCATGACATCTCCGTCCCTGATGATGGTCATGGTGACGGTATCCCCGGGTTGAGTGTTTCGTGTGAGGTAGACCTGAAGCTCATAGAAGCTGTCCAAAGTTAGCCCGTTAACGCCTATGATTATGTCTCCGCCTATGTCGATGTTGGCTCCATTCAGTACCACTCGCTCAGTTGCCCCTTGCAGATCCGCGTCATCCGCTGGGCCTCCATCGATGACGTTCGCCACAAGGGTTCCAAGGGTTTCACGATCCAGTCCCATGGCTTCCGCCATGTCTGGGGATAGGTTGTAGCCGCTTATTCCCAGCCACGGGTGCTCGTAGCTTCCTGTGTCTATGAGGCTCTGCACCTCTCGGGTGATGGTGTCGCTTGGTATGGCGAATCCTATGCCGCTGAAGTCGTTTGTGTTGCTTATTATTGCGGTGTTCATCCCGATGACCTCGCCTTGGAGGTTGAGTAATGGTCCTCCACTGTTTCCAGGGTTGATGGCGGCGTCTGTCTGGATGACATCGACTATCACATAGTTGTCTACGGCTTCCATCTGGCGCCCAGTGGCGCTGATAATGCCCACCGTCATGGTATTCGCCAACCCGAAGGGGTTACCGATAGCGATAGCTGTCTCTCCTACGAGTAACTCGCTGCTTACACCCGCCTTCAATGGGTGGAGAAGCCCCTGTTCTGCTTCTACCTTGATTACAGCCATATCGCTGTAGGGGTCTCTGCCGATTAACTCCGCTGATAGGACCGCCCCTGTCTGGAATGTTACTTGGATTGTCGTCGCGTCTTCCACGACGTGGTTATTGGTAATGATGTGACCCAGTGAATCATATACCCATCCACTTCCCGTTGCTCTGCCGGCTGGTGTACTAACAGATATGAGAACCACGCTGTTCCGTGTCTGATTATAGATCTCGATTACCCCGATATCCTGTGAGTCCTCACCCAGCTCGAATATGCGGACCTCTTCCTTGAGGCCGTCTATTTCCTGTTTGGCGCTGTTGAGCTGGAACTGTAATGTATCGAGTTGTGTCTGGAGCGCTTCTGTGTCTCCACCGCCATCATTGTAGATGGTTGTATAGGCTAATACGCCAACGTTTAGCACCATCATCACGACGACGATAGCCCAGATCATGTTGTCCCGGTTTTTTTGCTCATACTCATAGCCGCTCAAGTTGAATCACCTATGGATCGTATGCATCTGGTAAAAAGATATGTCAAAATTAGGTCAAAATTACACTCAATAACAGAATTGACCTAGTCAACGTAGTGTTTGTAGGTCTGATCTCTAAGCTTTTGGTGCACTATCTCCATTACCTCATCTGAGGGAACCTTGAAGGTGGCTAAATCGCTCCCCCCCTGTGGTATACGGGTGATTGAGTCGTTCTTCCACATTGTAACCGCCTCCGTCATGAGTGTTCCAGCCTCAACAAGTGTTAACCAGCAGAGCTTCTCATACGTGTCTCCACGATGGACCGGGATCTCTCGTTTGATCACTATGTCCCCTGTGTCTATGTTGGGGTCTATGAAGTGACAAGTTGAGCCAATCGGTATATCGTAGTAGACTGACCACGCTGGGCTCGCTGAGCCTCTTACCTCTGGTAGTAAACCGGGGTGGCTGTTGAGCATTCCATCTGGCGGTATCTCCAGAATCCTTTTCCTGATGATCCTTGTCCCGCCCAGTACCCCGAGGTCTGGTTTGAGTTCCTCCATTAGCTCCCGGCACTGCTTCTTGTTGTGGTGAGGCACCTTGTACCTTGGGATGTCTTTTCCCTCTAGTAGCTCAGTGAATGTGGGGGCTACCCTGTGTCCCTTGATACGTTCAAGGAACTTGGCTTTCTCCTCTTCTGCGATGTCTGAGGCTTCCTCTATTATCGCCATTGGATAATTTCCTGCCTCCATTAGCTGCATCAACATCTCCCTGCCATAAGGATGCTCCTCCAGCACCAAGAAAACGAACTGTTTATCGGGCATAGGACTGAAAACGAGGAACCGTTTAAGAATTTATCTAATAGAGTGCCCCAGTCAACGCTGAGCCACAGCCACAGTGTCTTTCCGATGGAATCGTCGGTATCGCCCCCATAATGAGACGCTTGAAGTTCTCGCCGTTCTTCTCCATGGTTTCCATGACCTCAGCAGCACTTACAGGCTTCTCCGCCCAAACATCATAATCAGTGACCATCGCCACCGATACATAACATATCTGGGCTTCCCGTGCAAGTATCACCTCGGGGTACATGGTCATGCCTATAATGTCGCAGCCCCATTGCCTGAACATATTGGATTCAGCCCTCGTGCTGAATCTCGGCCCCTCTATACAGACATATGTTCCTTCCTTATGGTTCACGAGCCCAAGCTTATCCGCGTAGTCTCCGAAGACCTTACGCAGCTCGGGGCAGAGGGGGTCCGCTGCCGAGATGTGGCATATCTGTCCTCCCTCGTAGAATGTGTCGCTTCTCTTCCTTGTCCTGTCTATGAATTGGTCTGTCAATACGAAGTGTCCTGGCTCATAGTCCATCCTGAGGCTGCCCACCGCGCTGCTGGCAACGATCCTTTTTACCCCCAGCTTCATGAGTGCCCATATGTTGGCTTGGAACGGTATCTTATGGGGTGGGATAACGTGTCCATCTCCGTGACGTGGGATGAACGCGATCTTTGTCTCGCCATAGTCTCCAAGGGTGACTGTGGCTGAGGGTGAGCCGTATGGTGTGTGAATTTTGACTCTTTCAGCGTTATCTATTATCTCGGGGTCGTATACCCCTGTGCCGCCTATGATGGCTATATCTGCCTTGGGTTCTGTCATGGATACAATGTAGAGTTTTATTGATTTAACTTTGAGGGAGGATAGTTGAACATCCATAACGGTGAATGCGTGAAGCCAAGAATATGATAGAATAGATGCGCGTGCATGAACAAGTATAGGAACTGGGTTGGGCGTAAACCCTACCCCCGGTGGTAAGAAGCCCCTCTTCTTACGAGCAAATACTGCTTCTTAGGTGCGTTTGCTAGCCTTGATGTTTTCCTGCAGAGCTGATAGGCCCTCCCAGTCCTCCTCTGCAGCTAGTCCTGCTTGCTCTGGCCATGTCGTTGGGTCTGTCAAGCGGAGCAGGCTTGGGTTCTCGGCTTCAAGGATCCCTGTTATCTTGTCTATGTCTGCTGAGGCGAGTTTCGCGAAGGTGTTTATCCCCGCCAATCTGAGCACTGAAGATACTTTAGGTCCTATTCCCGCGATGCGTGTGAAGTCGTCCTGCATCATGCGTATGCGAGCTTTCAGGGCCGTGGCTTCCTGCCCTTTTTCCTCTAAAGAGTTCCCCAGTTCCTCTACCCTTGCCTCGGCGCCTTCGGCTCGGGTCACGGATTCCTGGTTCATCCTATCGAAGTTGGCAGCTTCCTCAGTTTTTTCTTCCAATGCTTCCTCTAGCTCCATTACCCTAGTCTCGGCTCCCTCGGCGCGGGCCACCGAGTCTTGATTCATCTTATCAAAGTTGGCTGCTTCCTCTGTCTTATCCTCTAATGCCTTCTCTAGTTCTCTTCCCTTAACCTCTGCTCCTTCGGCGCGAATAACCGAGTCTCGGTTCTTGTCTTCAAGTTCGGCGACTTCCTTTTGTAGAAGGCTGATTGATTCCTCTTTTTCCTCGATCTGCAGTGTCATGTCGCGGATGGTGTCCTCTCTCTGGCTCAACTGGGTCTTGAGGTTCTCTATCTCTTTCTCCCTGTTCTCCAAACTGGTCTTTGTATCCTTCAATTGGGTGTTGAGACCCTCTATCTCTTTCTCCTTTCCGTTTAGCAGCTCCTGTGCGCGTGCACGCATCTCCTTTAGGTCAGCGTCTTTTTCCTCTACGGTAGTATCCAGTTCACTGATATGAGCCTCTCTTTTGTATACCTGCCCCTTCCAGTAGAACGATGAGATTAACGCGCCCAACAAGAGACCGATTAAAACAAGAATCACAGTCTCTATCTGATTTCCAAGCACCAAATTAATAATGTCTTCAATCATCTTGAAGATTTTTCTATCTATAACTTGATTTAAGCTTTGGTACCCGCTCCCTTGTACGTATTAAATTTTTATCAAAACTAACTCAAATCTCTTTTAATGTTTGTTTAAAAACTTGAGTATTTATGATAACTGCTTGACCTTTCTGGGTTCAGTAATGTTTAAGACTGTATTTCCTTTCATGCAGGGGATTTGCATTGGAGAAGAAGAGCTATTACCCTCTCATGCTGCTAACTACAATCTGTATCACATATTTTGTTGAGAATTTTCTCCGCAGCGCCGCTGGGGCGTTGACGCCTATATTGATAGAGGAGCTGGGTATCAGTCATGGAGCGATGGGGATGCTCATCTCTGCGTACTTCTTCGTCTATGGCGTGATGCAGGTGCCCAGCGGTATCCTCAGTGACAGGCTGGGGGCACGTAAAACGATTCTCTTGTTTACCATGCTCACGATCATCGGCGTATTTCTGTTCTGGACGAGCACCAGCTACAATATGCTATTCCTCGCCCAGTTCATAGTGGGCATAGGTTGCAGCACATTCTACATCAACGCAGTGAAGCTAGCATCCACTTGGTTCCCAGCCAACAGGAAAGCCACAGCCATCGGTATACTCAGCGCATCCAGCGGCCTCGGGAACACCGTTAGCTACATGGGGTTCCCAATAGCAGTAGCCAGCCTCGGTGGGTGGAGGACGCTTTACCTCTGGATGAGCCTGATACTGGTGGCTAACTGGGTGATGAACATATTCATACTCAAAGACCAGGAGACGCTGCTGGTAAATGCACCCATCAAGGGGAAACCATCGATCCTCTCATCACTGGTCTCGACCATCAAGGATAGGCGGTTGTGGCCCTTCCTCTTGGGCTATGTGATGAGCAGCATGAGCTGGGTCTTCATGAACTGGATGAACCAGTTCCTCATCGACACACGGGGCTTCACCTATCTTCAAGTAGGGCAGATAGCCAGCGCTGGGACCATCGCTGGGATACCTGGCTGTATAGCGGTCGCCGCCATCAGTGACAGGCTTAAGAGAAGAAAGGCCACGTTGATTGGATTCAGCATACTCTTC
>CAZVMT010000110.1:0-10023 GCA_964628765.1 uncultured Candidatus Bathyarchaeia archaeon | reverse complement strand
CAGCGCCCGGTATGTGAAGCTCAAGCAGAAGAGAGCCGAATCCATCGGGATGTACTGCGAGTTCCACCACCTAGAACAGACTACAGATGATGAGCTTGTAGCGTTGGTTGAGAAGCTCAATAAGGACCCCAAGATCCATGGCATCATGGTCCAGCTACCCCTAGCGGAGGGCTTGGATGAGTTGAAGGCAGTGGACGCCATAGATCCAGCCAAGGACGTCGATGGGTTGAGTCCAAATACCCTTGGGAAGGTTCTCATGGGTGAGGACTGTTTTATCCCAGCGGGTGTCGAGGCTATTATGGAGCTCTTCAATCGATATGACCTTGATCCTAACAGGAAGTACTGGGTCATAGTGGGCTCTAGCAACTTCCTCAGCAAGCCGTTGGCAGCGTATGTAATGAATCTCTCCTCAAACGTGACTCAGGTGGATGAGAATTGTCCACATATAGCCAAGCGTGTCAAGGACGCAGATGTCATCAGCACAGAGATAGGCAAGAAACACTTCATAACAGGCGACATGGTCAAGGATGGTGTCATCATCATCGATAATGGCAACAACTATGAGGGAAAGAACGTCTACGGTGATGTCGATCCCTCTGCACTGGAGAAGAGCTCCGCGTATACCCCTGTACCGGGGGGAGTCGGACCACTGCTGATCTCCATGTTACTGCGCAACACCATAAAGGCTGCATCCAAGTAACCCACCCCTTTTTGGGATACTTTATTTCTCGTCATAAGCAGATTCCTCTGTGAATGTTAGAGTAAAGATCGATTATGACCTGTGTACTGGCTGCAAACAGTGTCATCGATCCTGTGTCTACGGGGTATTCGAGTGGCTTGATGACATGCCTTTGGTTGCTAATCCTGGTGAATGCACCGCCTGTCTAGACTGTGAAAATGATTGCACAGTGCACGCCATCAACATCACAGTATCTTAACACCTGCCCTGTTTTCTGGTTGATTAATGGAATACCAATATGCTTGTTACATGAGAGGTGTATTTTGAATTTCCCGAACAACAACGAATATAGAAAGATCTTTGAAAACTAGAAATAATGGAAAAATCCATACATAGCACCCATATTATTAATAGAAGAAAAAAAGAAGGCATAATCAATGTCTCCAACAAACAATAACATAATTTCAAAAGAAGGCCAAAGTGGAAGAGTAATCGTCGCTAGACTCAAAACAGGCTCTGACCTCTACCTCTCGCTTCAGGAAATCGTCCTAAAATATGGTGTTAAGGCTGCTGTAATCTTGTCTGGGGTAGGCTTACTTTCAAAGGCCAGATTGCGTAACTGTAAAAACCTCCCAGAGGAATTTCCTATAACAGACCAGAACAGATACTATGCATCGTTTGAGATCCCATTAGAAATTCTGGGGATCTCTGGAAACATTAGCATGGCAGAGGGAAAGCCCCATGTCCATGCTCATATGGTCTTGTCCAGTGTTGATGATGAGAAAATACGGGTAATAGGTGGTCATATGATAGAGGGTTCTATAATACACGGGTTTTCCGAGATAATTATAATGGAAATAACAGAAATCGAGATGCTTAAAGAATACGACCCTGAAACCAAGACACTACAATTATACAAATGATATTCTCTACACGCGATATTATCATCACTTACGATATTTCTCAATTGATAATATTAAAGAACCATCGCTGTTAAGGATTTAAAAGCTGGCTCCTTGTTACTTGTGTAGGTGAATCTCATTGACCCGTATGGATAGCAGACGTGCCCGTAGAATGATGAAGCAGATGGGCATGAACATGAACGAGCTAGGAGACATCAAACGAGTAATACTCCAAGGCGACAAACGCCAGATAATCATAGAAGGCCCACAGGTAACCAGCATCAACGTCCAAGGCACAAAGATGTACCAGATAGCAGGCGGGCAAGAAACAGAGGGAAAACCAAGCACAGCAACAGCAGCAGCGGAACCAGAAGAAGCACCACTGGAGATCCCAGAAGAGGATATACTGCTCGTGGCTC
Organism: uncultured Candidatus Bathyarchaeia archaeon; assembly: GCA_964628765.1. GTDB lineage: Archaea > Thermoproteota > Bathyarchaeia > TCS64 > TCS64 > RBG-16-57-9. The sequence continues at coordinate 8,023 of CAZVMT010000110.1, read as the reverse complement.
AGCAGGCAAACGTCAGTATTGATGTAGCCAAACGGGCTCTTGAGGACAGCGAAGGCGACCTAGCCCAAGCCATAATAAAGCTACAGACAAGGTGACCGTCTACTATATATAGCGCCAACCGGTTAATTGAGACAATTCATAAAAAACCAGATAATTTCCATAGGTGATATTGGTTGGAGCTAAAGGTCCGGCAGCTTGGAGGCATATTGGTTGAGTACGACGACCAAGGAGTAATGCTGGACCCGACACGAAACAGCCACCACTACCCAACATTCGTCACCCATGCTCACGCAGACCACGCCTCTGCCTTCAAGCACCCAGAGCGTGAAAAATATGCTACCCAAGAGACATATGACTTGCTCAAATCCATGGGCTGGAACAGGTTGGAAGGATTACATAAGGTAAAGATTGGTGACACGATCAAGCTGGACGATATCGAGGTCCACATCCATAACAGTGGACACGTGCTGGGCAGCGTCCAGTATGAGGTCAACACCCCCGAGGGGACAGTGCTGTACACAGGTGACCTCTGCACTGAGGAGACGTTCACCATGAACCCCGCCACGCCAGCAGAGTGCGATATCCTTGTTATCGAGACCACCTTTGGCTCACCCATGTTCAAGTTCCCCAAACGTGAGGATATCGCTGTCGAGGTCTACCAGTGGGCGGTAAACACTGTGATCAACGGCAGGATACCAACCTTCAAGACGGACAGCATCGGAAACGCCCAGGAGGTCATCAGCATCCTCAACCAGTACACCAACCTACCAGTGGTGACCAACAAATCAGCCTCAAAGGTCACTGACCTATACAGAGAAGCAGGATACAACTTGGACTCTGTTGACGCCCAGAGCGAAGAAGGTGAGGAGCTTCTAGAGTCCGGTAAATGCGCCTTGATCACTCCCAAGGGAAGCAAGCCCATGTGGGATAACCTTGACATCGCGTTGGCCTCAGGCTGGGCGACCATCATGGGGCGAAAACGGATAGCATTCCCGTTGAGTGATCACGCCGACTACCGTGGCTTGATGAGTCACATACGGAAATGCAAACCCAAACGGGTGCTTACCTTCCATGGGGGTAACTTCACCAAGGACTTCCATAATCACGTCAGGAAGAGACTGGGGATCGCAGCCAGCCCACTGACAAGCAGGATAGAGACCATAAACGGTCCCAAGATGAGTAACGAGATACGCATCAAAGCCTGCAGCAAGCAGATAATCAACGCAATAAAGATACCGGGCTTCATCTACCAGCCTAGTTGGCTCATAACCGAGATGAATCGGAGGGGCTTCAGCCCAAGCGAGACCGAGAACAGCATCGATTTCTTAATAGAGAGAGGCATATTGAAGGGATCACCTGATGGTGTCCAGTTAAAAACCGTCTAGAGCTTCACGATCTGTGCGTGGGGTATATCACCGAAATAGATCACCGCGCGTTCATGAACCATATTGCACTCGATCGCTGCCTCAACGATCCGCTTACCAACAAGATTACATATAGTAGCCTGCTTCATCGCAGCGATAGCCTCATCCACGTCACCCAGCGTCCCCTTATAGAATCCCTCACTAACCTTGAAGGGAACCCTGCCCCCCTCAAGGGTCTTACCAAGGATATCCTCATCGCATACAGCGACTAACATATCCTTCCCATGGATCACTGTCTTGACGTAGACCTTGCTCAACCTAGTTCTTTCCTATGCTGCTTCTGGCGCCGCAGGCGTCACACTGGAGGAAGCTTAGTCTCCTGTCCTTCACTATGTGGGTATCTGGGCGTCCACATACGGGGCATATCACGTATTTGTTTGTATAGATCTCGATTAGGTTTTGGATGCTGTCCTGATTGAAGCTACCCTGAAATACCACCCTGGTGCCGTCAAAGTTACCGCGTGTAGCCGTCTCCTTCAACAGGAACTTGAGTAGGTGGTCTGGGTCTCGCTGTAATGCCTCAGCGATGGCGCTAAAGTTCATTATGACGCTGCGCCTACCCTGCCTCGTGACCCTAGCCTTTGGTACTTGGAACCTGTCCTGTTCCTCAAGCTGCTCGGGTAGTTGCTCATATGCGCGTTTCAGCATTGATTTGTAGTCTTTTTCCATCTGTTTTCACCAATGCAGCTTGTGCTGCTTCTACACCATCATTGTGGCGCCGTTGAAAAAGGTTTAGGGTTGATTTCTCCTGATGGTGAAGTAAAGCATCAATACCCCGATGCACCCGACAATTAACCCAGCCACCATCAGTATATTCCCCAATCCACTGAAGAACGGAATCTCGACCCCCAGCTTCACATCGGCATCAACGCCGCGAGAGCCATCGGCGTTCATCAACACCAGATAGTAGTTACCTGCCTCGGGCTCCCATACGATGGTCTGAGAACCTGATGAGGCACCATGTACAATCCACCAGCTGTGAACCGTAGGGGGTGCCACTGGGGCATCGCCTGTGTGTAGGACGAACTGGGGTTGTCCTGTGCCGCTGGTTTCCCGGTCCCACCCGAAATCAAAGTCATCTACATTATGGTACTCCATGGGTTCAATGTAGTTATAGGCGTCAGCTACGCGGGCCACGCCGACAAATACCTCCTTCATGGGGTCATTGCTCTCGATGGTCGCTTTGAAGCTGAGGAAGCCTCCCCTGTTCTCAAACCACCTCAACGCAACGGGGTCGATGTCGATATTCATATCCTCAACCACCACCCCGTAGCTGGAAACATCGATCCTCCTCGTCTTGCTCATGATATAGCCTTCATCATCTGTCATGATATCCTGAATCGAGCGAAGAGATGTCCCACCCATGATTAACCCAAACGCTGTGATGAGCATGATAACCGCGATGAGAATCACTCCTATGTGGACTATTCCCCATGGTTCTCTGCGTTTGACATACATGCTTGTCTGGAGTTTTTCCCCGCATTTTCTACAGAATAATGCCTCTTTCCTGTTCTCTTCTCCACAGTTTGGACACGTAACCATATTCTTCAAAGAGTGATGATCTTTCTCGTTTATAGATTTAAAGGAAATACATGGATGTGAATGGCTAATAAGATATGATTCATGTGCTTGTTTGATTAAATTTGATTGATGTGTATCTCCCAGACGGTGGAAAGCTTGGTATCTACGGTATCTTTGCTTCACAAGCCTTAGCCAGTCGAGCTTGTATTCAACTGGGATGACGCTGCACTAGCAGCCAACGGGTGGACGAGACCCGGTCCACACTAGTCTTCTTTTTTCAAATCTTTCTTCCCTTTTTTTCAAAAACATTAAACCCGGAAAGGTACATGTTGGTTTGTTATGTCTGATGCTTTCGAATGCGAAGTGATGAGCTGGGAGCTATTTGATAGACTCGCAAAGAATGTTGCCAAGAAGATAAATGAGAGCGGTTATAAACCCGATTTCATGGTTGGATTGGCCCGGGGAGGCTGGGTCTTGAGCCGGGTTCTATGTGATTATATAGGCGTCAAGGACCTTGTATCGCTCAAAGTTGAGCACTGGGGGGTCACTGCTACCCCAGACGGTAAAGCCCAGATCAAGTACCCGTTCGATATCGATCTCACTGGGCGGAACGTGCTTGTCGTCGATGATATCACCGATACCGGTGAGAGCATGATGGTTGCCGTTGATTACGTGAAGACCAAGAACCCCTCTGACATCAAGACCGCTGCCCTGAGGCACATCGAGGGTAGCAAGTTCACCCCAGATTATTACGGCGACGTAATCACTTGGCGCTGGGTGGTCTTTCCATGGAACTTCGTTGAGGACATGTGCAACATAGTGCCAAAGGTATCTGAGGACGCGGGGTCGCCCCAAGAGGTAAAGAAGCTGCTCAAATTGCGCCACAACATCGACCTCTCCATCGAACAGATCAAAGAGATAAACGCAGAGCTAGCTAGAAGAAAAAAATAGTGCCTTGCCTTGTATTCTCCACCAGACCGAACAGTCAACGAGATGCTTGAAGAACGGAGAAAAGAGCTAACTCGATTGATGGCTGGCGCTCTACGCCATCTCGGGGTCGATAGCTATGATCTCTCTGTTGTTAAACGTAGACGGGTGGATGTCTTTGATCCAGAGACCGCTGTCTTCTTGATTAAAGCTGACACTGAGCCAGTCTTGAAGCCTGTTGACGTCTCTTTCATCGCCAAGAGCCTCCGAAACATGAACTACAATGTAAAACGGATCGAGCATAAAGGTGAGAGACTGCTGTTATTTGTTTGAAAGTGGTAGTTCGGTCCTAAGTGGAGAAAGGAGACACGAACTACCTACATATCGCCTCCATTAGCAGTATAAAAAGCATTTTACAACCAGTTTAAAGAGATTCATATGATGATGATAAATTGTATAAATTGGTTAAACGAAAAATAGTGTATGTCTGATGAACCTCAACAAGTTGAACTACTTGGGCTTGAAATAGAGTCGATTCTAAGCTTCTTCATAAGCATAACCAGCACAAAAGCCCTCCAATATCTGGGAATACCTTTGAAACCAGATGATGAACCAGCCAAAGACCTGGAACGAGCCCGTCTAGCCATCGACACAACATCTTTCATGGTGGATAAACTTGAGCCATACATCGATGAAGAGGAAAAAAAGCAGTTAAAACAGGTGGTCAGCAGCCTCCAGTTCTCATATCTGAGAGAGTAGGGTTAAAGCTTAAGTTTAAAAAACATAATTGGGTCAATTGGGTGCTTTGATTGAGCGTTGACTTTGAGACATATCGGCAGATAGTGGAGAACAGCGCAGACGCCATACTGATAATGGTTGATCTTAAGATCGTGTTCGTCAACAAGGCTGCCTTGGATTTCTATGGGGCTGATTCAGAGGATGAACTGATAGGCAAAGACGCCTTATCCATCGGGTTACTTACACTTCCTCAGCATGACCGCACCCAAGAACTGGAGATGAAGAGGTTACAGGGTGATTTCAATAAGGGCATCTTTGAGTTCCCAGCCATCCTCAAGGATGGAAGAGAGGTTACCTTCGAGGTAAGCATCAGTAATATTCCATTCAATGGAAAGAATGGAGCCCTCTGCATAATCAGAGACATATCAGAGAGAAAGGAGAGCGAAAACCGCCTCCACACTCTCCACGAGAGCACCGCCTTACTGGCGAAAGCCACGAATCAAGGAGATGCAGCCAAGATCGTTTTAGATTCCATCAAGGATATTTTTGGTTTGCACTACTCTGGCATAGGCTTCGTTGAGGATGATATGCTCAAGTTTAGGTATATAACGGGTGGGAATAGGATCTCGGAGTTACCCATAGAAGGACCCGGGTTGACTGTTAGGGCGGTTAGAGATAAGCAGACACAGGTTGTAAATAACACAGCGGATGACCCAGATTTTATTGATGGTAGATTTGAAGACGATGTTCAAACCTCTTCTGAACTGGATATACCCGTTATCGTTGAGGACGAGGTCGTCGCCCTGATTACGATAGAGGAGGATAAGCCAGATAGCTTCGACTTGGAGGAGGTCCAGCTCATGGAGATACTGGCGAATCACTTCGCTAGCGCGTTGGGCAGGATAACGCATAATCAGCAGTTGACAGACATGCGTGAATCCCATGTTAAAGAACTGGTGAGTGGCCTGGATAAGATGTGTATGCGTGTTCAGGATGAACTCAAGGGACCCATTCATACCATTAGAAACTCATCCTTCATCATCAGGCACAACCCGGAGCTCGCACCAGAGGCCGTGGACAATATAGATAACAGCATAGAGTTGATGGTAACAACCATCGAGGAAATGAAGGAGATCACTAACCCCACCGAGCCAGATAAGTCACTAACCGACATATACAGCGTAGTGCAGGGGGCCATTGATGTTAGCTTCATCCCCCGTAACATTGAATTGGTCTCTAATTTTGAGGATGGGTTCCTCGCGATAAACATAGACAAGGAGAAGATTCAACGCGTCTTCTTCAACCTTATCAGGAATGCCATTGAGGCCATGCCCAAGGGAGGACGCCTTACCATTGAACTATCAATTAAGAATGATTACGTTTTTATCAGCTTCATAGATACTGGTGAAGGCATCTCGGATGATGTGATGGAGAAGCTCTATCTGCCCTTCTACAGTACCAAACCCAATAGCCTCGGCCTTGGACTTAGCTTCAGTAAGCTGGCAGTTGAATCCAATGGTGGTGCCCTCAATGTACAGAGCAAGGTTGGGGAGGGAACCAAGGTGGTCGTCAAGCTTCCCCTATAATCGATGCTGTTTTAACCCCTTGTGCCAGAAGTTTTTCTGATAACTTTGCCTAAACTTAGGATTAGTTGGAACGAGTATGGTAGGAGGCTCGATAAACTCAGGGAGCACATGAATGAAGAGGGCTTCGACGCCTACCTTATCACAAATGGGGTGAGTATCTTCTACTATAGCCACTTCTACCACATGGTTACCGAGAGACCCGCTGCTCTGTTCGTTGAGCCTGATGGTAAACCCAGCTTCATGGGGCCGTTACTGGAGGCGGATCACCTCAGACTCCAGACACCCTTGGTGGGAGAATGCTATACTTATCTGGATTATCCGGGTGAGAAACACCCCATGGAACGCTTCAAGGAGTGGATAACAGAGCTGGGGTATGGTAAATCCAAGATCGGCACAGATAACCCGGCTGGTGCAGGTGGGACCATGGGGTATGTCGGTCCCAAGCTCAATGAGTTGATGAAGGACGCCGAGTTGGTAGCTGATAACCAGTATCTATGGGATATCAAGCTCATCAAGAGCCCAGAGGAACTCGATCTCATACGGGAATCAGCCAAATGGGGTAACCTAGCTCACACATATCTTCAGGAGTACACGAGACCCGGGCTCTACGATATGGAGATAAGGCTCATGGCTACACTGGAGGCGACCTCTGTGATGAAGAAGACCCTTGGCTCAGAGTATGAATCAGTAAAGGGGAGGGCTGTTGGCGCTGGGTTCAGGGGTCAGGTGGGCTGGAAGTCAGCCATGCCTCACAGTATCGATCTGGGTCGCCCCCTCAAAGACGGGGATGTATTGGTTACAGGTGCAGGCGCGGACATCGGCGGCTACGGCAGCGAGCTTGAGCGTACCATGGTAATTGGTGAACCCACCGCCAAGATGGAGAAGATGTTCAACGTCATGTGCAGGGCACAGGAAGCAGCTGCAGAGGCTCTGAAACCCGGTAATACCTGCTCTGATGTGGATAAGGCAGCGAACAAGGTCTTCAAAGACGCTGGTTACTGGAACCTTGTCAGGCATCACAGTGGGCATGGCTTGGGGTTGCTTGGACATGAGCCGCCTTATCTGGATCAGGGTAACCTTCAGACCTTGGAGCCCGGTATGGTGGTGAGCATCGAGCCCGGGATCTATGAATTGGGTTACGCTGGGTTCAGGCACAGCGACACATTGGCTGTGACAGAGGATGGATGCGAGTGGATAACCTATTACCCAAGGGACATCGATTCCCTCACGATCTTATAGTTTCTCCTTGAGCCACTCCAATATTTTTTCCTGTAATATGAGCCTGTGCTCACTGAATCCGTGGTCGGCTCCATCTATCAACGCCCACTGTTTGGGCTGTGTTGCCTTCTCGTAGAGCGCCTTACAGTCATCTGGGTCTGTGACTTTGTCCGCTGAGCCTACCATGATTAATATGGGGGCTTTGATGTCTGCGATCTTGTCCATGGGGTTGAGTTCATCAGCCGCCTTCATCATATCCGCCTTGTACTCATCCGGGTCCCCGTAGACTAGCTTGCCCTCAGCCATCCCGAGGAATATGTGGAATATGTTGTCGATTACCCCGGGTGATAGCCACTTGGATATATCCGAGGCTGGTGACATCAGTACACCTGTCTTGATACCCTTGTCCTTGCACATCACATTTGATAGTGGGATCGCTCCCATGCTATGAGAGATGAGACCAACCCGCCTAGAGTCAACATAGTCCAGAGACTTGAGGTACTTCACAGCGTCCACTGTGCTAGTCACCAGATTAAAGAACCTGTAGACGCCCTCGCTGCCCCATGCTCCCTGATAATAGAAAACCAGCACAACATATCCGTTTAACGC
>CAZVMT010000109.1:0-10111 GCA_964628765.1 uncultured Candidatus Bathyarchaeia archaeon | reverse complement strand
CTCAGCGTCACTCCTGCTACCCTTAAGCATAACAGTGTCAACAGCACCCGGCGCAGTTCACATTAATCCCATATGGCCCAAGATCATAGGCGCTGCTCTTTGTAAGCTGAATAACACCTGCCTTCGAGACCGCGTAACTGGTCTCCCCGTCCATGGCTATACCGAAACCACTGTTAGACGAGATATTCACAATCTTACCGTACTTCCGTTCAACCATATGCCTCGCAGCCACCTGAGTGCAGAGGAAGACTCCCTTGAGGTTAACCACCATATGCATGTCCCACACCTCGTCTGTTGTCTCAAGAATTGAGCCACCCTTCGCGACCCCAGCGTTGTTTACGAGGATATCCACCTTACCGAACTCTTGTATAGCTGTAGTGAACAATGCCTCTACTTCATCCCGTTTGGAAACATCACACTGCACCGCTATGGCTCTGCCTTCAATCTCTTTGATGGTGTTTACCACCTCGTCTGCCTCTTCCCGGCTCTTACGGTAATTAACGATAACATCACAGCCCTCCTTGGCGAGAGCCAATGCGATGCCTCGTCCAATGCTTCGCGAAGCACCTGTAACAACTGCGACTTTATCCTTGAAATCTGACATTGTAGATCACTATCCACTGAATACATGAGGTCACTATATCTAATAATTAGCTTATCAGAAACCCATATTAACATACACACACATACCCACACAGAGAGCAACATGGGCACCAAGAACATATCCATCTCAGAAGAAGCCTACCAGAGACTAGCGGCGCTAAAAAAACCAAACGAGAGCTTCACACAAGTCATAAACCGCCTCACCAAAAAACGATCAATCCTAGAACTAGCGGGAACCCTAACACCCCAAGAAGCAGCCGAGATACAGGAAAACATCAAAAAACTACGCCAAGAAACCGCACAGAGAATCACCGCAACCATGGTTGAAGACCCATGATAGCAGACACCACATTCATCATCGATATAATGCGCAACGATCCTGGGGCAATCGCGATGGCACAGGAGATAGAGCAAAAAAACATACCCCTCATCATCACATCACCCACAGTATTCGAGCTAAGCGTAGGCATCTCCCTCAGCACAAAACCTCGACAAGAAAAAACCAGGATACACGAGGTCCTGGAGTCCCTCCCCTTCCAGCCACTGGACTATGAGTCATCACAGGTAGCGGGACAGATCTATGGCGACAAACAAAAAACAGGAGACATGATAGACCCACAAGACGCAATGATCGCAGGCATAGCAAAAACAAGTGGAGAAATAATACTAACACGAAACCAGAAACACTTCCAAAGCATCCAAGGAGTCACCACAGAAACATACTAACCCCAAGCCAATTCACACCTCACACAAACACCATAAAAAACGCAGAGTCCACATCAGCGAACCCAGAAATAGGTGAGGGGAATATGAACCCTCGGCAGCTTGAGCATGGGATCGGGTTCTGCTGATTCTTTATCTTAGACTTATGCATTTGAGAATATTTTGACACAGAACACAATCCACTACGAATATCGTAATTTTGAAACATATACCGTATAATTTTGTTCTATTTAATACGTAATCTTTAAATTAGATGCGTAATCCATAGATGAGAAGAGGTCTAAACAAAATGACTGACTATTGCATAGACTGCAGCGCAACCCTTGAGGTCCCTGCAGACGCCCTAAACGGTGAGCTAATCAGCTGCCCAGACTGCGGACTCGACTACGTTGTAGAAGAAGAGAACGGCAAGAAGGCCCTGAAGCAGCTCACCGTGGAAGGCGAGGACTGGGGCGAATAAGACCCGAAGACCATTAACCTCTGGAGTTTTTGAATATGCCTGATATATCCATTCTATATGATCAATCCGAGACAGATGAGCTGGGCATAAGGCTCACAGCCAGCGAGATGGGCATCGAGCTCGGCTACATACCCTTCTATAAATCAGCCTTCACCTTCGACAACCAAGATTACAGTCTGAAGACGACTGGAAAAGACTACTCAGCTGAACTGAAGAGCACACAGGTCGTGCTCAACAGGTGTCAGAGCAAGAATAGGCGAATACTAGGAACAGCCATCTTGGAGTCTCGTGGAAAATATACCATCAATCCCCTCAGTATCGAGGAGAACTGCCAGAGCAAGCTCAAGACATTGCTGGGATTCAGTGTGGAAGGCATCAAAATACCTAGGACCACATATGTGTCACCTAATGTAAGAGAACTCATTGAACGAGACAGGTATGTAGATAACACCAAGGCGATAGTTGTTCTTCTGGAAGATGGACTTGGCTCAGATAGGATAGTAGTAAAACCAGACGCAGGCTCCCATGGAAACGGGGTGGCTCTCTCCGACAACAGAGAAGAATTGATGAGGCTACTTGGAAAAGTAGAACAAGGGATAACAAACCCATCGGGAGTGCTCGGGCAGGAACTGATAGAGAAATGGTTCTACGATCTAAGGATCATAGTGGTGAAGAAAAAAGGAGAAAAACCTGTCTGCCACATGGACGCGCTCGCCCGTGGAGGCTTCAAGGAGTTCAGGACCAACACGTTCCTCGGGAACATGGTGGTGAGGGCGAGGCTGCCCGAATCAGTGAGGAGAACCGCCGAGAGATGCGCTGAGATTCTCGCTCAGGGGGCAAGCTCGTATGTTGTGGCGTTAGACGCCATGCCATCAATAGGCAGTGAATTGATGGGAGGAGAGGAGGAGCTCCGCGAATCATTCATGAACCTTGAGAACCCTTTCAGTAAAGTATCTGCTGTCAAGAAGATGAAGGACAAGAAGACTAGATTCGAGGAGTACACAGAGGCTATCAACGAGGCTTATGGGAGCTACATGGATACCGATGCATACAGGTACATTGAGAAGGTAGTTAATAATACGCTCAAGGCCACAGCTGAGAACGTTGTATTCCACGAGGGAAACGCGTGCCCCGAGTTCTGGGAGCAGACAAGGATCATCGCTGGGTTGAATCTCGCGGTGGACTTTCTTGAGTGTGGCGAGAGCTTACTAGATCGATGAGTGTTTCATATGGGACAAATATACTCTATTATGGGGCACTTATGTCGCAAGGATTATATTGCTGCCGTAAAGCTTGATGTTACCAAAATGATGTACACATGTAAAGACTGCGACGCCTCGATTAGCATCCCAGACGATGTAGCGGAAGGAGAAATCATAGGCTGTGGTGACTGCGGCTTAGATTACATAGTAAAGAATGATAATGGATGCATTACGATCCAGGAACTCGCCATAGAGGGCGAGGACTGGGGAGAATAAATCCATACCCAACACGAGACTGACCTTTTTTTGACTGATATCTCAATTTTATATGAGCGTTCCAATACAGATGAACTAGGCATCAGATATACCGCTGAACAACTCGGCATCCCCCTCGCCTTCCTACCATTCCACAAGGTAGGCGTTGGCATCGTGGACGGCTGCTTCACGTATAAAACCCTGGGCAGGGACATGGGGGAAAGCCTCGACGAGACACGAGTAATCATAAATAGGACTCAGGGAAAACACAGGAGAATAGCCGCGGCAACTCTGTTGGAGGAGTACGGCAAGGATATGTTGAACCCGCTCCAGGTTGAGATGTACTGTCAGAGAAAGATCTGGACTATGATGAGGTTCTGGCGGAGAGGCGTCAAGGTCCCCGATACGATCTACATCCCATGCGATGTCCACGATTCAGTACTGGGAGGCGGAATAAAGGACAACTCAGAGACAATCATGAAGCTAATATCAAAAGAGCTTGATGGAAAGATTGTTCTGAAGAGCGATGAGGGCACCCATGGCAGAGGCATATACCTAGCCACTGATAACTCATCGCTGGATAACGCTCTCCACGAGATTAAGCCATCAGTCATTAACCCCTCTGGGGTCGTTGCCCAGAGATATGTGAACAAGTGGTTCTACGATCTCCGCATAGTCGTTGAGAAACACGCTGGGGGCGCGCCTTTTTGTCACTCGACAGCTATGGCTAGGGGTGGTTTGAGGGATTTCAGGACGAACACGTTCCTCGGGAACATGGTTTTCAGGGTGGAGTTACCCTGGGAAATCATGGATGAGGCAGTCAAGTGTGGAGAGGCTCTCGGCGAGGGTAAGAAGGCATATGTTATAGCCCTGGACGCCATGCCATGTTTCAGTGAATCCATGGATGAGGTTCAGAACCAGTTGCTGCCAGCGTTCAACGCGTTAGAGAACATATTTGAACAAGTGGTCGAGGCCAAGCAGACTAGCTTAGACGATTTCTCATACTACACTGAGCAGGTCGAGGACGCCTATGATACGTATATGTCCTCGAAGCCTTACAGTGAGATAAAGTCAGCGTTGATGGAGTCCCTGTACAGTGTCAGGGATTCGATACTATTCCACGAGGCAAACGCGTGCCCTGATTTCTGGGAGCAGACACGCGTCGTCGGTGGGGTAGACATAGCCCAGTCGTTGTTGAGTTGCGCCCAGAGTATATTGGATAATTAGAGTGATATTGAGATGAATATAGCGATAATCGGTGGATCGGGGTACGCTGGTGGAGAGTTAATCAGATTGCTCCTGCATCACCCGGAGGCTGAGCTAACGCAGGTTACATCCAACCGCTTCGCGGATGAGTTCCTGTACACGATACACCCCAACCTACGTGGACATACATCCCTCAAATTCACACCATACGACCCAGATAGGATCATTGAGACATGTGAAGCCGTATTCATGGCTACCCCACACGGTGTGTCCAAGGACTCGGCGCCTCCATTCATCGAATCTGGGCTCAAGGTCATCGACCTGAGCGCAGACTATAGATTGAGAGACCCTGAGGCTTATCCCAAGTGGTATGGCTGGGAGCATCCCCACCCCGAGCTGCTGGGGAGGTACGTGTTCGGGTTACCCGAGCTACACAGGGCTGAGATCAAGGGCTCCCAGCTTGTCGCCTGCTCGGGGTGCATGGCTGGTGCATCGATACTCGCCCTCACTCCCGTGGTGAGAGCTGGGCTAGTTGACCCATCGAAGATAATCATCGACGCCAAGATAGGGTCAAGCGGCGGCGGAAGCACCGCTACCCCAGCCAATCATCACTCGGAGAGATTCGGCGGGCTAAGACCATACCAGGTTACTGGTCATAGGCACATAGCGGAGATAGAGCAGGAGGTATCAGCTGCCTCTGGGGCCTCTATCAGGGTCGGTTTTACGCCCCACTCCATGAATATAAGCAGGGGGATCCTAGTGACGGCTCATCTCTGGCTGAATCACGCGGTTGAGGACAGGGATATCTGGGGAGCCTTCAGGGGCATGTACAATGATGAGCCCTTCATCAGGTTCGTGAAATCCAGAAAGGGCCTGCATCAGCTCCCCGACCCCAAGAACGTGGCTGGGACCAACTTCTGCGATATCGGTTTCATGATCGATACCCACGTTGACAGGTTGGTGGTGTTCTCTAGTATCGATAACATAGTGAAGGGGGCCGCGGGTCAGGCTGTCCAGTGCTTTAACGTCCAGAGTGGCTTCGATGAGAAAACGGGGCTCGATCTCATAGGGTTTCACTAGGTGAATGATGTGTTAATCGTGGTGAAAGCGGGTGGAGATCTCTTGAAGGATGGTTTACCTGAGGCTCTAATCCGGGATATCGTCGCCCTCAGGGGGGAGCATCAGTTGATACTGGTCCATGGTGGCGGAGATATAGTAACAGAGATATCCACGAGGCTGGGGCATCCACCCAAGTTCGTCCAGTCGCCTAAAGGCTTCAAGAGCCGCTACACCGACAAAGATGAGTCAGGCATCTACACCATGGTGATGGCGGGTAAGATAAACAAGGAAATAGTGACCATGCTTGAGAAGAACGGGGTAGCCTCCATCGGGTTATCCGGGTTGGACGCCCACATCATCAAGGCCGAGCGCAAGAAACAGTTAATCATCCTGGATGAGAGGGGGCGAAGGCGCCTCATCGAGGGAGGATACACTGGGCAGATAAAGTCGGTGAACACAGAGCTCCTCACAGCCCTCCTCGATCTGGGTGTCTTACCTGTGATCTCCCCCATCGCCCAGGGAGACATGTACGAGGCACTGAACGTGGATGGGGATAGGACAGCCTCAGCCATAGCCTCGGCCCTCAACGCAGATCGGTTGATCCTGTTAACAGATGTTAAAGGCATAATGCTGAATGGCGCAATCGTGCCTCACCTCAGCGTGAGGCAGGCAGAGGAATCACTGGAGAAGATAGGACCAGGGATGATAACCAAGGCATATGCAGCTGTGGAGGCCCTGAAAAAGGGGGTGGATGAGGCTATCATAGCCTCTGGGTTAATCACAAGTCCCCTTGGTGATGCCCTAGGACACGTGGAATGCACGGTGATATCATGATGAATAAGGAAAAAGTAATAGAGACAGAACAAAGCCATATGGCGCCCCTATTCTGGAAGCGCCCATTAGCCATCGAACGAGGTCAAGGAGCTTACCTCTACAGCAGAGAGGGCGGAGAGTACCTCGACTTCACGAGCAACTACGGCGTAGCCATAACAGGTCACAGCCACCCAAGGGTAGTGCAGGCCATACAGGGTCAAGCCGGGAAGCTCATCTCTTGCCACAGCAGCTTCTACAACGAGGCTAGGAGCCTTTTTGTCGATAAGCTATCGGAGATGGCTCCCAAGTATCTCGGCAGGTACTATTTCTCAAACAGTGGAACCGAGTCAGTGGAGTGTGCGTTGAAGTTCGCCAGGAAGGCGACTGGAAAGAAGGGGTTCATAGCGATGATGAACGGGTACCATGGGAAGACGCTGGGGAGCCTCTCATTAACGTGGAACAAGAAGTACCGTGAGCCGTTCATGCCATTGCTTCAGGGTGTTAGTCATGTGCCATTCGGTAAAGCCGAGAGGCTCATGGATGCGATAACATCTGATACCGCTGCGGTTATACTGGAGCCCATTCAGGGTGAGAGCGGGATCAATATCCCACCCGAGGGATACCTGAAGGAGGTCAGGGATATCTGCAGCGATAAAGGCGTGTTGATGATATTGGATGAGGTGCAGACGGGCACAGGCAGGACAGGGAGGTTCCTGGCAACCGAGCACAGCGGTGTCCAGCCGGATATCGTCTGCTTGAGCAAGGCTTTGGCCAGTGGCTTCCCTCTCGGTGCTACGCTCTGTACGGAGGATGTGGCTTCCGCGCTCAAGGCGGGGGATCACTCAAGCACCTTCGGTGGGAACCCTCTTGCTTGTTCAGCTGGTAGAGCCACCCTTGATGTTATTCACGATGATGGGCTCATGGGGAACGCCACCGTGATGGGTGAGTATCTGCTCAAGGAGCTTGGGAACCTGCTGGATTACTCTGTGGTAAGGGATGTCAGGGGGAAGGGGTTGATGCTCGCAGTTGAGACTAGGTTCGACGCATTGAATGTGATCTTGGGCTGCATGGAGAAGGGTTTGCTGGTGTTGGACGCTGGGCGCAACGTGGTGCGCCTGCTTCCCCCCCTCATCATAACCAGAGATGAGGCCGATAAAGCCGTTGGTATATTGATGGAAGTGGTGGGGGAGGAGGACGCTGCGAGAAAGAGCGGTTCAGCTTCTTAGGGAGATGGTGGAGACCCCGAGCTTCTCAGGGTCCGAGGCAGCGTTGGCTAGGCTCATCAAGTCACATATGGATGAGTTGGGATACGATGCCTTCATCGATGAGGTGGGGAACGTCATCGGGAAGATAGGCGTGGGAAACCCACGTGTACTACTGTGCGGTCACATGGACACTGTGTCCGATGAGCTCCCAGTAACCTTTGACGGCGAGGTTCTAGCTGGGAGGGGCTCGGTTGACGCCAAGGGGCCGCTCGCAGCGTTGATTATGGGTGGGGCTGCTGCTGTGGAGAATGGTTTCACTGGCTCGTTGGTAGTGGCTGGTGTGGTGGATGAGGAGGCCAGCAACCGGGGGATATTGCGGCTCATCGAGCATGGGTTTGATGTGGATTACGCTGTCTTCGGTGAACCCACCAACGTTGACACCATAACCATGGGGTACAAGGGCTCGGTCCTCATAGAGGTCGATGTAGAGACACCGGAGGGACATAGTAGCGCCCCATGGGTGTATGGTAACGCCATCGAGAAGGCTATGGAGCTGTACTGGGGGATCAAGGAGGCGGCAGCCTCACTGACCGGGGAGCGTGAGGGGATCAACGCGTTAACCGCGTCCATCCGGGGGATATCTGGTGGTGGGAGCCACGGTGTGAGCCCGAGCCACTGCAGGCTGTGGATAGAGTTCAGGGTACCCACAGGCATCACAGTGGATCATCTGCTGGAAACAGTGAACAGCCAGGTCAAGGGCTTCACGTCCCAGGATGCCGTGATAGGGTTGGAGGTAACAGATAGGGTTGAGCCCTACACCGCGGACAGGAAGAACGGCCTAGTGAAGGCGTTCACTCGCTCAATATACTCTCAGACAGGGTCAAGGGTGACATTGGTGAGGAAGAGCGGGACGGGGGATATGAACTACTTTGGTGCAGTCACGGAGACTCCTTGCGTAACCTATGGCCCTGGGGACCCTCACCTAGATCACACACCCCATGAACGGATCCAGATAGTAGATTACTTGAGATCGATAGAGGTAATCAAGCAGGCTCTCCTCAATCTCCCGGCTACGCTACAAATGGTCTAGTTCTAGGTTGTTAATGTTAATCTGTTTCCAGTTTGGTCGTTTTCTTGTATGCGTCTAGGTAGTCTTGGGCGAATTCTCGGGCGTTTCTCTCGTTTCCCCTGTGTTTGTGGTCTAGGTCTGTCCTGAGGTGGTGGTAGAACTCGTGGATGATTATTGATGGGTTTCGCAGCGTGTCACTGTTGAGTACGCTGATGGTGTGGTCTCTTGTTGAGTAGCAGCCCAGTACGTTGGTTTTATGTCTCTTAGGTAAGCCCACTGTGAGCTTGGGTACATCGACATCGTAGTGCTCCGCTAGCATCCCCAGTGCTTTCTCTGTCTCGCTTCTGAGTATGAGCCACACGATGTAGGCTTTGAACCGGGACTCCAAATCGAGACAGTGATGTTTTCGGTCAATAAAACGGTATCTAAGGGACAAACTTTATGATTGTGGAAAAAAGGGTTGGAATTTTAGTTACCACGATTAACGTGTTGTCCTATATGTTGGTCCTGGTCCTTTCTTTTCCCGTATCCTGCCTGTGATGTCTTCGCCTTCCGGGTAGGGTAGTTTTCCGTCCCAGTCGATCTTTATCTCTGTTTTTTCTTCCGATAATTCGTATGTTTCATCTGTCCTTGTCATCCAGTCTTGGAATTCCCAGATCTGTTCAGTTGTAAGATATCCGTAGCTGTGTCCCACCATTATGTTGGATATTTTGAATCCTTTAGTGCCACTAAAGACCAGCGTATGCTGTTCTGGGTTCTGTTTGAAGCTGTATTCGTGGAGGAACCTGTACTGGACTGGTTTCATCTCTCCATCTATTGGTGTTATATCGAAGCTGCCTACCACGTAGCCACCTGACACGTCTTTTATTCGCTCTGCTTCACGTACTTCTGGAGTAAGTATCTGCCACCCTATCTCTGGGAGGTGGAGTGGTTTAGCATCTGGGTAGGTAAAGTGGACATCCTTGTACCATATCGCATTGTAATAGGGTAGGATAAACTCCGTATCAATTGTTATTGTTGTACAGTATTCGATGGGTTTTTTCTTGAAGAACCAATCCACGTTTAGGGCGGTTCTCGGTGACTCTTCTTTTATGGTTGGTGGGGCGTCTGGTGTCCAGTTGATTTTGGTTTTGTAGCTCAATATGGTTGTGTCTGTGCCAACTTTGTAGTGAAGGTCCACTGCATTAATCTTGTTTCCTTGGTGTATTTTCATTGAACCAGTTACTTTTTGTACCAGCTGGGTACCTGCAGGGTTTTCTGTGGGGCACAATGTTACTATGTGTTTAATGTATGGGTGGTTATTATCGTAATTGAAATACCATCCATTACCCTCGTTAGCTCCTCCGGGGTTTGGGTTTGTGAAGGTGTCATAGACGTAGTTTTGGACATCTCCTCCAGAGTCCGTGTCAGAGTCTGTGACTCGAACGTTGGAGGGGTTAGCTGTTTGTGTTCCGGTTGCTCCGTTGTCGCCCCAACAGGTGATGGCGTGTCCTCCTGAACCTATTTGTGCTCCAGC
>CAZVMT010000108.1:0-10156 GCA_964628765.1 uncultured Candidatus Bathyarchaeia archaeon | reverse complement strand
TTTCCAACCGCCCTCGATGCATTTGGTTTCTTGATCGCCTTTGCTAATATTCCATAGCTTGTGAGCTTGCCGTATGGTATCTTATAGATGGCTCTCCAGACCTTTTTCTGGAAATCGGTGCCTCGCATGTCAAGTGTTCCTTTGTATTTGTTGTTTTCTCCTTTGAAGTAGTCATCTAGCCATAGGCTCACTTCATCCAGTTTGCTGGGTCTGTACTCTGGTTCTTCTATTATTTGGGTGCTCAACTCTTGGAGGAATTTGTTTTCTTTACATGGGAGGTTGAGTCGTATGATTCCTTTCTTTGATTGGGCAGCCCAGAGGGTTCCCATGGGTGACTTAATGTCTGCGTAAAATATTTTCTCCACGAGTACACACCTGCTTAGAGGGATCATCGTTGGGCTCTGGGCTTAAAATTGTGTTGGCTTCATCTTCGCCTAGGAGGAGGATCTTGATGAAGGAGTTAGGAGTGGATTTCACAGTCGTTGAGCCTCTGTCGGATGAGTCGTCAACTCATCCAGACCCTTCTGAACGAGTGGTTAGAAACGCTGAATCGAAGGCAAAGAGTGTCTCAAGTCAGTATCCAAATTCCTTGATAATCGGAGCAGATACGATAGTGTATCTCGATGGAATCTTTTTGGGTAAACCTGGGAGTCCAGACGATGCCGAGAAAATGCTGGAGATATTATCAGGGAAGACGCATCAAGTCTATACAGGGATCGTGGTTCTCAATACTTCAAATGATGAGACGTTGTCCGGTGTTTCGAGGACTGATATACGGTTCAAGAGACTTGGTAGTGAGTTAATCAAAGCCTATGTCGCCTCAGGTGAGTCCATGGATAAGGCTGGTTCCTACGCAATTCAGGGGGATGGTGGTGCGTTTATTCAGGACTATTCGGGGTCTTATAGTAACGTTGTGGGGTTCCCTTTGGAGTTAGTTGAGGAATTATTAAGGAAATTACTGTGAAACACTATAGTTTAAGGTATCTAACTATGTATATCTGTTAGGAATTACTATGAATTTCAATTTTTTATATATGTTATATTGTCTATGTGTTTCAATATATTATATAGGACTCAATCTTATATCAAAATAATGCTTTTTCTAATTTAGAACATCATATGACTCTTACATGGGCTCAATTAATTCAACCCTTGACCTCAATCCATTTCATTATAGGTGAGAAAAATGAGTAAAACCATTCTTAGCTGGTTTGAGGATCGGAAAAATGTCACGGTCCTCGATATGGCCTACGAACACCTTAGTGTAACAACTAAAGCTGTTCACAAGCTCTATGAGATGGTTCAAGTCGTAGGGAAAAGTCCTGAGAACAAGAACGACTACTTCGAGGTTATCAGCAGGTACGAGCTGGAGGCTGATCGTATCAGAAGGTCTATGGTAAAGATGCTCAGTACTCGTGATATTTACGTTGTTGAGAGGGATGATCTAATGGAATTGGTAAGGGCTGTAGATTGGGTCGCCGACTGGGCTCATGAAGCAAGCCGCCTTCTTGTAGTAATTCCTTTTGAGGTACTTCCAGAAGAGTTTAGAAAATCTATCGAGAAAATGTGTGGAGAGAACTATAAGTGTGTCAAGGTCTTGGGTGAATGCATACATGAGTTATCGAAAAACCCGAAGAAAGCATTGGAGTTAGCTGATCAGGTAGAAATATTTGAGGAAGACCTTGATGGTCTTTACTCCATTGCTCGAGTACAGTTTGTAGAGCTTGATGTTGGCATCTCACGTGGAGCCATGATATTATTAAACGAATTCTTGGTTGCGATAGAGACTGTGGCAGATTGGTGTGAAAATACTGCTGATGTGGCTCGTGCAATCGCGTTAAGGGTTATCTAAAGAGTCTATATAGACATATATAATCTCTATCAATTACTCTTTTATTCACTCCATAAGTGATACTGGACTGATTTGAGTAATACCTATAGAAACGCAGTTGGCTCTATTATTGCTATATACTTTTTTGTTTCTGCTATAGTTCTCATAAAATCCAGCGCCAAGATAATGGGTGTTGCTCTCGCAGAGACTATTGTACTTTTAATCAGAGATACAACCAGCGGTGTTTTCGCTGGGTGGATTAGCACAGCCTTACTGCATAGTAGTGGCGCATTTGATTCGATAATTGTAGCTTTCACATCGTCAGGTGTAATGCCTCTCAATCTTTCTGTTGCAACGATTATTGGTGCTGAGATGGGAACAACTGTCACTCCTTTCCTGATATCAGTGCTTGAGAGGCTCAAGGGCACGGGTGATAATGATGCAAGTTTCAATGTCACCATGAGCCACGTGCTCTACAATCTTTTCACGTTATTAATGTTCTATCCACTGGAAATGTATTTTGGTGTTTTCACGAAGATCGCTGAGAAAGGAACCAATGTTTTCCTTCATGTTGACTGGTTAGATGCTGTTCCTGATCTTCTTGATGTTATCACTCCTTGGGTTAAGCCCTTACTTACAACAATTCCCCCATGGTCTGGGCTCGTTATTGGTGGTCTCATGCTCATAGTTGCCCTTGGAGCAGTTGAAAAGTATATGACAGCTATCTTCAGTATGCCGAGGAGCTGGAACCTTATCCGAAACACATTCATGCGGCCGAGAAGGGCCTTCATCGCTGGTTTCCTATTCACATTACTTGTTCCCAGCACTACAGTTATGGTCTCTTTACTTGTCCCACTGGCAACCAGCGGTGTGATCAGGTCTAATTACTATATTCTACCGTACATTCTTGGGGCAAATATCGGTACTGTCTTTGACGTTATGATCGCTGCCCTCGCAACTGGGGACCCAATTGGTTTGGGTGTCTGGCTAGTTCACCTGACAATTAATCTGGCCGGGGCTATCATCTTTATGCCCTTGTTGAACCCATTTAGTGCTCTTACACGCAAGATTGCCCATTATGTTTCAAAAGATCCGAGAACCACTCTTATTATCACGGTTCTATTCCATGTTATTCCTGCATCAATTATCCTCTATTACTATATTATCATGTAAAAATGAAGAGAACCTATATACATGACCTCTGCAGAAGTAATGTGGTTATCATATGTCACGCAGATTATTCGGCTGGTTTGCGCCTAAAAGAGGAGAAGACGTACTTGTAATGGTGGAAAAACACCTAGAATTGACACAAAACGCGGTACTTAGTCTCCATAAGATGGTTGAATCAGCAGTTGAGTGTGACAGAGATGCCTGCAAGAAAGCATTCCTTGATGTCAGCAGCTTGGAGATGGAGGCAGATGAACTCCGAAGGAAAATGGTGGAAGAGTTAACCAAAGGTGAGATGTTTCCTGAGGAGAGGGATGACCTTATGGAGCTTGTAAGGGCGGTTGACTGGATCGCTGACTGGAGTAAGGAGGCAGGAAGAATACTGAACAGTATTCCGTTTGAGATGGCCCCTGATGAGATCAAGACAGCCACGTTGAACATGGTCAGAGCGGATGTAGATTGCGTAAGAGTATTATCTGAAGCCATCAAAGTGTTGCCTAATAATCCCTCTGAGGCTCTCAGCTTGGCTGATAGGGTTGAGATGCTTGAGGAGACAGTGGATGATCTTTACATGGAGGCGAGAATGCAATTCGCTACTCTGCAATTCCCAGATTTCACTACAGGCAGTCTCATATTGCTAAACGAATTTTTTGATGCAGTGGAGACCATCGCTGACTGGTGTGAAAACACGGCAGACATAGTCAGAGCTATCGCTGTTCGTAGGCATTAAAAAAATAATATTCGAGTAGACTTTCTACTCGACTGTGATAGCCTGAGTCGGGCATGCGTTAACACATGCCATACACATGATACAATCGTCAGCCCGCTCGGGGACTGATTTATTATCAACAAGGTCGTACACATTCATTGGGCAGATATCGACGCAGACACCGTCTCCGTCGCAAGCATCCGAAACTGTAATTGTAGGCATATCTTTCACCTATCCCTTGATTGCTAGCTTCACTGGTTTTAAATGTTTTTGAGTAGAGCCAGTGGGTATCTCCAGCTAGTGATAACAGTTTAAAAACAGAGACATCCACTTATTATTATTCTAATTGTGATGGCATATGAAGTGCACTGGATTAAAAGACGACACAGTAACTATAGGCATAGGTGGTGAAGCTGGGCAGGGTGTGGGGAGAAGCGGGATGCTCCTCGGGAAAGCCTTGATGCGCTCTGGATTCTATGCTTATGGAAATATTGACTATCCCAGCCTCATCAGAGGCGGACACAACTACTATACCCTTAGAACCAGCCACAGAAAGGTAACCAGCATACAGGAGAAACCAGATCTAGTTATAGCCCTCAACAAGGAAACCATACTCCTTCACCAAGAGAACGTCAACCCTGGTGGATGCATAGTCTATGACTCCAATGAGAAGATAGGTGAAGGCGAATTCACTAGGTCAGATATAGAGTATTATCCTGTTCCCCTGACTGAGGTGGTGAAGGAGCTTGGTGGACCGGATATTATGAGGAACACTGTTGCGTTAGGCGCCGTATCCGCCTTAGTGGGTCTCGATCCTGATCACCTCAAGAACATTGTGGCGGAGACCTTTGAGGGTCGGGAAAAGGTAATCAAGATGAATATGGATGCCATAAGTCATGGCTGGGAAACGGTAATCGAGTTTGATTATGGCTTCAACTGTACTATGGAGGTTGGAGAACGCCCTAAGCGTATGTGGCTCACAGGAAACGAGGCCATAGCCTTAGGAGCTGTAGCTGCTGGATGTAAATTCTATCCAGCGTACCCGATGACCCCCGCTAGTCCTGTATTGCATTATTTCACGGGCCATGATACTGAGACAGATACAGCCGTTATCCAGACCGAGAGCGAGATAGCCGCTATATGCATGACTGTAGGCGCCTCATTTGCAGGCGTCAGAGCCATGACCTCGACTTCTGGTGGAGGATTCTGCCTAATGACCGAGGGCTTGAGTATCGCAGCGATGACTGAGAACCCGATCGTAGTCATGCTGGGGCAGCGTCCCGGTCCTAGCACAGGCTTAGCTACTTATTCCGCTCAAGGAGATCTCCTTTTCGCTGTTTATGGTGCCCATGGTGAGTTCCAGCGAGTGGTCTTGGCTCCTGGAGATGTCTCTGAGTGTTATAGTTTGACTAAGGAGGCGTTTAACCTCGCTGATGCTTTCCAGATCCCTGTTATCTTGCTTACAGATAAGGACCTTATTGAGAGCCATGAGACAGTTGAGAAATTCAACCCGGAGACGAGGATAGATAGAGGAAAACTACTGCGAGAATGGGCATCAGATGAGGAGTACAAGAGATATGAGATCACAGAGGATGGTGTTAGCCCTCGGGCGGTTCCCGGTACAAAGAACGCCATTGTTCTTGCGAATAGCAATGAGCATTTTGAGCGAGGCTATGGGACAAGCCAATCCGATGCAACCATCGCCATGGTGGATAAACGCTTCAGAAAGGTTCCGTATATCAGAGAAGCTGTGGAGAAGCTTACACCCATCAAGGTTTATGGCTCAGAGAATCCTGATATTACGGTTTTTGGCTGGGGCTCAACCAAGGGACCAGTGTTGGAAGCCATGGGTGTTCTTGCTGATGAAGGGGTCGCGGTGAGGTTTGTTCAGGTGAGGGTCATGGAGCCTTTCCCTGAAAATCTGGGTGAGTACCTGAAAGGGAGAACCATTCTTTTTGAGAATAATAGAAGCGCTGAACTGGGAACACTGATCAAGCTCAATACGGGGTACAGCTTCAAAAACATTGGTCTAAGGTATGACGGACGACCCTTCGACCCAAATGAAATAGTGGCAAATATCAAGGAGGCGCTGAGATGAGCATCAAACCATTTGATACTCCTGCCACAAATACATGGTGCCCCGGCTGCGGTAACTTCTCCATATTGATGACTGTAAAGCAAGCCCTAGCTGAACTGGGGATACCTCGGGAGGAGACAGTGGCTGTTACCGGGATAGGTTGCCATGGGAAGTTCACTGACTACATTAATGTTAATGGGATTCACACTATCCACGGAAGGGTATTACCATTCGCTACAGCCATCAAGACAGCGAACCATAAACTCACTGTGCTTGGATTCGCTGGTGACGGAGACGCCTTCAACATAGGAATAGGGCATTTCCCCCACGCCGCGAGACGCAACGTGAACATGACCTACATCATCCACGATAACCTCATCTATGGGTTAACAACTGGACAGACTAGCCCCACCAGTAAACAAGGATTCGTAACCAAGACGAGCCCACGAGGCGCGTGGAGTATAGCAATAAACCCCTTGACTCAGGCATTGACCTCACATGCCTCTTTTGTGGCGAGGACCTTCGCTGGTGAAGCCAAGCATATGAAAGATGTACTGGTGCAGGCTATCAAGCATGAGGGTTTCGCCTTGGTTGATGTGCTACAGCCGTGTGTGAGTTTCAACAGGGTGAACACATACCAGTTCTACAAGGAGAGAGTTTACAAGCTGGAAGACATAGGGCATGATGCTTCTAACTGGAATAAGGCTTATGAGAGAGCAGAGGAGTGGGGAGAAAAAATACCTATAGGCATCTTCTACAAGGAGAACCGTCCCAGTTATGAGAATAATTTCCCTGCACTTGAGAAGGGGCCGCTGGTTGACCAGCCCCTTGAGCGGGACATGGATGAATTATTCAAGGAATTCATGTAACCCGATCAAGGTCTTTTTTACCTACCTAACGTGTCTATATTCGAACGATGTCAAACTACAGCCCCACACGGGACACATTGGCGAAAAGAATAGCGGGGGAAATAGTGCTGAGCGGTCACCCAGGTCAGACCATGAGGAAGTGGAGGGGGCTTCTCAGTGTGAGCCAGATAGAGATAGCGACCATCTTGGAGTTATCCCCCTCTGTGATCAGTGACTATGAGACTGGTAGGCGTAAGAGCCCTGGGAGCGGCTTCATAAAACGTTACGTCGAGTCGCTTCTTGATTTAGATGAGTCGAGGGGTGGGCACTATATCCGGCAGCTCAGCAGGATCACCCTTGACCCCAGTGATGTCTTCAGTGATATCAGGGAGTTCATGGCTCCGGTATCGATTCAGGAGATCATTGAGGCTGTTGATGGGGTGCTTTTTACTGGTGAGGATCAGCGTGATCAGGATGTTTTTGGTTATACTGTTGTGGATAGCGTTAAGGCGATTATGATGCTCAGTGGTCTGGACTTTTACAGGATCTTTGGGACTACCAGTGAGCGTGCCCTCATCTTTACTGGTGTCAGTAGGGGGCGTTCTCCCATGATCGCTGTCAAGATCAGTCCATTCAAGCCTCGTGTGATTATCCTTCATGGGCTTATAGATGAGATTGATCCCCTCGCGGTTCAGTTGGCCCAGCATGAGAGTATTCCGTTGGTTGTCTCGAAGATGGCTAATGAGGATATGCTCATCGAGTCATTGAAGGACCTGTATGAGTCAACGGTGTAAAAGTGGGAGTATGGGGGTTACCCCTTTTTTTATAGTGGGAAGGCCTGTAGGAGTATTTTGTTGTGGTTGTTTAAGAGGAGAAGGTGTACCAGTTCTAGGAGTTCCTTGTCCTCTGTAAACATGGCGCTGAGGAAGGGTTGTTGGTTTCCTCTTCTGGCGAGTCTTGCTATTAGGAAACGCTTGTTGTCGCTGTTGATGAAGAGGATTGGGGTTTTTACGTTTACCTTCTGGACTTGGAATATGTAGCTGAGTTCTCTCGCTAGTGGGTTTACCTTGGGGTCGAGGGGGCTGTGTAGTTTGATCTCTACGCCGTTTTCCTGCATCTCGTCTAGTAGTCTGTGGTAGCTGTTGAATAGTATCTCTAGTCCGTCTTCTGTTGTTATGATGCTGAGTTCTTGTTCGCTCTGTCGGATGAGTTCGCTGCATTTGCCGCGTATGTCTTCTTCTGGGTCTAGGTACCATACTAGTTTTTTGCGTGGTCCGCCTTGTTCGCTGTGTTCGGTGTATAGTGTTTCGAGTCTGTCGACTATGTGGCTGAAGTCTTCTGCTTTTTCCTTGGTTATGTTGAGGATGGTGTTGAAGCTGTCTTTGGGCTTGCTTGGGCTGAATTTTTTTGGTGCTCCTGGTATCTCGACTACTAGGCCGTATTCTATGAGTTTTTTTAGTGTGCCGTAGACTTTTGTTCTTGGTACGTCGCAGTTGATGCTTAGTTTTCTGGCTCCTGCTGTTCCTAGGTTGATGAGGCTGAGGTAGACTTTGGATTCGTATTCGCTGAGTCCTATGTATTCTACGATCTTGGGCCATAGGGAGATGATGTCTTGTTTTTTTCTGAGGTCTCTGTAGCCTGTTCTTTTATTTTTATCTCCATCTTGCAATCTGGGTCGTCCGAGTTCTGGTTTTTGTTCTTTTCTATTTTGTTTTGCTGTCACCTTGTTGGCCTTCTTTCTGGATACACCTTTTGGCCTCGGTCTTTTCTCGTTGTACTCCAATCTTCTTCACTGTTAGGAACTGTAACCGGGTCACAATCATGCATCTTGTCATATCTGAAAACCGGTTTCATGTTTATATCCAAAAAGGAGAAAAAAAACGATTCAGTCAATAAAAATAAGTGAAAAAATAATAATAACCTAGGATTTGATGAAGACCTTCATCATGGCGCCGACTGCCTTTCCTGGGTCATCAATGTGTCCCATCTCGGCGAGGGCGCTCTCCATAGATGCCATGGTGGCTACGAGGTCATTCATGGTGTCGTTACCCATGTGACCGACCCTGACGGTCTTGCCGCCTAGTTTGCCGAGGCCTCCTGCGATGATTACGCCGTACTTGTTGTACATGATGCTTCTCATCTTGGCGTCGTCCCAGCCTTCTGGTATCTTGGGTACGGTGAGTGTGTGGGCGTTTGATCCTTTGGCGGGGAAGTTTTCTGTTCCGAGTGCTTCGATGCCTGCGATGAATGCTTTGGAGTATGTTTCGTGGCGTTTCCAGCGTGTTTCTAGTCCTTCTTCGTCGATGATGCGTAGTGCTTCTAGCATGCCGAGTACGAGTCCTGTGGCTGGTGTTGCGAAGTATCCCATGGGGTTGTCCATGATGGGTTTCCATTTTTTTATGTTGACGTAGTAGTCTGTTGGGGGTGTCTTGCGTTTTTCGATGGTTTCCCATGCTTTGTCGTTGATGCAGAAGTTGCTGATGCCTGGTGGGGCGCCTAGGGCTTTTTGGCTTCCTGTGAGGCAGTAGTCGATGTTCCATTTGTCCATTTTGACTGGCATGCCGCCCATTCCGCAGACGCTGTCTAGGATGTAGAGTGCGTCTGTGTTTTTGCGGAGTTTGCCTATTTCTTTTATGGGGTTGGCGATGCCTGTGCTGGTGTCTACGTGTTCTACTGTGAAGAGTTTGTGTTCGTTTGTGCTTAGTTTTTCCTCGATCTGCTTAATGTCTACTGGGTCGCCCCAGTTGAATCTGAGGCGGTCTACTTTGCCTCTGTGGGTTTCTACGATTTCTTCCCATTTTTCTCCGAAGTATCCGTTTTCTATGCAGAGGACTTTGTCGCCTTTTTCCATGAGGTTGGCGATGGCTGCTTCCATGCCTAGGGTTCCGCTTCCTGCGAGTAGGAATGGGGTTCCCGTTGTTCCGAATAGTTTTTTTTGGAGTTGTAGTGCTTCTGCGTAGCCTTGGACGAATTCGCTGCTTACGTGGCTGAGTATGGGTCGTGCTAGTGCTCTTAGGACTCTTGGGGATACGATGGTGGGTCCGGGGATCATGAGTAGTTCTCGTTCGTTATTCAATATATTCACCGCATGTTAGGTGGCTTTTTGGTGTATATATTATTCGGGTGGGGTCCGCTGGTGGTGGTTCGGTGCTTTTTTTCTGTGTGGGAAGATGTGTGAATTGGTGTGAATTGTATACGTTTTTGTATACTGGAAGACGTTATGGTGACGGTTTTTTACATGGATCAGGAGGTGATCTGGGTTGTTCTGGGGCTGGTTTCGTTGAAGGAAGCTGCTTCAGGGCTGGGGTGCTGGTACCCCCCTCCCCCCTTTGTTATGGTGTATGATTTTGTTGACTGCATTAGATGCAGGATACGAAATTTTGGATTCAATATTCGATATTGGTTTTAAATATCCAATTCGATTTCGTATCTGTCTTGTACTATTTTTTAAATATTTTACTAAATACAATATTTTTTGTACCAACGTTGAATGCTAGTAAAAATTATACGATATGGTTGACGGG
>CAZVMT010000107.1:0-10275 GCA_964628765.1 uncultured Candidatus Bathyarchaeia archaeon | reverse complement strand
GTAGTATAAAATTTATGTGAATGTAATAGGTTATGCTGGATGTGTTATGATGATAAAATGCGCGCGCTAATCATAGTTCTGACGGGCGTAATCTCCCTTAATGGGCCTCTGGCCAAGAATCATGACCTCCAGGAACATTTTAGCTGAGAAGCGAATATAATTGAACAAACCCATCTTCCTCATCCTACGGACACTATAATCCACCATCATACCCCGGTTAAGCCTAACCTGCCCTTTTTTCTTTATCCTATGGAATATCTCAATATCATCACCATAAACCAAAGGCAGGTACCCCCCTATCTCAAGCAATATATCTTTCCTGAACGCAGAGTTCGCTCCACATAGATGATAATGATTTATCTTGGAAACAGCAATATACACCACATTCGCGAACTTGATCAACCTGTCGTACACGAATATCTCGAACCTATTCATGTTGTCCCAATCAAAACCATATTGGAACCCAGTTACAGCAACAACTTCAGGGTCCATGAACGCTTCCTGAATCGAGGCAACCCAGTCCCTACATGGCTCACAATCCGCATCAGTCGTGGCCACAATGGAGCCTTTTGCTATCTTGAAGCCATCGTTACGTGCTCCACCCACACCCATGCTCTCCTGCTGTATGACTTTGTCTGCCTGTTTTTCCGCTAACATGCACGTGCGGTCGCTGCTGCCGCCGTCTACTACTATTATCTCTATCTGGTCTCTGGGTATGGATTGGTTTGTTATTGCCGTGAGGCATCGTTCGATGTTCTTTTCCTCGTTATAGGTGGGTATTATAACTGATATCACGTCAGAGTTGCGTGGCATAGCGATTCGTGGTAATATGCTTGGTACGGTGATTAAGGTTCTTTGGGTACGCGCACTAGAATAATTAAATTGAACCCAAAAACTTTGTTATACTGCGGGAAATTCAATATACTTGTTTCATGAAACGAATCAGTTTTTCCCGTCAGACTAACAATTAATATTATCAACCTCCATTCGTATATACCATATAGACAAGCAGAGGGGTAGGAAATGGCAACTATAATCGATCTAGAAGAATCCATGAAGATTGACTGCGAGAAGGTCAGTAAAAAGGTTCAAGAGTTTATCCACAATAAAATTTCAGAAAATAGCCTCGACGGGATATG
Source organism: uncultured Candidatus Bathyarchaeia archaeon (assembly GCA_964628765.1). Lineage (GTDB taxonomy): Archaea > Thermoproteota > Bathyarchaeia > TCS64 > TCS64 > RBG-16-57-9. The sequence continues at coordinate 9,136 of CAZVMT010000107.1, read as the reverse complement.
CCTAGGTGTAAGTGGAGGAGTAGACTCATCAGTAGCAGCATCAATATGCGCTGATGCTCTAGATGACCCAGGAAAAGTCCATGGTCTGCATCTATATGACCGGGATAGCAGCTCAAAGTTCACGAGATCAGCGGGGGAACTAGCAGAAAATTTAGGAATCAATTACGATGTGAGAGATATCTCGCCAGCGGTACGGGAGCAGGGCACATATAATCCACTGATAATGAAGCTGGTACCATACTCCTATCTCATAAACAAGATGATATTGTTATCAAATGAGATACTATCACCCATACTCTACGGCTCATCCCCATTCGAGGTCACATTGAAACGCCAAGACCCATCCAATCTCAGGATAGGTTTCGTTGCTGGGATAGCCAAGACAATAGAGAACGGGTTTAACATCAGGCACGTCACAAGGAGACGGATACTGGAGGACTATTCAGCGAAGAACAACCTGTTACTGGTGGGTGCTGCGAACCGCGCAGAGGCATTTGTGGGCTGGTTCGTCAAGGATGGTGTCGATGATCTGCCCATCGAGTTGATCATGGACCTATACAAGGGACAGGTTAGGCAGCTCGCAGAGTACTTTGATGTGCCTGAGAGCATTACCCGTGAGAAGCCTTCCCCAGACATGTTCAAGGGGCTGGGGGATGAGGACTTGATCGGTCACAAGTACTCGATTATTGATAAGGTGGCTTATGTGTTTGAGAACGGGTTGGACTCAGAGGTTGCCTACAGTAATGGTGTCTCTACGCAGGAGTATGACCAGATTCTAACGATACACGAGTTGTCAGCCTGGAAACGGGCTAACCCCCACGAGTACCCCAAACTCCTCTAAGCTTTTTGCATGTTTGGCTCAACTTTTCCGTTACATTTTAACCATAAGAACTGCATTGATTCATTATGTCAAATCGGAAAAGAGTCATAATATTCAATGGCCCCCCGGGAAACGGGAGAGACGATATTATCAGGGAGCTCAAGGAGATAGCGAGCTTCGGTTATCATCATCTTTTCGAGTATATCGTCGAGGAGGCTAAGCTGGATAATACTCACCTCACCAAGATCAATATACTCGACTTTTATGATAGCCAGCCTGAGAAGATGGAGCAGTACCGGTTGAAGGCGATCCAGAAGATCAATCACGAGATAAACAAGGAGGGTGGAGTCCACGTCATCAGCACACCAGTGCATTTCGAGTGGAAGGGAAACAGGTTCCAGGGACTCACAGAGGAGGATGTGCAGCTTCTCAACCCGGACCTATTCATCATAATATTCGATGACATTGTTAGGGTTAGGGATAGGTTAGCGAAGGACTCCCAGTGGCAGGACCACAAATACACATTGGGGGAGATAGCGAACTGGCGACGGGAAGAAGTCAGCGGAGTATACAAACTCGCGGAAGCCTTCACGCCAAAACGCAGGATACAGCTGGTAGCCTACGAGAACGGTCCAGAGCTGGCCCGAGACCTCATCTACAAGCCCAGTAAGGAGACAGTGTACCTGAGCCACCCCATCACGGGTGAGGGAGCGGATTTCTTCAAGAAGATAAAAAAGTTCTTGGAGAGCCTGAGCGAGTACTATGTTCTCTATGACCCTTACCTGATTAAGGACTGGGATATCGTGGAGCAGTGGCGGGACGCTGTGAATGCTACTATTGATGCCAATGAGGAGATGTCTGATACATTCACATTCAGGATGACATACAAGGATGGACCCATGGAGGCGGAGTTCGATATACGCGAGGTGGAAACAGCCATCAAGAACCTCAGGTTCCAGATCATCGACAGCGACTACAAGATCATCGAGAACAGCGACCTCGTGGTAGTATATCATCCTAGGAGAAGCATCAGCGCCGGGGTCATGTGTGAGATGGTCTACGCCAAGTCATTGGCAAAGCTGGTCTACGCTTATTACCCATATGAGCCGAGCCCCTTCTTCGAGTGGTACGCTACGCGGATATTCACCGACGCAGATGAGATGAGGGATTTCCTCATCAAGGAATCAAGGATGACTGGGCAGCGCCCCCTCGACTTTTTCAACCAATAACCCAGTATTTTATTCCTTTTTGTTCTATAATCCTTTAAAATCATAAGAAAGTTAACTGCCAGTGGGCGTCGCGTGAAATATCTAGACGTATTCATAGTGGATCGGATTAATTCTAAGAGAAGCCGACTTGAATCCATGCTTCTGGATAAGGTTTCTCTTAGAAAGATTCTCCGAGACATTTTAGTGGAGTTCGCCTATACCAGCAACGCCATTGAGGGCTCAACCCTCAACCTGGAAGAGACTCGAAGTATTCTGGATAACGGACAAGATATGCTGGGGAAGAGACCTTACTTCCAGCATCTAATCATTAATCATAGTAACGCCTTCGAGTACATCAACAGGAACTCAAAAACCCCCATCACAACTGACGGGATACTGGAATTACACAAGATAACCATGAATAACATCGCCAAAGACGCCGGGACCTTCAGGGATGAAGGTAAGAGGGACGCGATTCGTCCAGCTATCGATGGTTTCTTGGAGAAGCTGAATAATAGCCCGAGTTACCATGTTATCGAGAAATCCGCTATTCTTCAGAGCTATTTCCACCAGATTCGCCCATTCAACCTGGGGACAGGTTCAACATGCAGGCTGGTGGCGAAGTGGCTGCTCAACTATGAGGGTTACATCTTTGGGTTGCCATTGGATAGCTATGAGATGAAGTATTACCGTAAATGCGCCGAAAAGTCTGGGCAGGGAACAATCTATCCATTGGTGAATATGATGGTGAAATGCGTCGAGGACACCCTTGATCTAATGAGTAGGAGGGCCAAGTCTTTGAGCATCGTCTCCATCGAGGAAGCCATGAAGAGAAACAACATGAGCATAGATCAGATGATCGACCTCATCAAGAAGGGCTCAATAAAAGCCTACAAGAAGAATGGCACTGTCTATGTGGTAAATCACGACATCGAGAACATCAGTCGTGGAGCCGAGATATTCGAGTTAATAATATAATAAAGAGGATTAGGGAACCCTAGGCTTTCTCACTCTGAACACAAGGATCGCAGTGGCAACACCTATCAACACAAAGCTACCTGGGAAGGGTATGCCTCCACCAGTATCCGGCTCAGGCTCTGGTTCCTCGGTCTCTATTTCCAGATATGTGGCTGTGATGCTGGCGTCTTCTGATAGGGTTATGGTTATCTCGCTGCTGGTTGACCCTGTGCTCCACTCCTGGAAATCATAGTCAACTCCTTCAACGGTTACTGTTTCAGGGGCAGAAATGGTGTGCTCACCCTCAGCCAGCTCCTCCTCGTATGGAGTCGAGACTGATACAGCATCCACATCTATCTCAACTGAGATGGGCTCCGAGTCTACTGACAGAGTATAAACAACTGGACCAGATGCAGCCAAGTCGGGTGACTGATAATCTGCGGTGTTTCCAGCGTAATCAGTTGCCTCAGCCTTGACGATTATTGTGTCTCTCTCAGACAACGCTGGTACCTCGAACTGTATGTCTACCTGCGGGAACGTGTCCTTGTATAGGGTTCCTGTGAGTATTGGCTCTATTGTGGATTCAACGGTTGTCCATGTTGCTCCATCATCCACTGAGTAACTTACATCCATCTCCTTCAAACCCCATCCATAATCAGATGCGGATAAAGTCACCAAGGTGGATGTCTCTGATTGGTAGGGTTCAGCGAGTTCAACCCATATCTCAGGGTCTAAGTTATCATCAGCTGCCTTCAATGTAACCATGAAGCCTGACTGGGCTTCTACATCAAAGTAGGCGTCAAATACGTATCCCTCAGAAGTAGTTGTTGTCTCTATTCGTACGGGTTGTTCTCCTACGAAGACGTAATCCTCTAAGGGTTTGCTCTTGGATACCTTGAAGATTAGCCTACCCTCGTTGATATCCATCTCCAAGTTGTTCTCCAATGATACAGATACGGCTGTACCCGAGAAATCATTCGCAGAGCTGTAGGTGTATGACACAAGACCTGTCGGTAGGTTATTTGGAGGTATCTCAAGACTAGCCTCTGCGTAGGGATCTAAATGAACTGTACCTTCATTATCCAATGTAATGAGTCTTGAACCATATCTCTCGGTGGGGGGTAATCCGCCTCCTGTTGTGGATGTGGTGATAAAGTAGTGTTGATTATTTACTACATATATTACGTCACGGTGGACGTGCCCAGCTACAATAACACGAACATCATATTCTTGTATTAGTCTCATTAATTCTTGTGCTTCTGGGAGTGGATTTTCCTCTGCGTCTTTCCATGTGAAGTACATGGTGTCAGCGAGTTCATCAATTTCCTCCCAGCTAGCTGTAATCTGACCTCCCATCATGGAGTTTTCTGCTCCTTCACCTATACCGTACTCGCTGCTGAGCAACCCATGGTGGAACCCGATGATCTTTACCTTATCCTGATATTTTTCTAGTTGATTTTCCAGCCAGGTGAGTTGGTCCTGATCCAAGTATCCAATGCCATCTGTATCTGTTGCTATAATCACAAAATCACCGAGTACAAGCGTGTAATTCAGCTTACCACCATACTGAGCGTATATCTTGCCACCGTATCCAGAATAGTCGTGGTTACCGGGTAACAGATAGGTTGGGTTTTCAAAATGAAGCATCGCGTATTGAAGATATGCCCATGCTCGTGCATTTGTTTCGGTTTGTACGATATCTCCGGTTGCGATCACGAAATCTGGGTTGATGAAATTACTCTGGAGAATGAATGCGGGAAAAACCAGTTCTCCTATGGGTTCATGAATGTCTGTTACATGAGTGAATGTTATGCTCTCAGGCCACTCCTTCAATACCCAGACGCATCTGCTCTGATGAACAGATAATGCAGCTGCTCCTGTACCCTGAGTTAACGTAAGATTATACAATCCAACGTGAACATCCCCAGCCACGTTGAAGTAGAGAAGCCATTTCTCACCATCAAATGTCCCATTCACAAGGGTTAGGTCATAGACCCCATACATTGATGATATTTCCCCATTCCAGTCTGATGCCGCTCCACCAGCCAAAGAATCAGATAGATCCTTGACTGTCACCGGGAAATCATCACCCTGAAGGACAGGCTCAGGTGCTGTGGGTAGAGGTGAACTCATGTACTCCGCTATTTTCTGTCCTGTGTAGGATTCAGTGAATGGGATTGTGCCAAGAAGCCCTGTCACTGTGATGGCTATTAGCACAAGAATGGTTAATCGATTTCTTCTAATCATCTAATTCACATCCATTGGTAACATTATCGTATTCTTATAGGGAATGTAGACCTTAAGCCTTCCACCCACCTCAGACGATACATCTGGAGGCACATCGACAAGTATCTTATGCCCATCTACATCAAGTCTCACCTCGGTGTAGGGTCCGATGAAGGAAGTCCACTCCACTGTGCCCTCCAAGACATTTGATGGCTCATCTGGTTTCTCTATCTCGTAGCTCTCCGGTCTAATTATGCAGGATGCCTTGTCTCCTGTCTTGATCGAGCCCGTGGAGTCCAAGCCCTTCAGGGTAATAGCCCCATCCTGTATCGATACCACATCATCAACGCTGGTAACCTCTCCATCCAGCAGGGTTCCTCTCCCCATGAATGTGGCTATGAAGACATTCTGGGGCACATTGTATATGTCCAAGGGTGCCCCTATCTGCATGACCTTGCCATAGTTCTGGATGGCTATCCTGTCTGAGACAGACATGGCTTCCTCTTGATCATGAGTCACATATACTGTGGTGATGCCAAGCCGTTTCTGTAGCGCTTTGATCTCTTCACGCATCTGGACCCTGAGCTTGGCGTCGAGGTTGCTCAATGGTTCATCCAGTAACAAGACAGCGGGGTTAATCACCAGCACACGAGCCAAGGCAACTCTTTGCTGCTGTCCGCCGCTTAACTGTGTGGGGAACCTGTCCTCCATCCCACCGAGTTTAACCTGATTCAATGCATCCTTGACTCTTTCCGCGATCTCATCGTTGGGGATTTTCCTGACTTTTAATCCATATGCGACGTTCTCAAAGACCTTCATGTGAGGCCAGAGAGCATAATTCTGGAAGACCATACCCGTGTTTCGTTCATATGATGGCAGCTGGGTGACATCTGTTCCATCGAAGAATACTTGTCCCTCGGTTGGGAACTCCAAGCCAGCGATGATACGCATCGTAGTAGTCTTACCACAGCCACTTGGCCCGAGGAGGGTAAAGAACTCCCCATCTTTAATTGTGAGATTGATGTGGTCTGCGGCAGTAACCTCTCCGAAGCATTTTGTTAAATTCTTTAACTCTATTTCTACCATCTTTTTAGACTCCTAGGAATGATACTTTCTGCTTGAGCACATAGTTGCTCACGGCCATGGCGGTGATCTGTACAGCCATCAATAATATACAGAGGCTCGCACCGATGCTTACAGAGCCCACGGCAGCGGTGCCATACACGATCTGGCTGATGAAGAATGTAATAGGTACGCGGTCCTCTCGTAGAGCACCCAATGTGACGCTGGTGCTGACCTCAGACATAGAGTATACGAAACTCAATAACGCCCCGCTAATGACATTTGAAATAATCAACGGAATCACTATCCTGATGAAGCTCGCTGTCCGGGTAGCCCCCAAGTTAAGCGAAGCCTCCTCTAGGCTCTTGTCTATCTGCTGTAGCCCTGCGTAGACCGACCTCGTGGTGAATGGGAGCCTCCTAATGGAGTACGCCATGATAAGCAGGAAGGCTGGATCTGTTAATGGGTCCATCAGTGACCCCCTGAAGAAACTTGTAGAGAAAAACAGGAAATAGCTTACGGCGAGACTCACACCGGGTACAGAAACAGGCACAGTCGCGAGAAGGTCCAGAAGAGACTTCGTCGGGATATCGCGTTTAGCCACCACATATGAGATGCTTGAGCCAACGACGATCATGATGACTACGGCGACTATGCTGTAGCCTAGGCTGTTGAGTATCGCTCTTACTACGTCTCGGTTTGTCGTGAGCGCCTTGAAGTAATCCATGGTGATTTTTGTGGGGAACGTGCCGCTGGTAGCCCAGTTCGTGGATGCTAGAATCAAGGTCCCTATCTGGGGCATCGCGCCAAAAATGAATAATAGCAAGAGTGAACCGACGATGATTACCTGTGTACCCATCTTTGGTGTGCTCAGACGTGGGCTCCATCTTCCTCCCTTGCTGAGCATGGTGTAACTCCTGCGGCTCGTATAGTACTTGACCAGCGTATAGCTCAATACGGTGATGACCATGATGAGCAACGCCAACGCCGATACCTTTGGGGATATCTCACCCGTCAATGCTTCCCTGAAGCTAGCGTATATCTGATAAGAGGCAACATTCTTCGCGAGGGGGTTGGCTGTCGCCCCGATGAAGCCTATGGGGGCGCCGAGGTCCTCTAGACTGAATATGAATGTGATTATCGCCCCCGCAACTAGCCCGGGTAGGAAGAGGGGAAATGTGACTGTCCTGAATAATCTGAATCCTGTTGAGCCGAGGTTTTCAGCCATCTCCTCTAGGCTGGGGTCGATGTTGTTGAGTGAGGATAACACGTTTGTGTATACTATGGGGTAATAGGTCAGTGTCTGGACCACGATGAGTCCGATTAATCCATCTATGCTTACCCTCCAAGGCAATAAATGGAGCAAATCTACTAGGAGATAGTTGAGCAGCCCAAACTGGGGGTTGAAAACCTTCCCAACAACATACGCATTAACAAACGGCGTCGCTAAGAGGGGGATAAGCAGTATTACTTTAAAGATAGCCTTGCCCTTGAACTCGTACCTGCCCATAATCATAGCTACGCCGATACCGATGATACTGCAAAAGATGGTTACAGCGAATGCGACGAACAACGAATTAAGTAATATCCCGTGATCATAGCCCCAAATATACATGACACCGCGGCGTACCTCAAACATCCTCCCGCCCCTGCTCTGGAGGCTAACATACTCTGGGCTCGTCAATATGTTGATGAACCATCTGAAGCTCAACCCGCCCCCATATTTGAAGCCCTGAATAACCAACGAAGAGAGGGGGAGTATCAGGAAACCGATAAGCATAACATAAGATATGATGGTCTGCGTGAGTGTGAGGGGGTCTAGCTCCCTCCTGAGTTTTTCGACGGTCTCCTTGATGGAGATACTCTCCATCCAGCCCTCTGTCAAGACGTTCCCCTAGGATATGCTCTCTAGTTCCGCAGCGAGTTCAGCGTAGTGGCTGTTTGCTGCTGTAACCCACGCGTCCACGATGTCTTGTTTATACTCGACATCTGTTGCCACTCGCTCATTGATGGACTGGGCGTACTCCAAGGTGAATAGCTCGGTCTCACCAGTGGCTGGGTCAATGAAAGGTATCTCAAGGGGATTACCGATCCTGCCTGCTATGTCATCAAACTGTGCCTGAGTGATCTTTCCATCCTCAAGAGCCCAGGTCAGGTCCTCCCAGAGTCCCTCCAGTTGTATCTGGGGTAGCACAACGACTGATCTGTGATAGCTTCTGATAGCTGAATAGTAGCTTGCGCCTTCAACGCTGTCAAACTGGATGGTCAAGGCTTCCTGTGTCTTGCCGAATACCTCTTCAAGGTCTGAGCGTATTGTTCCCTCCGGTGTATCAAAGACAGCCTCGTTTACAGGCATCCTATTGATGTTACCATCAAGCCAAGTCTTCTGTCCTTCTGAGCTGAGCACCCACTCGATGAAGCCCTGGGCTAGTTCAGTGTCCGTCGCGGTTGTTAGCAGCGCTATTGGGTCAGCGTTTACGATGGTTCCATCAGCGGGGAATATGTATCTGCAGAACTCGGGGTTCTGCCACTGAGCAGTATAGCCATAGAAGTCGATGGTTGTGCCTATGGCGATCTCTTTGTTGATTACCGCGTCTCTTACGTTGCCTGACTGGTCGAATATCTTGGAGTTGGCCCCCATCCTTGCGAGTAGGTTCCAGCCATCCTCCCAGCCATATATCTGTAGTATGATCTGGAATATCCGAGTGTTTGAGGTGGATGTGGTCGCGTCAGCAGTCCCTACCAGTGTAGTGGGTAGATATGCTGCGTAAACCGGGCTCGCCAAGTCCAACCAAGTTGTCGGCTCTGGGAGATCATAATAATCAAGCAGCTCCGTGTTGATGGTAAAGCCAAAGCTGCTTAT